>JAAYJV010000107.1 GCA_012522755.1 Candidatus Hydrogenedens sp.
GGTATGGCTATTTTGCGGCGGGCGCTTCCTGCATGCGCAGGGTGAGCCCGGTATTGTTCTCGATCATGGCCTTATAGCCTTCAGGCAGGCCCAGGGACAGTTCCAGATCACCGTCTTCTTTCTTCCAGGCCACGTGGATGAACTCATCGGCCACGGGCAGTGAGGCTTTGCAATGATCCAGACTTATATCCCGGATATTCATATGAATGATTTTTTCTTTTGTGTTCACAGTACGGAGACCGAGGACATCACGGAAAAGGGTCACTGTAATATGAGAGGCGAAGCCGTGGTTCAGACTGGCGGCGTCCTGAATATTTTCCCAGAGTGTGCCTGTCCGTTCCACCATATACATGAGATAGTCAGCTGTTTCTTTGACGAGTTGTTCGGCAAAGCCCGCCTGGGAGAGGAGTTCAAAGCGCAGCATATTTCCTATAAATGCGTTGGCCGGGTGAATTTCCGGATAGAGTCCTTTTTCCATCCGATCGGCACCGAATTCGCTTTGCAGTATCCGCCAGAGTTCTGCATTGTTTTCAGGTGTTGCGATACCGAAATAAAAGGCGAAGTACTGGCAAACCTCTGTGCGGTTATCCGTAATGACCAGGCGGCCGTCTTCGCCACGCATTGCATTGTCCACGAAAAAGAGTCCCTGACCGGACTGCTCACGGATACGCTGCTTGATGGCCTCTGATTTTTCTTTCCAGGCCGGCACATCAAAAAGCCTTGCCGCTGTTTCCAGTGCGCCGGCATAAAGCATATTGGAGGGATAGTTGAGGTCCTGCACAAACTTGTTGGCTGCACTCCATTCCACAAAGACCCAGCTTTCAAGTTTTTCCAGGAGTCCCTCTTCATTTTCAAATTGCTCAAAATACTTGAAGAGTGCTTCCACCCGCGGCTGGAAGCGTGCGATAAAGGCGGGATCATCGCTGCGATTGGCGAATTCACCCAGTTCCATGACAAACCACATGGCCCAGTTGGGAATGAAGACCTCATCATAGTGATCGGCGGGATAGCACATGGGCAGCATGCCTTCAGGCAGACAGGGGAAGCTTTCCGCCAGCAGATAGTTTTCCAGGAAGCAGCGTTCCACTTCATGGTTGCCGCACAGGAGTTGGGCGGCTCTTGCCGTAAAATAGGAATCACAAAGCCAGCCCGCTCTCTCACGATGGGGACAGTCCATGAAAATGTCCACGGCATTCTGTGCGAAGGTGGTCCGGCCCGCTTCAAAGATCTGGTTCAAACGCTCATCTGAACAGGTGAATTGGGCTCTGGTCGCCTCAGGATTTTCATAGAGTCGCATTCCCGTATGACTGATGGTTGCGCGGCCTTTTGCCAGAAAGACTTTCATGTAGCGCAGTGTATGAGGTTCAAAGGCTTCCAGATTGTAAGAGCCGGGAGCCAGATCCCAGGTCAGAGCATTGACACAGCCCAGCCGTCGCCAGTTCACATCCAGCCCGTCCAGTTGCTCATCAAACGTGATATAAAGGCGGCATGCTTCCGCCACATCCACATGCAAATACACAAATCCGCTCAAATTACAGCCCAGATCCAGAACACGAAATTCGCCGGTTTCCAGAGCGAAAAGACCGGGTTTGGAGGCATCCTCAGCCACAGGAACACAATTTTTCGGATGCCAGTGACATAATTCCTCGGAGATTTCCACAGCCAGATCTTCACGGACAAAGCCTTTCAGTTTTGGACCGATATTCATCAGACTGCGATCAAGATAGGGATTCTCATTTTCTCCCTGTATCATAGTCCCTTCAGAAATTACTTTCTGTGAAACCTGCAGAGGGAAGAGGGGATAGGGGACACCCCGGGGAAGAAGCGCTTTGGATTCCACCACTTTCAGATTGACGCGGGGCATGCTTTTGTTGGCATCAGCAAGCCAGGCATTGAAATCCTCTTTCAGCGAATAGACTTCAATAAAGGGTCGTTGAAAGCTGTAGCGTTGCACCTTCTGCAATCGTTCAGAGAGGATGTGGGCTTTGAATTGATTGTCTCCGGCACCTGTGGCGGCCAATACCTCATTGGAGGAAATAACCTCCGCCTGCAGGAAGCTGGGTTGATCCAGAACGTAATAACTGTTGGAGTTGTACCCGGCCACCTCCACGGCCACCACATTCTTTCCCGCACGGAGCAGAGGGGTGATATCCCATTCATCTACACGGTAGAAGCCTCTGGGTCCCCGGGCGGGACCATGACCGGCAAAGGCACCGTTGACATAGAGTCTGTACAAGGTGGAGGCGGTGATGCGCACCTGTACAGGACCATTTCCGGGAGAGTCGAAGCTGCTTCGAAAGCCGAGACAGAGATTCATTTCCTCTTCCCGTCCTTCAATCCATACAGGCTGGGCCTCGTCGAAAGAAACGACGGCCTCCACAGAGCTCAGATGCACTGTTGTCATGAACAGTAAAGAAGCGAGAGTCAGCATAATTTATTCTCCTTGTGATTGGATGGATTCGCAAATCATTGTCAGACGTCAAGACCCCGGGAAAGCACTTTTTCCGCTGCGTCCAGGGTACGTTCTATCACGGTCGTATCGTGGGCTTTGCTGATGAAAGCCGCTTCAAATTGTGAGGGTGCCCAATAGACCCCTTCTTCCATCATGGCGTGGAACCAGCGAGCATAGAAGGTCGTGTTCGACTTCTTGGCATCCTCATAATTCCTGACGGGTTCTTCCGTGAAAAAAGTACAGGCCATGGTGCCCGCCCGGTTCTGCTGATAAGAAATTCCTTTTTGCTTCAACAGCTCGCCCAGCTCCGTACAGAGGGAAGTCAGCCTGTCGCACATCTTTTCAAAGACCCCGGATTCGCCCAGAAGTTCCAATGTTTTCAAGCCTGCTGTCATGGCCACGGGATTTCCGGAAAGGGTGCCCGCCTGATAAACAGGGCCTTGCGGAGCAAGATGATCCATGATGGCTTTGCGACCTCCATAAGCGCCTACAGGCAACCCGCCGCCGATGACTTTGCCGAGAACGGTCAGATCAGGTGTTATGCCGAAGAGTCCCTGAGCACCTTCCAGAGCCACCCGGAAGCCGGTCATGACCTCATCAAAAATAAGCAGACAGCCCTCAGAGCGGGTGAGCTGTCGCAGAGCCTCCAGATAGCCCGGTTCAGGCGGAACAACGCCCATATTGCCCGCTACAGGCTCCAGAATGACCGCTGCAATTTCTCCCGGATAACGGGCGAAGATCTCCCGCAGATTTTCAATATTGTTGAAAGCTGCGATAATCGTGCTGGCCGTCACGGCTTCCGGTACTCCCGGCGAGTCGGGGAGTGCCAGAGTAGCCACTCCGCTGCCGGCCTTCGCCAGAAGGCCATCTGCATGACCGTGATAACAGCCATCCATTTTAATGATGAGATCACGGCCGGTATAACCCCGGGCCAGCCGTATGGCACTCATGGTCGCTTCCGTGCCGCTGCTGACAAAACGCATCTGCTCCAGAGAAGGGATGAACGACTGGATTTTCCGTGCCAGCAGCGTTTCCGCTTCCGTGGGAGCGCCGAAGCCGAAGCCCCGGGCCGCCGCCTCACACACCGCCTGCACCACCTCTTCGCAGGCATGACCCAGAGCCAGCGGGCCCCAGGAAAGGACATAGTCCACATATTGGTTGCCATCCACGTCAATGAGAAAAGCACCTTTGCCTTCCTTGACGAAAAAGGGCGTGCCCCCTACGGATTTGAAGGAACGCACTGGGCTGTTCACACCACCGGGGAAGACTTCCCGTGCTTCAGTCCACAAGCTTTGAGAATGATCATGATTCATGGAAGACACTTTCATCGCTGCAGCCATTTCGCCGCATCCTGTGCAAAATAACTGATAATCAGCGAGGCACCGGCACGGTGTATGGCCGTTAAAATTTCGAGTACAGTCTGTTTTTCATCGAGCCAGCCCTGAGCCGCCGCCGCCTTTATCATGGCATATTCGCCGGAAACATTATAGGCCGCAATGGGTACTGAAAAGGTGTCGGCTGTCTGTCGGATGATATCCAGATAGGCGAGGGCGGGTTTGACCATGACGATATCCGCTCCTTCCTCCAGGTCCAGAGTGATTTCCCGCAAGGCTTCATTGGCATTGGCCGGATCCATCTGATAACTGCGCCGGTCACCGAAAGAGGGGGGAGACTCGGCCGCATCCCGGAAAGGCCCATAAAACGAGGAGGCATATTTGGCACTGTAGGCCATGATGGCGACCTCTTCGAAAGCCTCGGCATCCAGAGCGTCGCGGATGGCGCCGATGCGTCCATCCATCATGTCCGAGGGAGC
Organism: Candidatus Hydrogenedens sp.; assembly: GCA_012522755.1. Taxonomy (GTDB): domain Bacteria; phylum Hydrogenedentota; class Hydrogenedentia; order Hydrogenedentales; family CAITNO01; genus JAAYJV01. Next base: position 4,266 of record JAAYJV010000107.1, read on the forward strand.
GACCATATCAGCACCGGCCCGGGCATGAGCCAGAGCTTCACGGATCAACACTTCCACCGTCGCATCATTGTCCACGTCCCGTGTGCCCCGTCGCGTGTCTGCAATGATCCCGCAATGGCCATGGCTGGTATATTCGCAGAGGCATACATCGGTGATGACGCAGAGGTCGGGACAGCATTTTTTGATACGCTCGATACTTTTGCAGATGACCCCTTCCGGATCCCAGGCGGAAGAACCTTCAGCATCCTTCTTTGAGGGGATACCGAAGAGCAGCACAGCCGGAATCCCCAGATCCTGAATCTTCCGGACTTCTTCTTCCAGTTCATAAAAACCCAGTTGATACTGTCCGGGCATGGAAGCGATGGGATGCCGTGCCTTTTCTTCTTCACGGACAAAGAGAGGGCTGATGAATTGATCAGCCGACAGCCGGGTTTCCCGGACCATCCGGCGAATGGCGGGGCTTTGCCGCAGTCTTCGCGGACGTTCAGGTAAAATCATCATGCTCAACCCTTCTATGGATGCAGGCTCCGGTTGCGGGAGTCACCTCACTTATTATAGTGACTTCGGAGGGCATCCACAAAAGACTCGGCAAACCACTGACGCCAGTCGGGATTGGAGAGGTGCTGGCGATCCCGGGAATTGTTCATATTGGCCACCTCAATGAGTACCTTTGTGGGGATGGCTGTGTTGCGCAAGACTGTGGGCAGATAGGATTTACCACCGGATCGCCGGATTTCACTGCGTATGGGATTACCGATGCTGTGTACCTTCAAGGGCGGATTGTGTGCGCGGAGCGAACGGGTCAGTGTCTCTGCAAAAGTGCGGGAGAGGGCTTCATCCTGTACACGTTGAGAGGCCGTACTCGATGCGACAGGGTTTTTTCTCACTTCTTCAAACTGAGCGTAAACGCCCGTTGTGTGGCTTTCCTGGTTTTTGCGATGGGCCGTGCCGGGCACATAGACCATCATGCCCCGTACGGTCTCATCATAGATGTAGTCGCAGTGGATGCTGGCAAAGATCATTTTCTGCGGATCGGCACCCTGCTTGCGTGCTTCGGAATAAATGCTGTTAGCCAGATACCACCGGAGATTGTTCGCCACATCTTTATTCGTAATGAGGTATTTCGGGGTTGTAAGTATACGCTCATCCTTGTCATGAACAAAGCGTGTGTTGTTGGAAGGACGGAAACCCTGGCTGGGATCTTCCAGAGTCATGTATACCTGTGCCCGGGTCGTTGTTTCAAGAATCCCCTTGATACGGCAGGCAATGTCATAATTGATCTCATCTTCATAGAGTCCGTCCGATTCGCGGATAGCGCCGGGATCAATGCCTCCGTGACCGGGATCCAGAACAACGACCACTCCTTCAAGATCACGGGTCCCCGTGCGTATGGCCTGCAGGCGCCGACCTTCCTCGCGAATGTTCTCATAACTTTCACGTTGCGTTGTGCCCCGCGCCTGATATTGATCGGAGAGCAGATCCGCCGGAATTTTGATACGCTGACCGACAGTCACATGATGCATGTTCTTGATGCCTGTCCGTGCAGCCACCTTCTCGCAGGCAAGCAAGACATCGGCATTGTGCGTATAGTCCGTAAAGCGAACGACAACAGCGGAGTACAGACTTTCACCGGGCTTCAAGCGGTAAATGGCATATGGGCCTTCCCGGTCTTCCCCATATTCCAGATCTTTATGATAGTCCGTGCGGTAGGGTTCAGCGGAAGCCCCATTTGCCTCATCTGGAACAGGTGTTTTCCCGGGCTGGGGAAGAGCTTCAACGACACGCGCCTCTGTGGAAGGAAGCAGAGGAGAGACAGCCGTCGGAATGGGATCTTTGACCGGCGTCTTGGGAGGAGTCAGCGGCGTCGTCGGAACTGGAGGGGACAGAGGCGTGCGGGACGCCAGAGACTGACAATGCTCTTTCATGACAGGTCGCAGAAAAGGCTGGGGAAAGAGAATGCGATCACCCCGTTGAAGGGGTTCTCGTATGTGCCGGTTCGCATCAGTTCCCAGTATGAGCGGTGCATTGTCGGGCGAGCCCGTAAGCCAGTAACACAGAGCTTTCATCGTTTCAGGATATCGGGTATTGGATATCCGGACAAAGTGGTGCCAGCCGGAAGCATCCACATAATCCAAAGGGAAGAGCTTCAATACAGCCTGACGCTGTACATCGTTGGTGAGGCGGTCAAAGGGGATCAGTGCCGCATTGCCCCGCACATAATTGCGCCAGGTTCCGGGAGCAGCCAGATAAGGTGCCAGAGCGGACTGGCCTTGAGCTGCAGAACCCAGAGTGACTTCCAGAGTGATTGTCTGGCCCTGTTGCAGCAGTACAGAGCTGTTATTGTTCAGAGATTGCCTCAAGCGATCCTGGGCAAAGGAAGAGGGGGAGGCCACAATGAGCCCGAGAACGATACTGTACAACCAGTGCTTGACACGTAAGAACCGACCGTTTCGCACTGTATCCTCCTGTCAGAATTTGTCGGCCTGAAACCAATAAGTTCACACACTTACCAGATCCGACATTGTAGCAAAGCTGGCGGAGGAATACAAGATATTGTTGTTTTTACAGTTCCAGAGAGTGGAAACCACAACCTGTGGCATAAAAGACTGTTCAAAGGCTTTTACTGTGTCAGAAGATCAATGGCATTTGAGAATCAGTCGTCCTCTTCATCATCATCGTCAGCCGCAGCTGTAACTGATTTGGTCTCAAGGATTTTATTGATTTTTCCCATATGAAAAGGAAGGAAGGGAACGTTCTCTATTGTGACAAGCCTCTGACTGCTGTTTGCCGTATACACTTCAATGTTTCCTGACAGGCAGATCAAAAGCTCCAGCACATCGGGATAAACAGCCACTACCCGCTTGGCTCCGCGGCCATAAGAATCATCGCGACGACCCAGGGAGCGATGTTCAATTTCATTGTTGGTAATACGCCAGCGGTCGTTCAGTCTGGCCAGGAAGAACATGAGGATGTAAATAAAAAGCAGGATTGTACTGATACTGGTCAGCATGGACGAACTGATTGTCGGCTGAAGCTCGCGTATATAGGTCCCGATTTTTGCAAAGATCATTACATCTTTTGTGGCCTGTAACCAGAGTATGCCCAACCAGACGGCTGCAAAAGAAACCAGACAGAAGACGCTGGCATTGCGACCCAGATCAACCCCCAATGTGAGCATGACCAGAGCAACCAGAAAAATATAAGTCCAGGCGATGCCTGGATATTCGACCCCGCCCAATTGCTGAATACCGGCAAAAAGATAGCCGAAGAGAATCAAAGGCCAGGAATAGACGAATGTGGGATAGGCAAAGACAACTACTTCATTGGGTTTATTGCCTTTGAAAAGACGTTTGAATAATTTGAACATTTGATTTCCCTTTCCACTCGTTATGGTTGCCAAAAGAAGAACGCTGTGTTCAGACTAACATAATTTATTATAAAAAAGCCAAAAACACACTCAGTGCGCTTTCAAGAACGACCTGACGGCTGGGAAAAGATGTTGACTTGATCACAGCATAGGGTCTTTTTCGCGTTGTTATGGCCGAATACTTCGAAGCGAGTGCCGGGTCGCAAAAAACCGGAATGACGGCGGGGGAGTATAGGTGATAGGTGATAGGGCATTCGTAATTGTAGAAAGAGACATCATGTCGTGGCTAAGTCAATAGATTGTTGATGTCATCATGGGTGTCCTGCCAATGTGGAAATTGACGTTCCCAGGCTGCGCAACCCAAGGTCTTTAATTTATCAGTGTTCATCTGTGGTTCTAAGGAAGGTCGTGTCAGTGTCATCTTTTCGGTTAAGATGTGTTTTTCCGTGTGTTCCGTTATTTTCGTGGTTCAATTAGAAAAGTTCATTTGATTCTGGCTGTGCTGCGCTGTGCCCTCTGTGGTAAAAAAGAACAGTCCAATTGGTTGCGGATGCATTTTCTTGTGTCTGCTCAGCCCTCTCCCTTCGCTGCTTTCTCTGATCTTCTTGGAGAATAGCTTTGAGTTGTGGTTTAATACACGGGAAATGATCATTCCGGATAGAAAATACTTACAGTGAAAGTGCCAGAATCATGAAATCGGCAAGAGAAAGCATCCCAGTGAAAACACACCATATAGCACAGAAATTCGATGTGGCTGGTCGCGCTGTCACCTTGGTACATACAGGCGAAGGAAACGTCAACGACACATATCTGGCCATCTTCAGGACAGTTTTCTCTGAAGAGCGTTTTATCTTGCAGAAGATCAATAAATGGGTTTTCCCTCATCCCGAACAGATCATGGAGAATATGCGTGTTGTGACCGAACACGTTCACAAGCGTATAGAAGAAGAGTCGGAAACAGCTGATCGTATCTGGCAACTTCCCCGTGTGATCCCCGCAAAAGACGGCAAAGATTATGTCATTGATGAAGATGGTGAATACTGGCGTGCCATAACGCTCATCGCTTCGGCCCATTCCTATGGCTGTGTTCAACATATTGAGCATGCCCATGAGGCCGGTTATGTTCTCGGCCATTTTCAGCGGCTCATCAGTGATATTGACTGCGCCCGGCTGCACGATACCCTTGTGGGCTTTCATATCACTCCGGATTATTTGAAGAAGTACGATGAAGCTGTGGCCACAAAGGAAGGACTCGCCCGGATCCAGGTCTCTGCGGAAGCGCAGCGTTGCATGCGCTTTGTGGAAGAACGAAGAGAGTGGTGTTCCATCCTGGAAGACGCCAAAGAGGCCGGCGAATTGAAAATCAGACCGGTACATGGCGATCCGAAAATCTCCAATATCATGATTGACGACGCAACGGGCAAAGGTACCTGTATCATCGATCTGGACACGGTGAAACCCGGGCTGATTCATTATGACTTCGGCGATTGTCTGCGTTCCTGCTGTAATCCTGCCGGTGAAGAGGTGCAGGATCTTGGCAAAGTCTTTTTCGATACGGACTGGTGCGAGGCCATTGTCAAAGGCTATATGGTGAATGCGCGATCTTTCCTTACGGATGCGGACATCCATTATCTCTACGACAGTATCCGCCTTATCGCCTTTGAACTGGGATTGCGTTTCTTTGCGGATCATGTGGCTGGCAATGTATATTTCAATACACGTTATGATGGGCAGAATCTGAATCGTGCACGGGTACAGTTCAAACTTGTGGAAAGTATTCAGACTCGGGAAAAGCAGATCCGTTCCATTCTTGACAAAGCCTCAGAGCTTTCTCCGGGTTAATCGCCCGTCTCTATGCGATACAAATGGGTCTTCGTGCGCAGGTACAGGGCTGAACCCACCACCACGGGAGAAGCCAGCATTCCTTCATCCAGTTCGTTTACAGCCAGCTTCTCAAAGCGTCGGCCTTCCTGCAGAACGGTGGTTTTCTTGCGTACCCCTGCACAATAGATCCGGCCGTCTGCATAGATGGGGGAAGCCATGTAATTGCCTCCGATCCGTTCACTCCAATATTCTTCCCCTGTGGCGGCGTCCAGACAAGTGACTATGCCGTCGTTGCTCAGCAGATAAAACAGCCCGTTCACCAGCAGGGGAGAAGGCTCAGCAGGCACCTGCTTCCCGGCAATGGTCCAGACGGCTTCCTCTTCCACAGGCTTGTCCGAGTCGGAGAGTTTCATGGCCCGGATCTCCTGAGCACCGCGGCCCAGAGGGATATAAACCAGATTGTTGCCGGATACAGCACAGGGTGCCGGAGAATAGGCGCCATGAGCCACCTTCCAGAGTTCCTTCCCTGTGCGGGCATCATAGGCAAAGGCCCCATAAGAACCCTGGCTGAAAAGAAGGGTACGTTCTTTCTGAACAACGAGATGAGGCGTTGTGAAGGCTTTTCGAAAATCACCTTCCCGCAATACTTCCCCGTGTTCATCCACATCCGGCCATTCTGTTGAACGATCGGTTTTCCAGACTGTCTCGCCCGTGTTTTTATCCAGTGCCGCCAGATACTGCAGATCAGCACCGTCGAAGGTCAGAAGGAGCAGGTCTTCAAAGAGCACCACAGATGAGCCCGGTCCGCGGTAATGCCGACAGGGGAGATCTTCCCGTTTCCAGAGGATATCCCCTGTATGGGTATCCAGACAGGCTGTGCCATAGCTCCCGAAATGGACGTAGACCCGTCCTTTTTCAATGGTTGCGGAGGGAGAAGCATAGGAATTGACATCATTGCCCAGCGCTTCGGGATTATCCGAATGGAAGAGCATCTCGTTCCTCAGGATCTGTCCGCTTTCCTGATCCAGGGTAAGCACATAAAAGTCATGCCCTTCTTCCGTGGCCGTGGTCAACCAGATCTGACCGTCCAGAATAATGGGGGTGGACCAGCCCTGAAGAGGAATTTCCGTCTTCCAGACAATATTTTCCTTTTCACTCCAGGTCAGAGGCACTCCGGCCGTCTCAGCGGGTGACACTGCGATTCCATTTCCCTGAGGCCCGCGAAACTCCGGCCAGCTCTCGGGGCCGGCCGCCTGGCTTGTCAAAGAACAGGCCAACAGTATGCCGAAGAGGCGGCATGCCAACTTCAAAGAACATCTTTGTGATCCAAACTTTGTAATCATAGGCGATCCTGATGTTTTAGGAATGAAGAAAGGGGAGAGGAGACTCCTATTTTTCCTTCTCACGGTGGCCATTATCAAAAGTCATCTGTTTTCCGCAATGTCCTTCACAGCCATCCCAGCAGTAGGTGCAGAGGTCTTCTTTGGGAAGTCCGATGGCTGCAATCAAATCATCCAGCCGCTGGTAAGTGAGTGTGGTCAGACAAAGGCGCTGTCTGATTCTGTCCACCATGGCTTTGTATTTTTCTGACTCCGGATTGATATATTCTTCCATATTTGTATCATTACCGCCTTCCAGTTCACGGAGTGTCCGGCGGGCGATAAGATCCATTTCCGACTTGGAGCGGGAGAAATTCAGATATTTACAGCCATAGAGCAGGGGAGGGCAGGCCGGACGCATATGTACTTCCCGGGCACCGGCCTCGTAAAGGCGCTTGATCGTGTCCGCCAGCTGTGTGCCCCGGACAATGGAGTCGTCACAGAAAAGAAGGCGTTTGTTCTGCACGAGAGCCGGAACAGGAATAAGTTTCATGCGAGCCATAAGCTTGCGCATGGTCTGGCCTTGAGGCAGGAAGCTGCGGGGCCAGGTAGTTGTATATTTTGTGAAAGGCCTTCCGAAAGGAATAGTCTTCACGTTGGCATAGCCGATGGCATGCCCGCTTCCGGACTCAGGGATTCCCGCCGTCATATCAGCTTCTACAGAGTCCCGGGCGGCCAGAGCTTCGCCGCAACGGTAGCGACAGGCCTCCACATTGATGTTCTCGTAGGTGGAGGCGGGAAATCCATAATAGACCCACAGAAAAGCGCAGACCTGCTTGTAGGCATTGGGTGGCCGCAACTGCTCCGCACCTTCCGGCGTGATACGCATAATTTCGCCTGGCCCCAGAAAATACTCATCCTTATAATCCATATTGGGGAAAACGGCTGTCTCAAAGGTGGCGGCCATAGTACCCTTTTTCCGGGCTGTAATGATGGGTGTCCGACCATAACGGTCCCGGGCCACATAAATACAATTATTTGTCAGGAGCAGGATGGAACAGGATCCCTCAATCCGTTCCTGAGCATAAGTGATCCCTTCGGCGAATGAGGTCTTTTCATTGATCAGCGTCGCAATGAGTTCCGTGGGATTGATACCGTCACTGCCCGTCTCGGAAAAGTGCGCAACCCGTCTATTGAAAGCATCCTGGACCAGAGCGTCCAGATTGCACACACGGGAAACTGTGGCAATGGCATAGCGTCCCAGATGAGAGGAAATAATGAGGGGTTGCGGTTCCATGTCACTGATCACTCCGATGCCGGAGTTGCCGCTCATGGTCATAATATCTCTTTCAAATTTCGTGCGAAATGGTGTATTGGAGATATCATGAATATGGCGACGGAAATCGTTTCCATCATAAACAGCCAGACCGCCCCTACTGGTGCCCAGATGAGAATGGTAGTCCGTTCCATAAAAAAGATCGAAAACACAGTCTTTATCGGAGGTTACGGCAAAAAAACCGCCCATGGTATGCTTATCCTTTTGTAATTCTGTAAAGAGTTGATGATTCTATGAGAACAACTGCAGCCATCATAAAGAACTGCAGCTTAAAATTCCAGTAGAAGCGGTCACTTTTTTGCGACCGGCTTTTCGTGGTCTGGTAAATTAAAGAGATTGGAACCCTTTTTATGGCTCTATTCTTCGCGTATTCACTGAAGGAAAAGTTTATTCTGAACGGCCTGACTCCGCTTGGTCAGGATCATAAAGAGTGATGATGGCCCGGGCTGCATCAGCGATTGCGTCAATGGTATAGGATAATTCCTGCACGTTACGCAGCCCGCCTGATTCATAACGTTCTGCTTCCAGTCGAAGACGGGCGCCGTCGAGTTGCAACTTTTCGTGATACACAAGATATTTGATACGGCGCAGAACCTGAATATCCTCCTCCGTGTAGCGCCGATGGTTGGAAGAACTGCGCCGGGGCTGAAGATCTTTCGGGAAATCTTTCTCCCACTGGCGGAGCACATGCTCTTTCAGGCCTAACTGTTGCGCCGCTTCGCCAATGGAACAGTATTTTTTCTTCGGTTCATCGTTCATAAGATGGATGGTTGCTGATACGCGAGAAAGCTACGCCTTCTTTTGCTCGGCATCTGATTGAATCTTCCATAGCTTGGCATATTTGGTAAAGACGGAGCATGCCGAAAGTCCGCAAAGAACAGCGCCATGATAGCCGTCAAGAAATCCGCGATCCCAGAAGTACATTTTCAAAAAACGGTGAACAGGTCGCAAAATAATATCACGCAATGCAGCACGTTTGCCCCGTTCATAGGCATCCTGAGCGCCCCAGGTGGTAAATCGCTGGAAAGTATCGAAATATTCTTCAAAGCTGCGGTAGGTATTATGATACATGACATCCTTGATTTTGTCTACACGACCTTCTATCACAACTTTTGAATGAACACGCTTGTCAAGATATTTGCCTTTGGCTGTTCTGAAAAGCCGCAGATTATAATCACGGTGCCACCCGCAATAGCGGATCAGTTTTCCCAGAAAATAGGAGTGGCGCAGTATGTTGTAGCCGTCGGCACTGGCCGGATCCTGGATGATTTCCCGGATACGCGCCGCAAGAGCCTCGGAAACCCACTCGTCAGCATCAAGAACAAGAGTCCATTCTGTTTGAATCTGAGGAAGAGCCCAGTTCCTTTGAGAGGCTGCATTCACATATTCGTGCACAGGTGCCTGGTCCGTATATTGATGCACAAGATCTATGGTTTCCTGAGAAGCCCGGGAGTCAATCACGCAAAAAAGTACATCGGCCCAGGAAACACTCTCCAGTGCCTTGGGAAGGCGGTCACTGTCGCTGGGAACCAAAGTCAATACAGTCAAGGTACTCAATCACGGATCTCCCGTTAAAAGCCGTTGTCAAAAATACAGAAAAAGGGCTCGAATATGATTCCATCTGAATGGCAGCTGAAAACATGGAAAATTCAGGGGAATCCATACTAATATAACAGAAGAGCCTTGTTATGGTAAATGGTCGGGCATGGAATGCCTGTTTCTCTCAAAATTTCTTTGAGTGAAGAACCGGTGACCAGCCGAAACAAATTGTGGCCTCAAGGCATGCAACCGGGCATCCCCATTCCTCTGGTTTGAAAGAAAATTTGCGGAATCCATAAATTTTAAGATATTCTATAAAGAAGAGAGTATAATGACACTGGAAAGCCTTTGTCGTAATATAACGGCCAGATAATGAAAGAATGATCTTGCTGCAGGAAGAGGAAAAGAGCTTTCCCCGGAAAATTCTGTCAAGAGTTTTCAACCTGCCGGCAACAACTAAGGATATGAACGCAGCGTGAACGAAAAGGATAGATTATTGGCGGCTCTGCATGCAGCCATATCGGAAGAATATGATCTGGGCCTGATCAGACCCTTGCGCTATCTGGAAACCACCCACCAGCGGCGGCATAAAAAAATCGTTGTGGAGACGGAAAAGGGCGTTTTCCTGGCCAAAACCTATACAGACGATCTCGTTACTGTCGACTCCCTTTATTTTCAGCACAACCTTTCCGAATATCTCTTGAGCAACGGATTGCCCGTGGCACGCATACAGCGCACCCGTAATCAACACAGTTTCATCAAACTCGCTGGGCTCGCCGTGGAATTGCAGCAATTTCTGCAGGGCCATCAAATGCCTGTAACACCGAAAACACTGCATATTTCAGGAATGTGTCTGGGGAAATTTCATCAGGTCTGTCAGGGCCGGCCTGCACCACCCAGAGATGCACGGAAATGGCGCTTCAGCGAAGTGCCCCGGGAAATTTTTCAAAATTTTTATCAGCGCGCGCTGCAGGAAAGAAACGACCGGTTTATGCAGGAGAACTGTGACAAAATAGTCTCCTTTCTCGGAGAAGCCACCCAGGAACTGGCGGAAAACAAAAGAAACACCTTCGAAAGTGGAATTATCCACGGAGACTGGCACGGCGGCAACCTGCTCTTCACAGGAGAAGAGATTCAGGGTATTATTGATCTTGAATATACCGGTGACGGTTGCTATCTCGAAGACCTCAGTTACGGGATTTCAAACTTGGGTATTCGTACTTCAACAAAAGAAGAAATTCTCGAATTTCGATGTGATACAATCCTGAATGCCTATGAGCAGTTTCGGACGCTTTCCTGGGGAGAAAATGTCGCCCTTTACTATGCGGCGGGAATCAAGCACATCACAACGGTCGCTTTTCAACAGCCTTCACCGGAAGGAAAAATTGCCGGTTATACGCCCGCCCAGTGGCTGGAAATTTTAGTCGAACAGACCCGTTGGCTCGCCGAGCAGGCAAGAAGATCACGCTGGGGAAGCTAGTCCGGAATTCATTCTCCAGCCCATAGAGCTCTTCAAAAAAATCCCGCCCTGACAACCAGATCCCGGCGAAAACAACAGGAGAGATCTTTCTCGGGTAATTTTCCTCCTCTCAAAAACGCACACCCTCTTTCCCAATGAACCTGTCTGAAGCAGGAAGCAGACGGGAAATCGTGAAAAAAATCTTCCTTTCTGTCAGGGGAAAACCACTGATCATGATCAAGAGACTCTCTGGCTCTCTTTGACCACAACAGGGCCTCTCAGCGTGGGGGATGATATCAAGCTTGAATATAGATCACTTAAAAACCCTGATTCCTGGAATGTTCTAAAATGGTACTATTTTGCCATCCATGAGAATACTCTTCTTTAAAAGATCTTGATCATAATTTTTCTTTTAAAAAATCCCAACGATCTATATTACTACATCTCTTTCTCATACCTGAAAAAACAGAAGTTAAAACTTATTTCAAAAGAAAATAAAGTTGCAATATGACTGTGACTATAGGACAGAATGAGCTATACTTAAGAAATTAAATAAGGTATCTAATTGCGTTCAGTAAGTCTGTTTGTGCTTGGAAGGGGTGCTCTAAAAAAGATCAGGCGGGCTATGCTCTAAAATAAGACACGTTTTATAATAAATCAATAACTGTTTTGTGACAGTTATAACAGGTTAGCGACCGGATATAATGAGTATTCGGCCAGGGATGAGTTCTTTCTATCCTCCCAAACCAAACATAATATATATTATCAGACATTAGAGAGTGTGGCCGGTAAGCAGCGTTTATATCAGGGAAGGGCAAGAAAAGCCCGTAGAGGCCATTTAAGAGCCTCCCGGAAATTGAATCTTCTACACTGTGCGTGTTTAAGAGTTTGTGCGGGCTACCAGAGCATTCATTCGCTTAAAATGCTCTTGCAGTGATTGGTACACCGCCTGGAATTCTCTATGATAGTCGTCATAGATTACAGACTCTGCTTCCCGGGGATGGAGGACATCTTTTTCTTTGATCAGGGTATCGCAGGCCTCTTCCACGGATGAGAAGCATCCCGCCCCCACTCCCGCAAGAATGGCGGCGCCCAAAGCAGGACCCTCATCCACTTCCAGGCGCGCGATGGATACCCGGCCTGTGTCAGCCAGAATCTGACGCCAGAGGGTGCTTTGGGCACCGCCTCCGGAAGCTCTGGACAAGTTCAAGGGGACTCCCATATCCCGCATGATATCCAGGCTGTCACGCATGCCGTATGCCACGCCTTCCATCACGGCCCGAGCCATATGTCCTTTCGAGTGTCGAAGTGAGAATCCTGCAAATACTCCTTTTGCATCCGGGTCTTTGTGAGGAGTCCTTTCTCCTGTTAAATAGGGCAGGAAAAGCAGACCTTCAGCACCGGGCCCCACTTCAGCCGCCGCTGCGGTGATGAGTTCATAAGGATCAATCCCTTTTTTTCTGGCCTCTTCCATTTCTTGCTGGCAGAAGAGTTTTCGGAACCATTGCAATGCTCCTCCTGCGCTGAGCATGACCCCCATGAGATGCCATTTCCCGGGTACGGCGTGACAGAAGGTATGCACCCTGCCCTTGGGATCTACCGTCACGGTATCGGCAAAGGCGAAGACAACGCCGCTGGTGCCCAGAGCCGAAGAAAGAGTTCCCGGCCGGACAATACCGCAGCCCACGCCACCGGCCGCCTGGTCTCCCCCACCGGCCACAACTGGAATCCCAGCCGGCAACCCTGTTTTTTCAGCCATCGCTAAGGTCAAGGTGCCTGTTACTTCCGGACCTTCAAAAGCGTCAGGCATCAAAGAATTGTCCAAGTCGAGTTTGGACATGAGGCCTTTATGCCAGCATCGGTTTTTTACATCAAACAAGAGGGTTCCTGAAGCATCGGAAACATCCGTGGCAAATTCACCTGTCAATACATACCGGATGTAATCCTTCGGAAGTAGCACTTTATCCAGACGCTCATATAAGTCCGGCTCTTCATCCCGGAACCATAGAATCTTCGGAGCGGTGAATCCTGTAAGTGCCGGATTGGACACCATTTCCACCAGAGCCGCCTCTCCCCCGGCTTTTTCTGTAATACTTTCACATTGTGCAGCCGTGCGCTGATCACACCATAGCAAGGCCGGTCGCAGTACCCGGGCCTCTTTATCCAGAAATACACTGCCATGCATTTGTCCTGTGAGACCAATTGCTTTCACGGACAATCCGGAAGGAACGGCTGCAGCGAGGGCTGTCAAGGCGTCCAGGGAAGCATTTACCCAGTCCTGAGGATTCTGCTCGGCCCAGTTTGGCCTGGGGCTGGAAAGTGGATAAGAACGAAGCTCTCTTCCCACTACTGTCCCTGTTGCGTCAATTAAAAGGGCTTTGACACCGCTTGTACCGATATCCAGTCCGATGAGTAGGTCAGTCATGGCATAAACCTTTTTGTGAGCTCATAGAAAAATAGTAAAAGCAATTCTCTTGCATTATAGCAGCAGCCCGAGCCGTGTTAAAATAACAGGATCCTTTTCTTCCCATGAGTGTATAGGCACTGAAAGCCTCCCTTTTCTAACAGTGTTCATAAGTTGCACCCGTCCTGTGATTGTGGTACTCTTGAAACAGCGTTCAGTATGGTGATTTGTCCGGTCAATGGTGGAGCATTCTCATGATAGATCAGTTGAAATCCCGACTAAATCTCAAAGCCGTGTTACGTAATCTGGAGGTATTGCCAGCTCTGGATCCTGTCAGTGCGGAGCTTATTTCCGATTGGAATATTTCTCTTCGATTTTCCGTATGGCGGGATACACAGGTTGTTCTTGATTTTCACGATGGCCGCTGTGTTTTTCATTCCGACTCAAAAGAGAGCACTTCAGTGAACCTTTTTTTCTCTTCGCCTGCTCACCTGAACAACATGTTTGAGAATCAAGCCTCCCCCCTGCCCCTCAAAGGATTTACGAAGCTGGGTTTTCTCAAGAAAGAGTTTTCACAGTTGATTGGACGCCTAGAATATTTTCTGAAACCCGCCGCCGAGACAGTGCAGGACGAAGCCTTCAAAAAGGTCAATCTGGCTCTTTCCCTGAATACAGCCGTATTTGCCATTCCTGAACTGATGAAGCTTGATCCTGTGTCCCGCCGTATCGCTCCACAGTTTTCAGCGGGCAGCCTTCAGTTCTCAGTGGATCCCGACGGCCCCCATGCCCATATCATTTTTGATGGCCAGAGCAGGGCCGTTGCTTTTCCAGGCCCGGCTGTCAATCCCACAGCCATGACTGTTTTCAAAAACTCTGAAGTGGCCCAGGCGCTTGTCGCCGGTACTTTGGACAGTTTCGCAGCCGTGGCAACAGCAGATATTCAGCTTCGCGGCATGATTCCCCTCATTGACCACAGTAATGTGATTCTTGACCGACTTCCCTTATATTTACAGTAAGCATAATCCGGAGGAGTGCAGGTGAATATCTATCAGTATGATAAATCCAAGGAATGGTTTCAACGTGCCGTCAAGGTGATTCCCTGTGGGGTTTATGGACATTTCAGTCCCGCACCCTATGCACCTGTAGAGGCCTATCCTTTTTTCTCTGACAAAGCGGAGGGCGCTCGTTTCTGGGATGTGGATGGTAACGAGTTCATCGATTATATGTGCGCCTACGGTCCCATGGTACTCGGGTACCATCATCCTGAAGTTGAGGCCGCCTTTCAGAAACAGATCAGCATTTCCGATGCAAATACTGTCGCCTCCCCCCGCATGGTGGAACTGGCGGAATTCCTTTGCGAGATGATCCCGGTTGCTGACTGGGCTTTCTTCGCCCGTAATGGTGCTGACGTGACCAACATGGCGGTCATGGTGGCCCGTGCCGCGACGGGTCGGGACAAAATCATCGCGATCAAAGGCGGATATCACGGCACGAGTCCCTGGATGCAGGCACCGGGACATCACGGAACCATAGCCGACGATCACGATCATCTTTTCCGTATTCCCTGGAATGATCTGGAGGCTTTGGATCGTATCCTGGCTGAACATGGCTCTCAAATTGCCGCTTTCATGGCAAGTCCTTTCCATCACCCTATTTTTGAAGATAACGCTCTGCCCGCCGATGGATACTGGCAACAGGTCGTGGATAAAATGCATGAAAACGGCAGTGTCGTCATTGTGGACGATGTCCGTGCCGGATTCAGGCTTCATATGGGCGGATCGAATGAACATTATGGATTCAAGCCCGATATGATCGCCTTTTCCAAAGCCATCGCCAATGGCCATGCCCTTTCAGCCCTGGTGGGAACAGATGATTTGAAAGTGGATGCAGCCAAAGTCTTCCACACGGGAAGTTTCTGGTATTGTGCCGGCTCGTTTGCAGCTGCTCTGGCCTGTCTGAATATATTGAAAGCCGAGGATGGGCCCGCACGCATGCGGATGCTGGGCGAAAAACTGACCGGAGGCCTGCGGGACCTGGCTTCGAGCCATGGCTATACCATGATTGTCTCCGGTGAACCAGCCTTGCCCTATCTGCGCCTTGCCGACGACGAGACACTCATGCTGCAACAGGCCTGGTGTGGCGAGTGTACCCGCCGGGGTGCTTTTTTCACCTCTCACCACAACTGGTTTTTGTCCACGGCTCATACAGAAGATGATATAGAAAAGACCCTGCAAATTGCCGATGAGGCTTTCAAAGCGGTTAAAAAACAGTTTGGAAGTTAAACAATAACCTACGAGGAAGTTCATTATGCCACTGACGGATCAGGAATTTGCTGAACTCACAGAGCGGGCCGCGTCCATTCGCTGCCAGATTGCCGATGTGACGGGATGGTCAGGAGGTGCTCATATCGGCGGCTCCTTGAGTATGACCGATATCATTACGCTCCTTTACTGGAAATATCTGCGTATTGATCCGGCCCGGCCCGACTGGGAAGATCGGGACCGCTTTGTATTGAGTAAAGGTCATGGCGGTGTGGGACATGCCGTGGTGCTTGCCGAACGCGGGTATTTTGACCGGGAAGCGCTCCGTTCATTCAACGAAACCGATTCCATGCTCGGCATGCATCTGGACAGCAACAAAGTGCCCGGATGCGACGCTTCCACCGGTTCCATGGGACATGGCCTTTCACAGGCTGTGGGCATGGCGCTGGGTGCCCGGGTCCTGAAAAAAGAGTGGCGTGTCTTCTGTATCATCGGCGACGGTGAAAGCAATGAAGGTTCCATCTGGGAGGCGGCCATGTCAGCAGCCCATTACAAGCTGGACAATCTCATTGTCTTCCAGGATCGCAACCATCTCATGATCGACGGACCCACTGAAGATGTCATGAGCCTGGAGCCCCTGGCCGATAAGTGGCGTGCCTTCGGATTTGAAACAAGAGAAGTAAATGGCCATGATCTGCATGCCTTGTCCGAAGCCATTGAATTCGCCATTGATCATAAAGGATCACCTGTCATGCTGCTATGCGATACGATCAAAGGCAAGGGTGTCGAATTCATGGAAGGCAAGCCGGAGTGGCATTATGGCGGATTGAATGCTGATCAAATCGCAAAAGCCAAAGCATCCATCAGAAGTGAGGACTAAAAATATGGAAACAGCCAGTACACTTACGTGGACCATTTATGACGCGGATAAAATGACGCAGCGCGAAATTTACGGAATCGTTCTGACGGACCTGGGCAAGCAGCATCCGGAGATTGTAGGGCTTTCGGCTGATCTGGCCAAGTCCACAAAAATAGGGACTTTCGGAGATGCCTATCCCGACCGGTTTTTCAACTTCGGCATTGCGGAGCAGAACATGTTCGGTGCGGCCGCGGGACTGGCCAAGGCCGGATTGACTCCTTTTGTATCCACCATGTCCGCCTTTGCTTCCATGCGAGCCTGCGAATTCGTACGCACCGATATCTGTTATCAGAACCTCAATGTGAAAATAATCGCCACTCATGGAGGCATGTCTTTCGGATCCGGAGGGGCCACCCACCATGCCAATGAAGACCTGTCCATCATCCGCGCCTTTCCCAATCTTACCGTGATCTGTCCGGCCGATACCATCGAGACAGCGATGGCTGTGAAAAAGTGCATGGAGATCACAGGGCCTGTCTATATCCGCATTGGCCGGGGATTTGAACCGCGGATCTATGAGTCCGAGGACTACGGCTTTGAAGTGGGCAAAGCCCACGAACTGCGTTCAGGTACGGATCTCACCATCCTGGCCACAGGCAACACCGTATTCCACGCTGTCCAGGCTGCGGACATCATGCAGGAGCGGGACGGTCTCAGCGTCCGTGTGCTGAACATGCACACCTTGAAGCCTCTCGACGAAGAAGCCGTGATCCAGGCGCTTCTGGACACACGCCGTCTTCTTACAGTGGAAGATCACAGCGTCATTGGCGGTCTGGGCAGTGCTGTGGCTGATGTGATTGCCGCCAGTGGGAAAGGCTGCGCATTCAACAAGCTCGGTATTCCTGATACCTTCTGTCCCCATGGCAATCCCGAGGA
This sequence comes from Candidatus Hydrogenedens sp., assembly GCA_012522755.1. Lineage (GTDB taxonomy): Bacteria > Hydrogenedentota > Hydrogenedentia > Hydrogenedentales > CAITNO01 > JAAYJV01. The sequence continues at coordinate 21,570 of JAAYJV010000107.1, forward strand.
CCTCATGCATTTGTACAAAATAGATACAGACGGTATCATCGAAAAAGTTGGCGAACTGATGCAACGCGACTTTGAAGAAGATGAAGACTGGGAAGATGAGGTGTAATTCATGACACTGACAAAAGAAGAACTCACCAGCCGTCTGGTTTTCAATGCCGTACTGCCGGTAATCCGGGTCATGCTGGAAGATGATCCGGCCATGAAAAAACGTTTTGAGAAGACAACAGCCCAGGTTCAGTTTCAGGCAAAAGGCAAAGAAGGCCTGGTTGGCGCCAGCCTCTGCTTTGATCAGGGGACCTTTGCAGTCAATCAGGGCTTTGTCGAGAAACCCGACCTTGTTTTCTCCTTCAAGTCGCTCAAGGCCATGAATGACATGTTCCGAGGCAAGCCCGTGCTCCCGAGTCCGGGTCCCCTCCTCCCCGCCATGTTCACGAAGCCGAGGCTGCTGAAAAATGTCTTCGCTGTACTTCTGGGCATGAAAATTCTGATGCCTGCATCCAAACCCAAAACGCCTGAAAAGGCTCATCTCAAGGTGAAGATGACCTTGTATATGGTTTCAACAGCCTTGAGCCAGATGAACAAAGCCGGTGATCCGGATATGCAGGCCTGGACGGAGAAACAGCCGGAACGTGTCTATCAATGGAGTGTTGACGGAACGGACATTGCCTGTTATCTGAGAGTCAAAGCGGGAAAAAGCAAAGCCGGCCGTGGTGTGTATAAGGGTCGCAAACCCTTTGTACACATGATTTTCAAAAGTGTTGACGCGGCCCTTCCCGTCTTGGGCAATACCATCGACACCGTATCCGCCATCGGTCAGGGACTTGTGTTCAGCGATGGATCACCGGAATATGGAGGTCGACTGGGTGATTTCATGATGAAGGTGGCCAATCTGCTTTCTTGAGGGTGTCGTGTACGAGAAAAAGCGACAGTGCTTCCTCACCAGCGTTCTGTTCAACAACCAGTTCGGCATCTCTATCGTGGTGCCGGAGGCTTCCTGTATTTCCAACTTCCTCATCATTAATTCATGGATCCACTACATAATCAGCATAGCTATAAGAAGGTATGCCTCTGTATTTAAGGAAATCCTGAATTTCACTTGTGTCACGGAAATCATTCTCTTTAAGCAATGGCAAGTATTGCTCAAGCAATTCAGCCAAATCAGATGTTGGATGTTCCTGCACAATTTGTTGATATGCTTCAAGCACTTTTTGCAAGTCTTCTCTATCATAATCATCAAGTATGTATGACTCAGAATGCAGGACTCTTGATTGTGAAAGCCCTACAAGAAATGTGCTTAAATATATTTTTTGAAGTTCCCTTATTTCACTCAACAATGGGGTCTTTGGAAAACGCTTGTTATGGTTCTCCCAATCAAGGCATCTTTTTCCCAGTTCCTCCCAGGTAATTTTTAGACTGCGATCATGTTGGAATTGTTTTCTTTGTTCTTTTGCACGAATAGACAAAAAATCCAAAATGCACGGTGAGACATAATCTGTAAAATGTTTTTCAAGAAATGCACAGGATACTGTAGCGATGTCACCCCACTCGGCGGAAACTGTCTTCAGTCCGTATTCATATTCTGATTGTAATAGATATTGATTTGTTTCATCATTAATGCAATATTCGTTATATAAGTTTATCGTATCAACAAAATAACGATAAAACACTGCGAACTGCTTGTCCCGTATGTTCTGTTCCAAGTTCGAAGAATTTGTTTTAAATGTCCCTATCATTAACTGAATATCTAAAATAGAATTCAGAATACGCTCACATATCATTTCATCCATGTTTGAAACTGATTTTGGATCACTTGATATATCTGTTTTTTCTTCTGGAAAGCACCCGTATTGATAAAGCAAACAATAGCCTGTCAATATAAGAGTGAAAAATTTAGATCTGACTTTCATCATAATAACCTCATTGGTATTGGCTGTCACAATCACATTCATCGCTCGGTATTTGCTTTGCCAAGTAGGGAAAATAGAGGGACAGACTAAAAAACAGCAAAAATAATTTATTCTGAAGTCTCTTCCTCTATTTTCCCGAAACGCTAAACCATAAAAGGATTGTTATGATCATTATTACAAAGACAACGAAAGTAACTTCAAAAGTACTTACGACCTGTTTTCTTCGATTTGTCAGACCTTTCTCTATGCCAAGAGCACAAACCAAAAGTGCGCCTAGCCAAGCCGAAATCGTGGTATAGTCTTTTAGAAATATTTCTCTATATATAACACCGAAAAAAACAATGACAAATAATCCAAAAGCATAGAATAAGCCAGAAAGAATAAAGAACATGCTCTTTGCTTTCTGTTTCTTAGAGGTCTCTTTCTTCAATTCATTGCTCATATCTGATCTCCTTTGACACATAGATTATCATAAATGTGTGTCCAAGAAAATCGGGGCCAAGTCAAAAAATTGACTGAACAGGCTGGCACTCCTTATCATGGTATCGTCCTCCGTTTTGATGTTGGGTTGTTGTTTCTCGATAAAACTATTTTCCAACATCTGCGGAGGACATTCAAGTCATCACAAATCAAAACCTGATTTGGATAAAAGTGAGGGCAGGTGCTCATTTACAGAAAATTGTACTCTCCTCCCCAACGCTTGTTATGATGTTCTTATACCAGCTCCGTGGTACCTTCATCACGGAGACTGGTCATTTTCTGACAAGCCATTCACTCTATTAACTTTCATGGAAAATAGCTACAATGACAACAGAACTTATCGTCGTACTCGACATGGACAGCCGTGCCGAAGCACTTGCGGCCGTAAATGCAAGCGGCCCATGCCAGTGGTTTAAAATCGGAGCACAACTTTTCACCCGACTGGGGCCTGAGATAGTGAAAGAAGTGCAGGGACTCGGAAAAAAAGTCTTCCTGGACCTGAAATATCACGATATCCCCAATACGGTGGCTCATGCGGCCCGTGCCGCAGCCGATCTGGGCGCCGGGTTGATCACGATCCATGCCTCCGGTGGATGCGCCATGATAGAAGCAGCCCGAAAGGCCGTGGAAGGTACGGCAACACGCATTCTGGCCGTCACGGTACTTACAAGCATCAGCCATCAGGTTTTGAATGAAGAGATCGGTTTTTCAGGAACTCCCGAAGAAACGGTCAAACGGCTGGCGGCCCAGGCGGTCAATGCCGGTGCTCACGGAATTGTCTGCTCACCTCTTGAACTGAATATTACCCGACAGGTACTGGGGCCTGAACCGCTGATTGTCACTCCGGGGGTGCGTCCAGAGTGGGCTTCCCGTGACGACCAGGCCCGGGTCATGACGCCCCGTGAGGCGGCCCGGGCGGGTGCCTCCATGGTCGTTGTAGGCCGCCCCATTCTCAAGCACCCTTTCCCGGCTGAAGCCGTATCATTAATTTTAGAGGAACTGAATTCATGAACCCCGAAACCATCATTCGTATTTTCAAAGAATCCGGTGCCCTGCTGGAAGGGCATTTCATTTATGCGAGCGGACGTCATGGCCGGCAATTTCTGCAGGCGGCCCGTGTCTTTCAATATCCCGGACACGGAGAAGCCTTCGGAAAAGCGCTGGCGGCGCCTTATCAGGACAAAGGGATTGATCTCGTTGTCGGTCCCGCCACTGGCGGTATTGTCATCGCTTATGAAACAGCGCGCCAGTTGCAATGCCGGGCGGCCTATACGGAGAAAGACGGTGCAGAGGGCATGGCACTCAAGAGAGGATTCAAACTCAGCCCCGGCGAAAAAGTCCTCGTTGTGGAAGATATCGTGACCACCGGCGGTTCAGTACAAAAGACCATTGATCATCTGCGTTCCCGCGGTGCTGAGATTGCCGGTGTTGCAGTACTGATTGACCGGAGCAACGGCCTGGCGGCTTTTGATTGCCCCTTCTCCCCTCTTGCTCTTTTGCCTATGGAGAGCTGGCCGGCGGATGAACTGCCCGACGATCTGCTGGCCCTGGAGCCCATGGATCCTGATGACATCATACTTTGAGTTTCTGATTTGATTGACTTTGGAAAGGAATGACCCTTCATGCCGAAATATTTTCTGACCCTTCTTTTTTTGTTTTCGTTGATCATTTCCATGGCCTCAGCCGATACGGACACGCTGCTGATTTTGCATACCAATGACATCCACGGCCATATCAAAGCGGATCCCCACGGCCAGGGCGGAATGCCCTATGTGGCCGCCTGGGTGGCCGGAGTGCGTCAGGAACGGGACGATGTCCTGCTCTTTGATGGCGGTGACGTGATGCGTAAAGGGGATCTTGTCGCTGAAAAGACACAGCACCGTATCATGTATGAAGCCATGAACAAAATCGGGTATACCGCAGGAGCCATCGGCAACCATGATGATTTCCATGGTTTTGATGTTCTTCACGAATGCGCTGACTTATCCGGCATGCACCTTTTGTGTCTCAACCACCTCGATGATGAAGGTCAGCCACGCTTTGAACCCTCGGCCATTGTGGAGAAGAAGGGTCTGAAAGTCGGTATTATCGGCCTCACAACCATTTCCGGCGGTGCCTACAAGTCTGTGGACAGCTGTGGCGAGCAACTCCGTCTGGAAGCGGAGAAACTGGAAAGTGAGGTTGATCTCACTGTTGCCGTCGTGCATATCGGGAGCAAAGAATGTGCCCTCCTCTCCGCACTGGCTCCTACCGTGGATGTTTTTGTTTCCGGCCATACCCATGAGGCCATTCAGGAAGCCATTGTTGTTCCTGAAACAGGAGCGCTCATTGTGCAGGCGGGTCAATATGCCCAGAATGTGGGCGTTCTGGATCTGGTAGTGGATAAGGAAACGAAAAGTGTCAAGAGCTCTCAAAGTCGTCTTGTGCCCATGGAACCAGAAACAGTGACCCCTGATGCTGAAATGATCGCCTGGATTGCCGCTGAAGAACAGAAATATTGTCCTGATGCGATGGAAGTGGTAGGTGAAACTGATTCGATCATTCAGATCCCGGATCTTATACGCATTGCGTCGGCTGCTCTGCAATGGAAATCAGGAGCTGATGTGGCCTTTTGCCATAGCTTCGTCATGCGCAGCAACCAGCAGGCGGGAGAGATTACAGCCAACTCTGTGTTCCAGGCTGCAGGACAGCGCGGTGATGAAGTAGTGTGGACAGAGCTTACGGGGGCGCAGATTCATGCCTACATGGATTGTCTGAGCGGCGAGCGTCGCGGAAAAACAGCCTGGCACGGTTTTGAAGGCAAGATGGAGAAAAATGGCGATGGCAATGTATTGACTCTGGTAAGTGATCTGGAAGAAGAAAAGATCTACCAGGTGGCCCTTCCCCTGTATCAGTGGGAACAACACATGAAACACTGTGGTGAAGGCGTTGCGCTTCTGGAGTCCTTGCCCAAAACGATGCCCGTGACGGGATATTCCGTGGCCGATGCCATGACCGAATATCTGAGAGCAATCAGGGAAACGGGCACCTCTGTCGAAAAGCTGCTTGCTGTTTTGAACTGATTTCCGGAAGGGCGTCAGTCCAAGCCGGCCGCCTCCAGCATCTCTTGCAGACTCAAAAAACATTCCCGTGTTTTTTCGGGACTCGGTGAGCGCAGGCGTTCGGCTTTGTCAATACGTTGCCAGGCCTCAAGATCGATCACCCTTTCAGGCAGTGGTGGAAGCCCTGTGTTCTGAAGCTGAAGCAGGGCCCTGTCATCTATAATGGATTGCACTGTTTCCCGGCAATCGGGTTTGTTGCGTCCAATGACACCGACACCGCTGCGCTTGGCCCATCCGGCTGTATAGAGTCCGGGAACAATCTCGCCGTGCTGTGTCACTCTCCCCTCCTGATGAGGGATGATCCCCCGCTCACTGTCGAGAACCAAACCCTCGATGGGAGTGGCCGTCTGTCCGATGGCTGTGATTACCAGACTGGTACTAATGACGGAGGCCTCTCCCCCGCTTTCCAGTTCCACGGCTGCTATTTTTTCCAGCCCGATGAAGGCCGTGGCTCGGCTATGGAAATGAAGATGAGCCCGTCTGGCTTCTTGTACAGGGCGGATCTCTTTGTAGAGAGCCAGCTGTTCTTTTTCTTCCTCTGTTACCGCTGTGAGCTTCTCCAGACATCCGGCGGGATGCAATACAATCTCCAAATCAGGAAGACGACACAGTTCCTCCAATTCATCCAGTGAAAAGCGAACATCCAGGGGACCTCGCCTGGCGATGAGATGAATGTCTTTCAATTGGCTGTTTCTCAGTGCATACTGGACAGCTTCAGGTATTTCCGTTTTCTGCAGGAGCTCTGGAGACAAAGAGAGTATACGGAGGGCGTCCAGAGCGGCATTACCGGCTCCGATAATGACAGCATTGGCCTGATTCAGATCAGGTGCCAGAGAAACCGCATCGAGCCTGCCATTGTACCAGCCGGCAAATTTGTTGATGGAGCACAATCCTTCCTTCCCTTCCCCCGGAATCTGAAGACGCCGTGGCTGGTCAGCGCCGGTAGTGAGAATAACGGCGTGATAATGCCGGCGCAGCATCTCAAGAGAGAGATCTGCGCCAATAGATACATTGCCGAAGAATTTAAAATCAGGTCGGGTCGCTGTCCGATCGAAAGCCGCTGTTACAGCGCGGATACGCTGACGATCCGGAGCGATTGCATGGCGCACGGAACCATAGGGCACGGGCCAGCGCTCAAACATATGGACCTGACAGGGCTGTGCCAGCCGCAAGAGATAGTCGGCACAAAAGAACCCGGCCGGCCCACTGCCCACAATGGCAATTTGCAGCATTGGCATCGGGGTGCCTGCATTTGTTTTCTTTGACATAAAAGGTAGGACTCAAGGTATAGGAGATATACCGGATCGGGGCACTGCGCATATCACAGAGGCGGTTTTCTAAGAAAGCGGAGGATAAAGCCGACTGTTGTCAGAATGAATCCGATAACCACACAGGCCACACCACCGAAATAAGCACCCACAGCCCATTGACTTTTGCCGATAAGAGCATACACAACCACAAAGAACAGGCCGATCATGGCCAGATAAAGCCCTGTAACAGTAATGTCCGTCTTGGGCGTCTGAATGGAGGGGGCCGGGATCTCTTCCAGCAGCTCGCTCAATTCTTCGTAGGAAATGGAAAATCCCGGCTTCTTTTCCGCCCATTCCAAAAGCAACATCCGCAGACGATGATGCAGCCAGGCCCGCGCCATCTCACGCAGGGTCAGATAGACCAGTGTGGCCACAGCCGCTACAAGCGGAATTGCAAGAAGGTAAATGCGCATGCCTTGAACAGCCTTCTCCGGGATAAGGTGACCGGGCGCGGTAATTCGCCCGGTCACCCGAAGATAACAAGAGAATGTTCCGGACTTATGCCCAGGTCATGGCTGTGGGAGCTTCGAAGATAATGCTCTGTTTCAGGAAATGAACCGCTTTGCTCAGTCCTTCCCAGTTGGACATGAGGCTGTCTTCATGCTCGATGCTGATGGGACCGTCATAGCCCACCATGCGCAGGGTGGAGAAGAAATCATTCCACCATTTCATGTCATGGCCATAACCGCAGGTGCGGAAAATCCAAGAACGGTTGATTTCATCGTCATAGGGTTTGTAGTCATTGACCCCGTTGATCTTCGCATTCGCATCATGGACGATGGAGTCTTTGGCGTGAACGTGATAAATGCAGTCGCCCAGTGCTTTCACGCATTCCACAGGCTCCATGCCCTGCCAGAAGAGATGGCTGGGATCAAAGTTCGCGCCGATATTGTCGCCACATTCACGACGGACGCGCAGCATGGTATCCGTGTTATACACGACGAAGCCCGGATGCAGTTCAAAGCCGAATTTCAGACCGGCATTACCCAGCTCTGTATTCATCTTGGACCAATAGGGCAGCACCACTTCGTTCCACTGCCAATCCAGAATTTCCAGATAATCAGGCGGCCAGGCACAGGTAACCCAGTTGGGACGTTTGTCGCCGGGGCCGGATCCGGGGCAGCCCGAGAAACCGTTGATGACTTTTACACCCAGAAGGTTTGCCAGTTTGATGGTCTCCATGGTGACTTCATGGTTGGCTTTGGCATAGTCTTCATCGGGATGGATGGGGTTGCCGTGGCAGCTCAGCGCACTGATTTCAAGACCTTCGCCAGCCAGCATGGCAAGCAGCTCGTCACGTTTGGGCTTGGATTCAAGCAGCTCCTTGCGAGGGCAGTGAGGATCACCGGGATAGTTGCCCGTGCCCAGTTCCACTGTCTGCAGTTCGAGAGGACGAATAAGCTCCAATACCTCTTTAAGCGGTTTGTCGCTGAATAAAGCAGTTAACACACCGAGTTTCATGGAAAATCTCCTTTACGGTTAATGCACCCCGCTGATGAGATGCGATCAGGGTTGATGGTTCAAACTTTTTCCCACTTCCGCGTGCCGGCGGCTTTCTCAACCGCTTCCAGCACAGCCTGACAATTCACGGCATCCTGGAAGGTCGGGTAATTGACTTTCTTTCTGCGCAGGCCGCAGAGGAATTCATAAATCTCATGGACGAAGAGATGCTCATAGCCGATGATGTGTCCCGGAGGCCACCAGGAATTCACATAGGGGTGTCCGCCGTCACAGGCAAGCACTTTGCGGAAGCCCTGCAAGGTATCAGGATCGGCCCGGTTGAAATACTGGAATTCATTCATGTCTTCCTGATTCCAGATGAGCGAGCCTTTGCTGCCATAGACTTCGATGCAGTTGTAGTTGCGACGGCCGGGAGCAAAACGTGTGACTTCAAAAGATGCCAGTGTATTCTGGCCTTTGATATGACCGATGAAAATAGCGGCGTCGTCCACGTCAACGGTGTCATATTTCTTTGTCTTCTTGCTTCCCTTCGCTTCCCAGGCGCCTACGTCGGAATCGGCAACCACGCGTTTTTTAATGAAGGTTTCCATGGCACTGGTGACTTCACTGACCTGTCCCACCAGAAAATGGCAGAGGTCGGTGATATGTGCGCCAATGTCACCCAGAGCGCCGGAACCTGTATGTTTTTTCTTGAGACGCCATACCATGGGGAAATCCGGATCCACGATCCAGTCCTGCTGATAGGCGGCACGGAAATGATAGATCTCTCCCAAAGCACCGGAAGCGATCATTTTTTTCATGGACTGGACAGCAGGAGCAAAACGATAGGAGAAGCCGCACATGTGCTTCACGCCGGCCTTTTCAGCCGCTTTCAACATATCCTTCGCCTCTTTGAGTGTATTCGCCAGCGGCTTTTCACAAACAATATGTTTGCCTGCTTTGGCGGCCTCAATGGCAATAACGGGGTGCAGAAAATTGGGTGTGCAAATGTCGATGATATCGATATCAGGGCGATTCACCACTTCTTTCCAATCCAGAGAAGTCTCTTCCCAACCCCAGCGTTCCGCTGTTTCCAGTTCTTCAGGAAATTTGCCGCACATGACTTTCATGACTGGCTTCACAGGAGCATCAAAAAACATGTCCACTTTACGCCAGGCGTTACTGTGCGCTTTTCCCATGAAACTGGCGCCGATCATTGCCACATTTACTGTCTTTTTGGCCATCGCTATTCCCTCCGAAGAAGTTGTAACAGTGCTTTCATACCGGTATCTCACACGACACCGGCAAACATTTAAAGGGGGTGTTGCCCGGGATTTCCTCCACGGGCATCTATAAAAGAGTACCTGTTTATCCGTCTTAATTCAACTTGAAGCATGGCAACGCACTTTTTCTCACCCATCCGCAGGATTTATCAGGGTTGAAGCAGCGCTTCTCGGGACTCAAAATTGCCTTTCCTTTCTTCTCAGTGAATCAATTTGCGAAGAGATAATGTGATACACTCCGGAGAACAGCTCAGTCGAAGTTGATCCGTACCTGAATGAAAGACTCAAGATGCAACAAAGGGAATCAGCATGAAATTTGAAACAGAATATCTGGTCTTCCAGACAAAAAAGCAACGTGAATACATCAACATCACTTCCGAAGTTGAAGCCGTCCTGCGACGCAGCGGTATTCAGGAAGGGATGATTCTTGTGTCGGCCATGCACATTACGGCCGGTGTCTATGTGAATGATGCGGAATCAGGGCTCATTGCCGACATTGATGAGTGGCTTGAACATCTGGCTCCCTTCAAAGCGGATTACCGTCATCATCGCACGGGCGAAACCAATGGTGACGCCCACTTGAAAAGTCTTCTGGTTCATCATGAAGTGATTGTGCCGGTTACGAAGGGCCAGCTTGATCTGGGGCCATGGCAGCAGATTTATTATGCGGAATTTGACGGGAAACGTCCCAAGCGGCTCATCATCAAGGCCATGGGTGAATAAGGACTTCACAGAATAAAATCATGCGTGGGGATGTGCATTGCTGTATACTTCTTTCAGCCTGTCGATGCTCACCTGGGTGTAGATCTGTGTGCTGGAAAGACTTTCGTGACCCAGAATTTCCTGAACAACTCGCAAGTCTGCACCGGCATCCAGCATATGCGTTGCAAAACTGTGGCGCAAGCTGTGAGGCGATATGCCCCGTCGTCCGGGCAGACTTTTTCTGACCTGATTCTCGACGATGCGCTGAATACTTCTGGTCGTGAGCGGACCACCGCGATGATTGACAAAGAAGGTGCTGTGCTCCGGTCGACCCAACTCGTGACGCCGTTGCAGGTAAGAGCGTGATGCCCGAAGTGCCGGTGCGCCAATGGGAACAATACGTTCTTTTTTTCTTTTCCCGAAGACACGCAGTGTGCCGCTCTCCCAGAAGATATCCGGAAGACATAAAGAGGCCAATTCTGCAGCACGGAGGCCGCAGGAATACAACACCTCCAGAACAGCCAGATCACGCCGGCCCAATGCTGTGGACAAATCCACGGACTCAAGCAGAACCGTCATCTCAGAAATGGAAAGTATTTCCGGCAATGCGTGGCTCTTCTTTGGCGAACGGAGGCCCAGAGTGGGGTTCTCCGTAATTTCCCCTGTCTTTTGAAAGAAGAGATAGACTGATCGCAGAGCGGCCAGTTTACGGGAAGCAGTGCGGGCTGTTGCGCCCGAGGTTTGCAGATGCGCCAGAAAGGCACGAATCGCATTCCGATCTGCTTTCTGCAATGCGGCAAGTGTCGCCGGTGGATGTTTTTCCTCTGGAGGCCGACTCAAAGCGTCATTCCCGTTTTCAATGAAATCACAAAAAGAATTCAGATCGTGTGTATAGGCTCGCAAGGTGTGGTCAGAAAAATTACGTTCCACACGAAGATAATGCAAATAACGGAGCAGCTCAGAGGAGGACACAGGCCGTACTTTCCCTATTGGTCAGATGTCAATGGGGGGACTGAAAAAGTTTCTTTTCTTCTTTCCTGAAAATACCACCGTCGGAACCCCAGTAGGCAAGATCAACAAAACGTCGCCACGCCATCAGTTCTTCTCTGGGGAAAGTCGTTTTGAAACGGGGCAGCCAGCGCGGTTCAAGAGGCTTGCGAAGAAGAGGCATCCGCGCCTCTTCAGGCGTGCGGTCACGTTTTTTCAGATTACAGGCCGGACAGGCGACAACAAGATTCTGCCAGGTGTCTCCCCCGCCCCGCGATTTGGGGATCACATGATCGACGGTCATGGTGGAGCGCATTCCCGTCTTCCCGCAATACTGGCAGGTATCACGATCACGGGCGAAGAGGTTGCGTCGTGACAATCTCACTTCCGGCGTATAGAATCCGTTGAAGGCATTGAGCACAACCACTTCCGGCAAGCGGATCCGTTGAGACGTGGTGTGCACATAACGATCAGCCGGCGCACCATCCGCATACATGGAATATTCCATCCAGGAGGGGAGGTCATAAAGCATATAGTCATTGGGATGTACTGCACAGGCTCGTCCCTGCACCAGAAGACGCATGGCTCTTCTGGCGGAAGTGACCTGAATGGCCACCCAGGATCGATTGAGCACAAGTACATAGCTGTTCTGCACCTGAAAACCTCCATTCGGTGGTATGAGTACAGACTCCAGTATAACGATTTTTCTCCGCTGTCACAAAAACTCTTTCCCTTAAGTCTCTCGAAGGCCTCAAAGTTACCCAGATTATGGTCAAATCTGAGGGATCTGGTGACAGGTTGAACAAAGTGAAGAAAAAGAATATCCCCTTTGAACAGTTGCAATGTCGTAAAAAACATCGATCGAATCTTATTCCCCTTGCAATCCCTTTTACACCAAAGGGCACTCGTATTAAGAAAAAAGTGAATTGTTGCCTTTTGTTTGCAAATTCTCTATACTGGTGTTCAGCAGTGTTTCTCAGGGAAAGAGTGATTACGACGGAGTATAGCTTCCATGTTTGATCGCTTTTCGTCCAGATCCAAAAAGAAAGCCGGCGACGACAGCAGCACACCGGCTCCTTATAAAAAGGAACGGCAAAAAACTGTTGTCCGCATGAAATCCGGCGAAGTTCATTATGGGGTTACCTTTTCGCTGAACCGGCAGGCTACGGGCTTTCATCTGGAAATGCTCACCAAAGATGGCGTCTCACTGAACAAGACCATGCAGATCGCCTTTAAAGATGTGAAGGGCGTCTTTTATGTCAAAAGCTTTGATGGACACTTCGATCCCGGCGCTGTTTTTCATCAGGACCTGCCTCAAACCAAAGCGCTGGCTGTAGAATTTACCGATGGAGAGGTCATTGTCGGCCGACCCATCAACCCGCGATGGAATGAAGAGGAACGTTTTCAACTCATCCCCGAAGACCAATCCGGAAACAATCTCTTCATTCTTGTGGAACGCAGTGCCGTCAGCTCTGTACGGGATGCCGATACCTATGCCCGCGAACAGGAGAAAGCCTATCAGAAGTTCAAGGCCGCCAACATGAAGACCGATATGACCGAGGAGGAATGTCAGGGCGACTATCTGTTCCGATCCGGAAAATATGGCGATGCCTTCAGACTCTACCGTGATCTGTTCAGAGATGATCCGGAGAATAAACGGCTGAAAAAGAAAGTCTGTGCAGCGCGTTACAATCTTGCAGTACGCTTCATCCGGCAGAAAAACTATGTGAAGGCTCTGCAGTTCATGGAAGCTGTTCTTGCTGTGGACCCCAACCATTCACAGGCTGCACAACGGGTGGAACAATTACGTTCGCACATTCTTAAAAAACAGTCCAAATCCTCTTCACGATAGGGGAATTGACAAAAGGGGTCAAACCACCGGAATAAAAGGGGAGGAATGTATTGTTCTTTTGCAAAAATAGAAACAGGAGATCTATACATGAATTTGAAACAAGCTTTGGAAGAACGTCGTGCTTTCAAACATTTTGATAAAGAGCACAGTCTCGCAGAAGAAGAGATCCAGGAGCTCTTTTCAGCAGTCCAACTTGCTCCCACAGCTTTCAATATCCAGCATTGTCGTTTTGTGTTGGTTACTGATCCTGAATTGCGTCAGAAGCTGCGCGCTGTCGCCTGGAATCAGGCGCAGGTGACTGACTCTTCCCTGCTGGTCATTCTGTGTGGCGACATCAAAGCCTGGGAGAAAGATCCGATACGGTACTGGCGTAACAGCAGCCCTGAGTATCAGGAGATTGTCCTGCCCTCCATTGATGCCTATTATCGTGGGAGAGATCAGGTGCAGCGAGACGAAGTCATGCGTTCCTGCGGTATGGCTGCGCAAACGCTCATGCTCACAGCCAAATCAATGGATCTGGGAAGTTGTCCCATGGTCGGCTTTGATTTTGATGCCGTCGGAAAGCTGATCAACCTTCCAGATGACCATGTGGTCGCCATGATGGTCGCTGTAGGAAAAACGACAGCACCGGCCAATCCCAGAGGAGGGTTTCTGCCTCTGGATGAAGTGTTAATCCGAAACCACTTCTGAGACAAGAGCGGCCGGGAGACAGGCACTTTCCATAATAGCCTCTACAATATCATTTGCAGCTGAAGGCTTGGACAGTGTCAAGGCTTCTTTGCCCATGGATTCCAGAAGCTCCGGGTTCTGCAGGATCTCTTTGAGCAGGGAGCCCAGTGTTTCGCCTGTGCATTCGCTGTCAAGAAGCACACGGGCCGCCCCTGCTGTTTCAAAGGCCCGTGCGTTGTGTTCCTGATGGTTGTCCGTGGCATGGGGATAAGGCACCAGTATGGACGCCTTGCCCAGTATGGCGATCTCCGCTGTTGTGGAGGCTCCCGCCCGGGATACGATAATATCCGCTGCAGCACAGGCCTTAGCCATCTCTTCAATATAGGCCTGTACAAGAACGGTGCAACGGGCCTTTGCAGCCTCTTCGTGACACTTTTCCAATTCCGCAGTTCCCGTTGACCAGATGAACTGTGCCTCTTCTTCTTCAAACTGCGGGAGCAGTTCGGCCGTGGCCTGATTCACTTTTTGAGCGCCCTGACTCCCTCCCACGACCAGAATCAGAGGCACCGCTTCTTTGAGCTCCAGATCTTTACGGGCTTCCTCAGGGTCAGCGGAAGTATAAAATGCAGCACGCACCGGATTGCCGGTGACTTTGTGCTGTACGCCTTCAGGCTGTCCGAGAGTATCCTCATAACTCAGAAATAAGGTGGTCAATCCTGGAGCACAAAGACGATTGGCCAGGCCGAGCCGTTTGTTTTGCTCATGGGAGAAAGTGGGAATGCCCATCCGCTGTGCAACCCACAAGGCCGGCAAGCTCACATAGCCCCCCACTCCGAAGACGGCATCAGGCTGAAATACGCGGATATACATCCATACGCGGATCATGGAGTACAGTACTTTGATACCGAGACGAATCATGCGAAGGGATATTTTTCGTGTCCACCCTTCCATGGGTAAAGACCGGAACGGAATACCTTCCCGACGGGCAACTCTTTCTTCAATGCTTCCTTTTTTGCCGACCCATTGCAAAAGCAGCCGGGGATCACGGTTGCGCAGTTCCTCAATAACAGCAAGGGCCGGCGAAGTATGACCGCCTGTTCCGCCACCTGTAATCATAATTTTCACTTAAAGTTCCTTTTGATTTTATGAGGATGAATCCTGTTTATTCTTTGCCCTTTTCAAGACCTTCTGAATCACAACCAATAGCTTACTTACGTTTATCGGCTTTCGGAGGACTGGAAGAGTATCCGATTTCTTCCAATACATTGCAGACAAATCCGGGCTGAAACCCGTGAATAAAACCACAGGCAAATGCGGGTTTTCCGCATGAATAAGTTTTGCAAGATCTGTTCCTGACATGCCCGGCATAATCTGATCTGTAATCACGAGATCGAAGTGCTTCTCCCCTGATTTCAGGACTTTCAGAGCCTCTTCGGCATTGTTGCACAGGGTAATTTTAAAACCATGTCTGGGCAAAGCTGAGGAGGCGAATCGGAGTACAGCCTCATCATCATCCACAAAGAGGATATGAGTGAGTTCCGACTCTGAATCTTCAGAAAGTATTCTCTCTTCAGGGCTCTCCTCATCAGCTATACGGGGAAAGTAAGCATCGAAAGTGGAGCCCTTTTTCAGCTCACTTCTGGCGAGAATAGTGCCTCCATGATCAGTCACTATACCATGGGCAACCGATAAGCCCATACCTGTCCCCTCTCCCGGTCCCTTGGTTGTGAAAAAAGGATCAAAAACACGGGAAAGAATGGAGGGAGCCATGCCATGACCGGTATCCGTAACAGAAATTTTCACATAGGATCCCGGACTGAGTTTCGGATTTTCTTGAGAAAACTTTTCGTCAATTTCAACATTGCTGACCTGAAATTCAATTTTGCCCACGCCATCTTCGATTGACTGAGCCGCATTGGTACTGAAATTGGTGATGACCTGATGCAATTGGGCCGCATTGGCCATTACAGCTCCGGACTGAAGATCCATATTTGCGACGATTTCTATGGTGGGCGGCAGGGAAGCCCGTAAAAGCCGGATGACTTCACGAGTAATCATGTGCGGGTAAATCAGATTGCGTTCCCGTCCCCCCTGTCGGCTGAAGGCAAGAATCTGTTGAACAAGTTCTTTGGCGCGATAGGCGGCACGCAGCACTTCATTCAAATCTTCAAAAGCAAAGGAATCAGAGGGAAGTTCTCTCAAGGCGAGATCTGTGAGGCCGATTATGCCAGCCAGAATATTATTGAAATCATGGGCGATCCCTCCAGCCAGCACCCCGAGACTTTCCAATCGCTGCGTGTGTTGCAGTTCCCTTTCCATACGCTGACGTGCTTCCTCCCGCATCCGCTTTTCGGTAATATCTTTAATGGTGCCCATGATCCGATGCCCTGAAGCGGTGTGATCGGGAAGTACCACGCCATGATCTTCCAAATAACGGATCTCACCTGATTCATGGAGGAAACCATATTCAACATCATAGGACGAGAGACGGTGAATGGCATGATTGATGGCATCCATGACCTTGGGATAGTCGTCGTGAACAATGCGCTGACGCCAGCCGCGCATGCCCTCTTCCGACAGTGTCTTAATCGAAAAGCCCGTGATCTGCTCGGCTGCACCGCTCCAGATCATATGCTGCTTGTCAAGATTTCCATCATACATCAGCTGTCCCGTTTTAGATACGAGCCATTGATATTCATCTTCCGGATCACCACCCTTTTCTCTGAAATCAGAAGGAAGGCTTCTTCGGGCAACAGCCAACATGTGCAGCCCTGTTTCACTTTCAAAGGCTCGAACAACCACATCCAGAAAGAGTTTTTCACCGGTACGGGCTTTAACAATCAGATCAAAGCGAAATTCCTGAGGTTCCATGGTTTGGAGCAGAAGTTGCTTAACTTCACCAATGGCGGCCGGTTCCAGAAATTGAGAAAAAGGAAGCTTCAGTATCTCTTCTTCTGTATAGCCCAGCCAGATGCAAGCCGTATGGTTGACACGGACGAAGGTGCTGGTTCCCGTTGAATGGTCTTTCTCCACTTCAAAAATAGCATCGCTGCAGAATTCAGATAAGAAACGAACTCTCTCACTTGATTCATGGAGTGTTTTAGACCGTTCTTCGATCAATTGGGCCAGAAGAGTATTCATCTGCCGCAGTTTCTGCTCCGCATGGCAATCCCGCATGACCGACTCCACAGCCGTGATCATATTGTCCGGATTGTTCTGGAGAACATAGAAGGCGGAGGTCTGATGAATGGCGAGAGCCTGGCGGACGATGGAACACTCTTCCAGCGGTACAGCCATGAGGGCCGAAGGTGCCGCCTGCGGGTCCAGCTCTGTGTAGATTGCATTGAGTGCCTCGGCTTCTTCTTTGTCAGCCGCTGACATGAGCAGACAATCCACCGTTGAGTGATTCAATATATGGATCAAGTCCTCTGCTGTCGATACACTCCGGACAGACCAGCCCGGGCGCTGTTTCGATATCTGTGAAACGACCGATTTGCCCTGATCCCGATTTGTTGTAAATATAATGACACAGGGAATCTCTTTGATAGCTTTTGTATTCATGGTGCTGAATATTTCCTGACCATTGTTGGGCTTTCAAATAAAAAACAGCCAGTCACAGGAAAGACCGGCTTCTATCATACCTGATTTTCAGTGTTCAAGACAGATTTCTGTACAAAGACGGCCCGGAAAACTTGAACGCTTCTTTGTGGCATATATTTGACAATCAACTTGTTATACGGGGATAATGCGTTATAGTGGGAGTGTTGAAAAAACTACCGGTATCCCATGAGTCTCATGTTACATTGATATCTAATCAAGTTCTCCATATCCTCTTTCATCCAAAATTTCCGGATTTATTCATAAGGGTGCGCCCATACCCCCGAACCGCTTAAGGATTGTACAATGAAAACAACCCCATATCTGATGATTGCACTGCTGCTGACCCTGACGGCTTGTGCCCGAATCACCAGTCCTTTCACCACAATGCGTCCTGATTACAGCAATGTTCCTGAAGCGGAACTCAGTGCTTTCGCACTGGCTGTCGAAAAGTCTGTGCTGGAAGGTGACCGCAATGCTGTTTTTGAGGGTTATGCCGGGGTTGTCACAGATAATGAGGAGATTTTACAAGCCATACATACCCGTGCAGTTCGCTCTGAGCTGGTGCAGGCTCTCCTGGATTCCGGGCATGCCTATGAGCAGGCTCAGGGAACCATTTGTATTATACGATCCAGAGAGTATAAAAACCAGACCAGCAGACGTGAACGGGATCAGAATGCACTGGTCGTCATGAGTGAAAATGCCAATCGCTGGACCTTGTATGAGGGATTGTGCAAGGCATCCAACTGGCAGAGGAAATCACTGGGTGCCGTGCAAGAGAGCTTTTTCCAGGCCCGTGTACAGTCCATGCCTTCGGGGCAGAAATATGAAAATGCCGATGGCAAAATTGCACTGCGTTAGTCGGGAAATACCTTTCATAAAATGATTGAACTTCGCAGTGATACCTTTACCCAGCCTTCAGCAGGCATGCGTCAGGCAATGGCCGAAGCTGAAGTGGGTGATGACGTTTACGGTGAAGATCCCACAGTCCGGGCTCTGGAAGCAAAAGCCGCTCAATTAATGGGTAAAGAGTCGGCTCTCTTTCTTCCGACAGGTACCATGGCGAATCTCGTTGCTTTTCTGGCACAGACACGTCCCGGCGACAGCATAATCTTGAGTGAAACGGCCCATCCATTTTTATATGAAAACGCCAATCTTGCCATGGTGGCCGGGCTCTTGACGCGAACCATCGCTGACTCTCTCGGAAAGTTTAATACAGATCAGCTCCGTGAGCGGATCGTGCGTAAAAATGATCCACACCTTTCTCAGACAACGCTGGTATCCATCGAAAACACGACCAACTGTGGCGGAGGAGCTTGTTGGGAATATCACGAATGTGAAGCCATTGCCGCCCTGTGCAGAGATCAGGGCATGAAGCTCCATTGTGATGGTGCCCGGCTTTTCCACGCCTGCGCAGTGACCAATATTCAACCGCATATCTATGCACGTTGTTGCGATACGCTTTCTTTTTGTCTGTCCAAAGGCCTGGGGGCTCCGGCGGGTTCCCTGCTCACCGGTGACAGTGAGACAATCAAAAAAGCCCTTCGCTTTCGTAAAATGCTCGGTGGTGGCATGCGCCAGTCAGGTATCCTGGCTGCAGCAGGCTTGTATGCACTGGAACATCATCTCCCCCATCTGGCGGAAGATCATCGCCGTGCTCGCGAATTCCGCCGTGCCCTGGAAGAAGCCGGAGTGAAATTCGCATTGCCTTCGCCTACAAACATCCTTTATCTTCAGTGTGATGATGCCCCGACAAAAGTCAGGATGCTTGCGGAAAAAGGGATCCGCGTTCTCGCCCGGGACTCGGATCTCATGCGTATTGTCTTTCACAGAGATATAACAGATGAAATGCTTGCCGAGGCCATCGAAGGCTTCAAGCAGGTATTGATTCCGACGTGAGATCAGCCGTCCTTCTCTGATTGTCCGTCCTCCTTCTTTGATATCCTTTTGCAACAAGTTTCGGAAAAAAACATGAATGAACCCAAAAACTATCTCATAGACATGGATGGCGTTCTGGTGAGAGGGCGTATGCCTGTTCCCGGCGCCCAGAATTTTATCAATGCTCTGAAAGAGAAAAAAGCGAAATTTCTCGTTGTCACGAACAACCCCATGTTTTCTCAAGCCGATCTGGCCTATCGTCTCCGTTCCGTAGGGCTGGACATTCCCCCGGAGAATATTTTTACTTCCGCCATGGCAACAGCCCAATTCCTGCACAGCCAGCTTCCCGGGGGAACAGCTTTTGTCATTGGCGAGAGCGGGCTTACAAGCGCCCTCCACGGGATCGGATATATCATCACCGATCACAATCCTGATTATGTGGTGCTGGGCGAGACCATGGCTTATCACCTGGAACAGATCACCCAGGCTGTGCGGCTGGTAGCCGGTGGCGCCCGGTTCATTGCCACCAATCCCGATGCCTCCGGTCCCACGGAAAGCGGGATTGTGCCGGCCTGTGGAGCTCTGGCCGCCCTCATCGAAAAAGCAACAGACCGTTCTCCTTTCTTTGTCGGAAAACCGGCGCCACTCATGATGCGTTATGCCATGAATTACCTCGAAGTGCATTCACAAAATACTGTCATGGTGGGAGATCGCATGGATACGGATATCATCGCCGGGATGCAGGCCGGGATGGAAACCATACTGGTTCTCAGCGGTGTTACCCGCCGAGAAGATCTGAGTGCTTTTCCTTTCAGACCCAGCCGGGTTCTCGAAAGTGTCGCTGATATCGAAGTTTGATCGCAGACAGCTTTCCCTCTGAGACTGTCTTCAATCCTTTTTCTCAAAGTATCTTGGAAACTTTAAGGACAATGGGACCTGTGCCCCGGAGTCCGGCTGAGTTGCATTCATGCAGTTACCACTGATTTCAGATATGAACAAACTCGACAAGGCGCAACAGCGCTTTCTCATGTTTGTCGCCATCAATGTTGTTTCCTGGCAGAACATTATCGGGCCTGTCATGATTCTTTTCGGGCGCAAAATACATATGCCCGAAACACTCATCGGTCTGCTCATTTCTTTCATGCCTTTTACCAGTCTCCTGCTGCTTTTTACCCTCCCCATGCTTATCCGCATCGGACCCAAAAAAGTCATGATGACCGCCTGGTTCCTCAGAAATATTATCACCTGCATTGTCTTTCTCATGCCCTTTGCTCTCAGAACAGGTATCCAATGGCTCTCCTGGGCCGTCTTGCTCGTTTCCATTCTGGGCTTCTGTATCATGCGTGCTCTGGGAGCAGGTGGATGGTTGCCCTGGCTTCATGAAATTGTGTCCCCTGAAAAAAGATCCACCTATTTCAGTACTGAAACAGCCATGACCCAGCTGATCAATGTGGTGGTGCTCTTTGTTCAGGCGCGACTTCTGGCCGGAAATCCTGATATCCCCCGCTTTCTGCTGATTTTCGGAATAGGCATTGTCATGGGCATCGTCAGTCTGATCACCATGGGCCGCATTCCCGGTGGTGAAGGTACGGCCGGGATCACAGCCCATACAGGCTTTGGCGCCTACAAAAAGGCGGCCTGCGACCCGGTATTCCGCCGTTTCCTTCTCATCTCCACCTTCGCATTCTCCGGTCTCGTATGGTTCAGCGCTTCCTATGTCCTCTACTTGCGCGACGTTATCGGTCTGACAGACAGCATGAACATGACCCTTACAGCCTGCAGCGGTCTTGGTATCCTTCTGACCGTGGGACCCTGGGGACGTTTCACCGATAAAAACGGAAGCGGTCTTTCCATGGCGAAGACCATGTTCGCCCACAGCTTCGCACCATTGATCCTGCTCTTTCTTTACCCGGGCATGCACCACGGAGTGGCCGCGGCTTTGGCTGCGGTGGTCATGGCCGGGATTTTCAATGCACCCTTCAATGTGGCTGCAAACCGTGCCATGCTGAATCTTGTGCCTGATGAACTGCGCATCGGCTACACATCACTCTGGACCATTTGCACGGCTCTGGCTTTGGGTATCACGCCGCTGGCAGCGGGATTTCTCATTGAACATTTCGGGCTCTTGGGCTTCCGGCTCTGCTTTGTTTTCTCAGCCCTTTCCACCTTTGCAGCTTCTCTGCTTTGTCATATCTTTATTCATGGTCAGGCGGGAGATCGCAGCTGGCTGAATACCTTGTTCTATACAGTGTCTTTGCCCATGCTGGGGAGAGTGGTTCTGATCACCCTGGGCTTTGACAAAAGCAACAGGAAAAGAACAGAGGACGAATGAGAATTCCAGTCTGATCGTGCTATTCTTTCAGAGCTTGAATCCAATGGGAGAGTGAAAGTCCTGTATTGCTTTCGTCCGACAGCCGGCAACGCATCTTCTCATGCAAAAAGTCAGCAAGTTCTTCATGCCCTGCTTTTTCACTTTCATCAGCACAATATTGAAGTTTCTCCAGAATCAAAGTCACGCCCTTTTCAGCGGCTGTGTCCACTGTATATTCTGTTCTGACTGCAGGACTTTTTTTTCTGAACTGAAAGAATTCCTCAAGAAGATGAATAGCCTGGTCCGTTTGATCTCTGTCAAACAAGGCACAGGCATAATGCAGGACGGGAATCAGGGCTTCTTTTTGCTCTTCGTGAAGTGATTCCCACTCTTGCAACTGCTGCAATGGCTCAACATGTTCCAATAACAATTGATCAAGCTGATGAGCGGCCACAGGAAATTCAGGCGCTTTTTCCAAAATTGTTTTATAGAGAGAAAGAGCCTCTTCAATCATCCCGACTTTGAGCGAAGCCTCGGCTTGATGCAGAAGATACCAGAGCATCTCCGGGGCATGAAGATAGGCCTTCTCATACCAATGACAGGCTTCCTCTTAATTCCCGGCTTCAAAAGCATTTTCACCCACAGTCGCCAGGAGTTCTCCGGCCTCAAATTCCAAAGAAGCATCTGCTTCCAGGGCCGTCCCCATGTCCTTTTCACCCTGTGCATGATTTCCAAGTGCAAGCTGTGCAGCCCCTTTATAAAGCAGTATGCGGGCATTGTTTCGAGAAAGGGTCATACCCTTCGTGAATGCCCCAAGGGCTTTTTCGAAATCCGAGTTTTCAAAAAGTGCTTTTCCCCAGTAAAAAGAAGGGATAGTTTTCGCTTCGGCCTGGTCATGTATCTGCTGCCAGATGCTGATGCGGTCCAAGGCATCCTTTTGGGCAATAAGCAGTCTGTCCAACTTGTCTGCTGTATAAGGAGAATCGCCGGCCCGACACAAGACAGCCCTGTAGAGAGTCAAAGCCTCTTCCGGTTGCTTCAGAGCTTCCAGACACTCCCCTTGTCGA
>JAAYJV010000108.1 GCA_012522755.1 Candidatus Hydrogenedens sp.
AGTCATGGTCTTTTCCCGGGTGTCCTGCCAATGTGGAAATTGGCGTTCCCAGGCTGCGCGACCCAAGGTCTTTAATTTATCAGTGTCCATCAGTGGTTCTAAAAGTCTCTGTGGTAAAAAAGATCATCTGGTTGCGGCTGTGCTGCGCTGTGCTCTCTGTGCCTCTGTGGTGAAAAATCTCTTCTTCTCTCCTTATAGATATTCAGCTGCAAAAGTGTTATGATTGATTCAGCGTGTTTACCAGAAGGTGGATGCGATGATCACCCCTTTATCCTGTCCTTCCCTTCTGGCCTGACAAAAGGAAACGGGCCATGAACGATCAGTCGTCCGAGTTTCGTATTGAATCATCAGGAGGCGTTCTGCTCCGGCGCAAAGGGATCTATATCGCCCAGCTGGAAGGGGATTATGAAAGCATGGGCCTTCAGCATGGCGAGCTGGCATCAGCGGCCTGTGGCGATGTGGTGGCCTTGTACATGAGCGGTCTTCTGGTAAAGCTCATCGCTCATACAGTTCCTTCCATTTCACGGTCGGCGGCCTGGCTTCTTCAAGAGTTTTTCCGGCGTCGCAACAGCAAAGACTACAGCGATGATCTGAAGGCCCATCTTCGAGGGATGGCCCGGGCCTACAATCTTCCGGAGGCGGAAGCGCAGCGCCTTTTCGTCATGCCTGATATCTTTCATTATCTGGCTGGAAAGACCTTCAGCCCCCTCACGGTCTCAGCCTCCTGCTCCGGTTTTTTTGCCTGCAATGAGGCGACCCGGGACGGCAAACTGATTGTGGGCCGTAACTTTGACTTTTATGGCCGTGGCGTATGGGATGCCAATCAGGCTGTTATTGTCATGCGTCCTCCCGGCGCTCAGGCTTTCGCCTGGATCGGTGCGCTGGGTGTCTGTGGCAGTGGCCAGGGCTACAATGAAAGCGGGCTGATTGTGGGGTTGCACTCAAAATTCACTTCTGATCTGCGTGTTCAGGGAGTCCCTATTTTCAAACTGGTCCACGATATTCTCGCCCGGTGCAGTACTGTGGAGGAGGCTGTTGCACTCATCACGAAAAACCCGCGTATCTGCGGCCTCAGCCTTTTCATAAGCAGCCATCAGGAACGCACAGCCGCCGTGGTCGGCTATTCAGCGACGCAGCATGAAGTGATCCGCCCTGAAAAGGATTTTCTTGTACGTACAAACCATTATATGACGGACAGCATGAAAGAGGTGGAATGCGGTCCCGCTGTTTTTTTTGAAAATACAGGAGCGCGTTTTCAACGGATCACCGAGCTTCTGGAGGAATATCACGGCTCCCTTCAGGTGGAGCAGGTTCCTTTCATGTTGAGTGATTCCATCGACCCCTATGAGGGGAAAAAGCGTGTAACGGGCCCCATTGTCGCTGCAACGAACAATGTGCAGAGTATGGTTTTCAGTCCCGATGAGGACAGTTTCTGGATGGCCCGCGGCGATTTCCCCGTTTGTCAGAATGAGTGCTACTGTGGTTTTTCCATGTCAGCGCTGTTGCAGGGGAATGAAGCGTCCTATGAAAAAGCGGATCTGGCTGGAGGCGGCTCTCTCAACGAAGAAGAGAGAGAGGCTCTTCATGATTACCTCCAGGCCTGGTCCGCTTATCTGGATAATCTGGATAACAGCCGTGCTGTCCATCATCTGTTGCGTGCGGCGGAAATATTACCCGATGAGCCCATCTTTCCCCGTCTGGCCGGTTTCATTCTGCTCAAAGAAAAAAAATATGGCCGTGCCCTGCCCTTGATGGAAAAAAATGCGGCCTATCCCTATAAGAATCCCCGGGCCCGGGCCGAAGCAACGCTCTGGCTGGGTCGCTGTCATGACCTGCTGGGGCGGCGTGAAGAAGCTTTGCGTTGCTATACCCGTATTGTTGAAGGGGAAAAGACCTCCATGTCCGAGGCTGCGGAGCGGAACCGGCTTCGTCCTTTCAAGGCTCACCAGCTCTGGCAGGTCAACCCCGAATTCGTGATCGGCACGGCACTCGCGAAATACTGATCTGTCCGTGACCGGGCTTATTTCAGGATGCCCCGCGTGCGGAGCCACTGGATGCACAAATCGGGCCAGGTGGACAATACGGGATCGTTTTTACCCAGACCGAAGCCATGGGGCCCCGGTTCATAGACGTGCATTTCAGCCGGTACACCCGCCCGGTGGAGGGCAAGATAGTAGACCAGACTGTTCTCCGCCGATACGCCTGTATCCGCTGTGCTCGCAACGAGAAAAGAGGGCGGTGTATCAGCGGTCACATTCCGGTCATTCTGGAGACTTTCCGCCAGTTCCGGAGACCCATCCTCACCCAGCAGATTTTTGCCGCTGCCCACATGGCCGAAGGGGGGCAAGAGGGAGATCACGGGATAAATGAGCACACTGAAGTCAGGGCGGCTCGACTGACGCTTGACAATATCCTCTGATGCGGGATCACCACTGTCGAAGTGGGTGGAAACGGTGGAGACCAGATGGCCCCCGGCTGAAAATCCGAGAATACCCACCCGTTCGGGATCCACATTCCATTCCTCCGCCCGGGCACGAACAACACGCAAGGCCTGTTGGGCATCTTCCAGCGGAATGGGGTGACGGTAGGGATCCACACGGTACTGACAGATGAAAGCGGCGATCCCCTGACCGTTGAGCCATCGGGCTATTTCCATGCCTTCATGGCTCGTTGCCAGACCGCCATAACCGCCGCCGGGACATACGACCACAGCCGGTACGGGATTTTTCGACTCTTGCAGCGGGAAAAGATGGAGCGCCGGCGCTTCCATATCCCGGCCCGCAACGGCGGGAGCCAAAGCCTCTTCATAAAGCGACAGGGAAGGGGCTCCGGAATTGAATGTCTGTGGCGCGGAAAAAATAAGGGTGGACATCATCATGGAAAGGAGCATCATGGGGTCTGTTTCCTTTGTTTGTAAATGAGCTGACAGAAAATCTTCACATCACAGGTGGAAGTTTCGAAGCAGATGCGTTGTTCATAAAGAACATGCTACACTTTCGAGAGTGAAAAAGTCCACCAGGCCGGCCCAGCCGCCAGGAATCCGGAAAAACGACACTATGAAGCAGACAGAAGAAAATTTCATGCCGCCCCCGGGTGCCCGTGTCATGATCGCCATGAGTGGCGGCGTTGACAGTGCGGCCGTGGCTGTTCTTCTGGCCGAGGCCGGTTATGACTGTCTGGGCGCTACGCTTCGCTTGACGGGGGATAAAGAGGAAGTCACTGTTTTTGAGCCCTGCTGCGGATTGCAGGCCGCTGAGGATGCCCGCCGTATTTGTGATGCCCTTCATATCCCGCACAGGACTGTGCGTGTTGTGGAAGTCTTTGAAAAGACCATTATCCGCTACTTCGCCGGGCAATATGCCGAAGGACGGACGCCCAATCCATGTATACGCTGCAATCGTGCCATCAAGTTCGGCATGCTTTTCAAGGAAGCGAAAGGCCTGGGCTGTGATTATGTGGCCTTCGGGCATTATGCACGGCTCATCAATACTGGGGGACGCATGACTCTGGCCCGGGCCGCATATCCGCCCAAGGATCAGAGTTATGTGTTGGCGCCTCTCACACAGCCGCAACTGCGCCGAAGCTGTTTTCCTCTGGGCGATATGACCAAAGAGGAAGCCCGCGAAGTTGCCCGGCGTATCGATGTCAAAGCCGGTAATAAAGCCGAGAGCCAGGAGATCTGTTTTGTTCCCCTCAGGGATTATGTGCCTGTTGTGGAAAAATATACAGGCTCAGGCAAGCCCGGCCCCATCCGAGATCTGGAGGGAAAGGTGCTGGGTCAGCATGAAGGGATTCACCGCTATACCATCGGTCAGCGCCGGGGGATGGGGATCAGTTCCGAACGGCCTTTATACGTGGTCTGGCTTGATGCACCCAACAACACGGTGTGGGTCGGTCGTGATGAGCAGTCTTTGTGCGACAGCTTTGAAACGAGCCCTCTTTTCTGGGGAGGGATGGCACCGGAAGAAGAAGCCTTCTCGGCTCTTGTTCAACTGCGCTATCGCCATGAAGCGGTGCCCGGAACCGTTACCCCCACAGCTGCAGGTGCCCGGGTATCGCTCTCTGAAGCGCAGCGGGCTGTCACGCCTGGTCAGTGGGCTGTCTTTTATGACGACAGCGGTCATGTACTGGCTTCAGCGAAAATCGAACAGTTTCAACGCTGGTCCGATGAATCAAAAAATACTTTTTCAGCATAAATGTGGTAGACTAATAATAGTTATGTTTGGAATAGTGGTACTGTTTTCAATCACGGAAGGGAGTGCCGGTTATGACAGGTGCAAAAATGATCGGATGTATCAATCATCCAAATGTGGAAGCTATGGGCCGTTGCCGCCAATGCAGCAAGCCCGTCTGTAAACAATGCGGGTTTGCGACTCCTGAGGGCATGTATTGCTCCGAGTTCTGCCAGGCGAAACATCAGGACTTCATGAAACGCACTGTTGATGCGGATGTGGATCTCAACAAACGGCAGAAACGCAATTTCCGCCAGAAGATGAGCGCTCTGGTGACTTTTGTGGTCATTGTGGCTGTTCTGATTCTGGGTGCAGGGCTGCTCTCTATTTTCGTTCACATTCCGTATTTGTCCTACTGGACCATTACGGTTCGTTCTTTTCTGGGTCTTATGTAACAGGAGGAAACAATCATGGATTTGACGTTCTTGAAATGGCCGATCATTATTCTTGTTGTGGTGGGCATTGGTTTTCTTTTCACCAGTCCCGGTGTGAACTTCCTTGTGAATCACTACACGAAAGCGACTGTGGGTGAAAATATGGGCAAAGACCTCAGTGATGAAAACGGGCTGACCCGTGTCGGTGGCTACCTGCTCTTCACCTGGCAGTATCAGAAAGCCTATGACACCATGAACCTGTGTGCGCAACGCTATGGCCCGCAAGGCCGAAATTATCTGTACAATCTCTATCGTATGGCCCGTTGCCTGGACAGGCTTGAGCGCTATAAGGAAAGCTATGATCTTCTGGAAGAACTGATCCAGGTCAATGCCCATGAAGTGGATAACCGTGTTGCTGACAACGACAACCTGCGATTGCGCGCTGACAAGCTAAAAGAAGTACATGACCTCCGATGACCTGGAACCCATTGGAAATGGTGCCGGGACGTCTTCCGGCACTGGCTTGTCTTCAGGCGAAAAAACGTTCCGTTAAAAAACTTTATCTTTATGAAAAATCTCAGGCGGCCCGGGAATTTGAAAAACTCGTGCCGCCTCATCAGATTTTTTATGCGGACAGACAGCGGCTCGACCAGCTGGCCGGGGGCATTGTGCATCAGGGTGTCGTGCTGCAGGCTGAACTGCTGCCCCTTCTCAGTCTGGAAGAATGGCTCGTTCGCAATGATCGCCCCGATTGTATTCTTCTCGTGCTGGACTGCATTGAGGACCCTCAGAATTTCGGAGCCATTGTCCGCAGTGCGGCCGCTTGTGGTGCCTCAGGGGTTCTTTTTCAGAAAGATCGGGCGGCTCCCGTGAGTCCCGCCGCCGTGAAGGCCGCAGCCGGAGGGATGGAATATGTGGACCTGATTCAGGTGACCAACCTGAGCCGTTCTCTGCTGCAACTGCAGGAGTCAGGCTTCTGGACGGCCGCTCTGGACAGCGACGGAGATACCCGGCTCTGGTCCGCTGATCTCACCGGAAGGATAGCACTCATTATCGGCAATGAAGGGGCTGGCGTCCGGAGACTTATTCTGAAAAATGCGGACTTTCACCTCGCCATTCCTCTTATCGGCGAAGTGACCAGCCTCAATGCCTCGGTGGCGGCTGGCATTGCATTGGCTGAATGTCTGCGACAGCGCGTTCCGAAAGACTGAGCTGTGAGGGGCATGGTCCGTATGGTCAGTCTGTATGCGTGGCTTCTGTATCGGTAGGGGCGAAAAATCTTTCGCCCGTTTTTATTTTGGGTTACTTACGATTCAGGGCAGGTTAAAAAGTCTATTATTTTCGGGCGAAAGATTTTTCGCCCCTACCGAGAGCTGTCTTTCCTAAAACCTCGGCGTGTATACATGGCAGTAGGGCATGCCTTTCCGGCGTTCATAATAGCGCTGATGAAACTCTTCGGCGGGCCAGAATTCTGTTGCCGGGGTCAGCTCGGTAAAGACATTGAACCCTTTCTTTTTCAAAGTCCCCATCAGTTTTTCCGCCGTCTTTTTCTGTTCCTCGTTGAGATAGAAAACAGCTGAGCGATACTGACTTCCCACATCAGGTCCCTGCCGGTTGTATTGTGTGGGATCATGTGTTTCGAAAAAGAGTTTTGCCAGGCTTTCATAATCAGTTTGATCAGGATCAAAGATGACTTCCAGTGCCTCGGCATGGCCTGTCTGGCCGCTGCACACCGCCTCATAATTCGGGTTCACGCTGTGTCCGCCCGTATATCCCACTTTGGTCGACACCACCCCTTTCGCCTTCTGAAAATAATATTCCACACCCCAGAAACAGCCTCCGGCGAAAACAGCGCGCTCATAAGCCGCCTTTTCTTTTTCAGCATGGAACTGAAGAGAAAGGGAGTTTACACAATGACGTGTGTTTTTGTCTGTAAAACCCTCGCCAAGAAAGACATGCCCCAAATGTCCGCCACACCGGGCACAAAGAATTTCCGTGCGATGTCCATCGGCATCGGGTAGCCGCGACACGGCTCCGGAAATTTCATCATCAAAGCTGGGCCATCCGCATCCGCCATCAAATTTGGCGGAAGAATGGTATAAAGGAGCGTCGCAGCGTCGGCAATGATAGCTTCCTTTTTCTTTGTGGTTGTTGTATTTCCCACTGAAAGGCCTTTCGGTGCCTTTATGGACGATGACATATTCTTCTTCTGCTGTGAGAGGATTCATGGTATTCATTTCCGTAGCTGTCAACCAGATAAGACTGTATAGCAAGAACATGGAGTTGTTTTCCTGTTTATGAGAGAAAGTGTTCTGTCAGGGATAACAAATCGGACGGCGGAATTATTTTGTCTTTTTGAATTAACCACAGAGGACACAGCGCAGCACAGCCGCAACCAGATGATCTTTTTTCCACAGAGACTTTTAGAACCACTGATGGACACTGATAAATTAAAGACCTTGGGTCGTGCAGCCTGGGAACGCCAATTTCCACATTGGCAGGACACCCGGGAAAATGCCGTGATTCATGTATGTATTTGACGGGAGAACAAAGACTTTTATTTAATTCGTGGCCAGCAAAAGACCTGTTGCCGAATTATTGTCTATAAAATATCGGTGCCATAACCCGCTGTGTGCCAATGGGGACATTGGCGCTCCCACGATATGTTCACTCTCTGCCGTAAAGTTTTCTGAGTAATGGATTTGTTCGAGAAAAGAGAGATCTCATGCCGCAACCAAGTCAATATGTTTCGCGGGTCATCATACGCTGTGTGCCAATGTGGAAATTGGCGTTCCCAGGAGTGACTCTCAACGGCTTTCAGGGTTTCCCAAGTCATTATTTATTCGTGATTGTCGGAAGACAGTTTGCTGAGTCGAGAATCCCACAATATCTTGAAAGTATATGACTTGCAGAGTCAGCAACATGAACTTCTTCGAAAAATGATGGAAGATGACGGGTAGTAGCACAGAAGGAATGGGGTCCACTTTGTCCACTGACCTTGTATATAGCCCCGAACTCCAACCCCCGGCAAAGGCTCTGTTTATATTTTTCTCTTCCAAAAGAGTACAATGGATCATTGGTCAGTCTTTGAATTTCATTACAGAAGGAAGACGTCATGATCGGAGCTCTGGTATTTCTTTTGAGTGTTTCATCAAGCCTGTCACCCAATGTTTCAGCCCTTCAGTTTGAGGCCAGGGGTCAGGAGCTTTTATGCAAAGATCCGGGAAAGCTTCTGGCTACAATCTCTTTGCCGGAACCGGGTAATCAGCGTCCGGCCATACACTTTGATGAGGAAGGCGCCTGGACCCGTATCCGGCTGCGCTGGGAGTTGAATGAAGCACTGGAACTGGATGACCTGGCGCTTTCTTTTCAGTTGCATTTTGACCCGGAGTTCTGGTGGGCCCCTCATCTCGCTCCCGAAGAAGGTCATGTCATTGCTCAGCATGTCTTCCGTTCGCCGGCACTCATCAGCGCCTCTTCGCAAGGAGCCTTCATTCTGGTTCCTGATCTGGATATCTGCGGACAGAATAGGGACACTCCCTGGTATATGGACTTTGATGCGCAGGAAAAACGCATGGTTCTGGGGATGAGTCTGACAGATGTTCCAGAGCATGTTCTCTTCAGAAAAATCCCCGGCATGAAGCTGGGGCCGGGCTTCGTGGATCTGTCATTTTATCTCCTCTGGCTGAAGGAGGAAGGGGATCTGTTCAATCCCTGGTCCACAGTGAGCAGCTTTCTCTGGGATCGCTGGGGAAAGCCTTTGTATGACCAGGGCGAACCTACCCGGATACCTCTGGAACGCTATGTGGAACACTGCTATGCCTGGGCCTTCGATCGCTGGGCACAGGCTGTCTGGCAGGAATTTGATCTGGATGGAAAGCGCGTCGGCTCTCCGGCTTTTATCGTCAATGTGACGGAATCCCCCAATTACCCGGGCCATGCGGACCAGCGTGAATTTTTATCCATATGGAATCAGGCCTGGTTTTCGTCCTTGCGTGCAGCCTCGGGTCTCTTCCGCTATGCCCGGCGCACAGAGGATGCGGATCTCTTGCGGCGTGCCCGTTTGACGTTGGAGTTCAGCCTGGCTGCTCCCATGAAAGGCGGGCTCTTTCCCACGGTCTACCGTACCGATGTGGATCGGGTCACGATCGATGGCGAAAAAATACACCGTCCCAAAGGCTGGGAGACCGGATATTGGGTGAACGGCAATCGGGTGCCCCGGGAACACGGTATTACAGACCGCTGGCACAGTGTGTTGGATATGAGCTGGACAGCGCTTTTGCTCCTTCGCTGGCATGAAGAGCTTGAGGCGGATGAGCGTATTCTGCCTTATACGCGCGCCTATGCGGACAGACTGCTTCAGCTGCAGGACGAAGACGGCTTTTTCCCTTCCTGGCTGGATCCGGAAACAGAAGAGCCCTCCGCTATTCTCGCTCAATCGCCCCAGAGCAGCATGAGCGTCACCTTTCTTCTGACGCTGGCCAGAATAACAGGAGAGAAGGCCTATGAGTCGGCCGCCTTGCGGGCAATGGATGCTCTTCTGCGAAGTGTTGTTCCAGCGGGACAATGGGAAGATTTTGAGACCTACTGGTCCTGTTGCCGTCTGGGTCAGGACCATCTTGGGAAACGCTTTGAACGGAATGCCATGTTCAAACAATGCAGTTTCTCTATCTTCTGGACGGCGGAGGCCTTGCTCGAAGCCTGGCGTACCACAGGCCGGGACGACTATCTCGCCTGGGGTCGTCGCACACTCGATGAGCTGTCCATGGTGCAACAGGTATGGCAACCGCCTTTCATCCATATCCCCGCATTGGGCGGTTTCGGAGTCATGAATATGGATGGTGAATGGAACGATTCGCGGCAGACTCTTTTCGCTGAGCTCTTTATCAACTATGGCAAAGCCTTGAAGGAAGAGCGTTATATTGAACGGGGACTCTCGGCGCTGAAAGCCGGTTTCATCATGATGTATTGCCCGGAAAATCCCGGCGTGAAAAAGCTCTGGGAAAAGGTATGGCCTTTCTTCGGCCCCGAAGACTACGGCTTTACCATGGAGAATTACGGGCATGGCGGTATAACCAGCCTGGAAGGGGAGGGGATGGGTTCTTTTACGATTTACACCTGGGGCAATGGCGCAGCCGCTGAGGCCTGGAACCGTATTCTGGATCATCATCCCGAGCTTTTGAGCAGATAGTTTTTTCAATACAGAAGCACAGAAGGATAAGAGATAGGGGATAGGGGATAGGGGATGACGACTTTGAGTCGCGCACCTGGGAACGCCAATTTCCACATTGGCTGACAGCGTATTATGCCCCGGAGAAGTTATAAGCCTGATTGCGGCATGATATCTTGTTTTTGACCAGATACTTTTGATGCACTCAAGTCTTTACGTCGCGTCAAGGTTCTACAACAACTGACCGTCTTTGTCGCAAGGCATATGAAAGACTTGAAGGGATCAGACCTCTCAGGAGAGTCGGTCGGATCGGTCGGATCGGTCGGATCGGATGGATCTGCGAGGGGTGCAGGTATGTCTTGGGATACAAAAGAGACTCCGGGGAGACATAAGCTTTTTCCTCTTATTCCTTTCGCGTTCTTTTGCGCTTTTCGCGGTTAAATAGAAAAGGATCATTTGGTTGCGCTATGCTGCGCTGTATACCTCGGTGCCCCCTTGTGTCTCTGTGGTTAAAAAAACTCAAAATCCTAAAATTCGTATTGTTTTTGAAAAGACCCGGCCCGGTGCAATACCATCTATAAGAGTAAAAGAAGTGCCCGCTATCGTGTTGGCTTATAATAGTGACAGGTTATGCTGGAAAGTCTGATGAACCAGCAACCATGTAACAGAATCAATAAGGAGTCTCCTCATGGAAATGAAACGCCGAAGTTTTTTGACCGCCGCCGCAGCCAGTGCAACCATGCTGTCCACTGTAGGTGGGCGCAGTGCTGTCGGGGCTGTTCCCGAAGGCAAGCCCTTTGCCAAGCTTCCTCTCAAGATCGCCTGCAGCTACGGTTGGCTTGCTGACTGTCTGCCCAGGGGACATCGTCCCATCGATGTGTTCAGACTCGCCTCTGACTGGGGTTTCCCGGGAGTAGAACTTCTGGGTGCAGGGGAAGATCGCCGGAATTACGACGCCTATGCAGCCGCCTCTGCGGAAACGGGCATTGCCTGGACCTGCATCATGGGTGCCGGGCGCATCACCCAGGGCGAGATGCTGGATCTTGGTGAGCATGACCGTCTGGAAGAGCAGTGTGCCGCAGCCATTGAGCAGGCCAAAGGTCTGAACTGCAAATGTATCGTGGGGCTCACCGGCGAGACCAGCTCCAAATGGACGATCACCTACGACAAGGCCGCCCAGAATGTGATCAAGTTTCTGCGCCGTGTCAAAGGCATGCTTGAAGACAACGGCATTGTCATGGTTCTGGAAACCTTGAATCAGCTGCAGAACCATCAGAACTTCTGGCTTACGACAACGGACCAGGCACAGCTCATCGTACAGGCTGTTGACAGTCCCAACGTCAAACAGCTTTATGATATTTACCACCAGCAGATCACCGAAGGAAACCTGATCCCCAACATCAAAAACAACATTGAGGGTATCGGTCACATGCATATCGGCGACAATCCCGGACGCAAGCAGCCGGGCACAGGTGAAATCAATTATCCCAATGTATTCAAAGCCATTGCGGAAACAGGCTATGACGGTTATGTGGCTGTGGAATGCGGTCATACCGATGGTGCGGAAAATGCCATCAAAGATCTGCTTGCCTGTTTTGACGGCTGGGCATGAGCATTGTGCACGAAACAGAAATACCTCAACAAACAGAAAGAGAATGTTTCATGACGAATTTTTCCAGCAAAATGACCCGACGTGACTTTATGGGCTCCACAGCGCTCACAGCGGCTGCCGCCATGTCACTCACTTCCAGAACCGCCCGGGCCGATGGGAAGCCCGATTCAAAATTCAACGGTGTGCAGATCGGTGTTATCACCTACAGCTACCGTTCTCTTCCCTGCAGTGCTGAAGAGCTTCTGGATTATATGATCCGCTGCGGCATCAGTTCCGTGGAACTCATGGGTGATGCGGCGGAAGATTTCGCCAGACGTCACACGGCTGAAACCGGTGTTGGCGGGCCTATGGACGGCTATGAAGCCTTGCGCAAGCTGTACAATGATGCCGGGGTTACAATTCATATTGTCAAGTTCGGCCACATTGGTGACAAGAAAATGAGCGATGATGAAATGGATTATTATTTCAATGTTGCCAAAGCCCTGGGTGCCCGTGGGATTACCCGGGAGATGCCCAAAAACTCTGATCTTTCCAAACGGCTGGGGCCTGTGGCCGACAAACACGAGATCATGATCGGCTATCACAACCACACCCAGATCACGCCGACGAGCTATGAGGGGGATCTGCTGTCCTATGGAGATTTTCTGGGCATCAATCTGGATATAGGTCATTATGTGGCTGGCACGGACGAAGCGGCTATTCCCATGATTGACAAGCACCGCGACCGTATTCTGAGCCTCCATCTGAAAGACCGCAAACGCTCAGAGGGCGCCAATATGCCTTTCGGCGAAGGAGATACGGAAGTGGCTGCTGTGCTGCAATTTCTGAAGCGTGAAGGTCTGACTTTCCCGGCCGACATAGAGTTGGAATATGATATTCCGGAAGGCTCTGATGCGGTGAAAGAAGTAACCCGTTGCGTCCAGTTCTGTAAAGAAGCCCTGGCATAAGCCCGGGGATAAACAGGCCTTGTGGTTGCAGGTGCCACCGGAAAAATCAGTGTGGTGCCTGCAGCCAGAAAGGCTGAGTCCAGGCTTTTTCCGTCCCTTTTCCGAAGCATTCAATGCGGAAATAGGAAAAGGGCAGTTCCGGATCAGCTTCAAAAGAGAGTTCCGGTCCTTCCACGGTAGCGAAGATGGCGCCCCAGTCACCGATGATCCGGTAACACTCCACTTCAGGTGCGCTGATACTCACCCGATTGCCGCAGACAGTGATTGTGTCAAGACGCAGGCCGGTGGAGACATAAAAATTTCCCCTCTCCAGCGATTCCAACAGTGCCTCGGCGGAGCGGCTTTCTGCAAAGACCATGTTCCACACCCGTTCGAGATCACAGAGGATATGGAAGTCGTCATTACCGTATCCCCAGATTTTCCGACCCTGTGTCAGGAGCATGTCCCAGCGGTCTGTGGCCTGGGCTTCTCCCTCGGCCCGTTCGGTCACTCCATTATAGATCTCAATGCCCCTATAACCCTGCAAGCGTTCCAATTCCTTCTGTGGCCAGTGGGAGAAACGGCAGCCCCAGTTCGGGTGGTTGATGATGGCGAAGCCGCCGGAGCGTTCAATGGCATCCAGCACCACCTGCCTGTCCGGATCAGGTTGTATCAGTTCCTTCGCATTCACATGCAGCAGATGGCCCCCCTGAGCGGTAATTTCATTGCCCGGAAAGAGGATCATGCCCCGGTCATCATAATCAGCCGGATCGCTCAGGGTATCGTGATCACTGAGCATGAGGAAATCAAAATTCCTGTCTCCATACAGATCAATCACCTCCTGCATGGAATAGATACCGTCTGTCAATGTACTGTGTGTATGCAGATTTCCTCTGAACTGTTGTTTATGGGCATGCTCATAGGGGGATATTAAAGACATGGTATTCAGTTGTCACCCCACAGCTTCAGAAATTCCTGTTCCTCCGCAGCCAGCAGCCGGTCAGGACGATACAATTTTTTTACAATGGGATCCGGGATCCGGTCTATATCGCCTGTTTCCGGAATATGGGTGAGCTGACGGATAATGGTCTGATTCTCATCGCATTCATAATAGGTCCAGGCATCGCCTTTTCCAGGGATAAACTGAGCAGTCTTGAAATAGATCATGGGTAATCCTTTGCGGTCAGGCTATAAATCAGCGCTGTCGCTTTGCATGAATGGCGTCTTGACGACGCCCCTTATTTTTGAACGATCCAGAGCCGGGTCTGGGCTGTGAGAGCTTTGCTCTCGCCGCCTTTGAATCCAGCCGCATCGGTCCAGCTTTGTATTTCGTCGAAGCTGTACGTGTTCCCGGCCGGTGTGTGGACCAGCATCTGAAGGGCGAACATGAGTCCATAGGCCGGGCCCTGGCGGTCGTTGTCAAGAATGAAATCCTTGATGATGAGACGGCCCCCCGGTTCCAGAGCATCATGGACCCGCTGAACCAGCCGTGCGTTCTCATCAAAGCCGAAGCTGTGGATGATATTGGAAAGAAAGGCCAGATCATAGCCCCGGCCGAGATCATCAACGTGACAATCGCCGCTGATGAAAGAGAAGCGATGGGAGAGCCCGGCCTCTTCCACCTGTTCTTTTGCTATGGACACCACATCGGGTCTGTCGAAGAGGGTCACTCGCAATGCGGGGAACTGTTTTTGAAAAGTGATGCCATAGGTGCCCGGTCCTCCGGCCAGGTCCAGCATGTGCCGGTATCCGGAGAGATCCACAGCCTGCAGGCATTCACGGGCACTCATCAGGGCAATATTGCTCATACCGAGAATAAAATTCCGCAATGCTTCGCCGCTTCGTTTACGCACGGCCGGGGGACAGGTGCCTGTGCGCACGCGTTCGGGCAATGCGGCCCAGGCTTCCCGCCCGTTCATGGTATGACGCAGGATATCACCCTGATAGGCATCACCACCGCTCTTCAGGCAAGCGGAAGCTTTGGGCGTATTCTGATAGCGGTCACCCGTCAGTGTGATGAGTTCCAGAGAAAGAAGCCCGCCCAGCAGAAGGGAAATACCCCGCTCACTGTATTGCAGCTTATGGGCAATTTCTTTCGCTGTGCAAGCTTCTTCGAGGAGATCAAAAACACCTGCTTCCAGAGCTGTGAAAAGAATTTGAGATTTTCTGAAGGCATTGGCAAGATTACTGATCTCGCCGGACCATTTTCTATGTTGTTCCAGAGAGTCCATGATCAGTCCAAACGTTCAGGTGGTGAAATATTATCGAAATCATCTTCCTCAGCAGAAGCGACAGTGTCCCTGTCTTCTGTATCCACGGAGGCCTCCGGTGTATCTTCTTCAACCGGCACATGAACAGACTCCGTCTCGGCCGGGCTGGCATCATCAGTGACGATGGCATCTTCAACGGGGCTGCTGTCTTGCTGATCCTGTGTCTCTTCCGGGGGCGGCGTACTGTCAGCACTCGGGTGTGACCCCGATCCGTCATGCTGTCTGTCCGTAGGATCGGCGCTGTTCGTGTGATCGAGTTCCGATTGACCGGCCACTTTTTCCGACTTCTCCGTCATGAGATTGTCAATATATTCTTCCGGTTTGATTGTATTGAGTTTGTCGATTTCTTTTTTGATGGGGGCCAGTTCTTTGGTGACTTCCGTTTGGATCTCTTCCACATAACCCCGCAGGTCACGGATGGTTCTCACCACGATTTTTGCAAACTCAGGAAATTTGTCCGGACC
Source organism: Candidatus Hydrogenedens sp. (assembly GCA_012522755.1). GTDB lineage: Bacteria > Hydrogenedentota > Hydrogenedentia > Hydrogenedentales > CAITNO01 > JAAYJV01. The sequence goes on from JAAYJV010000108.1 coordinate 15,049, forward strand.
GATGACCATGAGGGCGATCCCGGCGATAATGATCATTTCACCTATGCCAATACCAAGCATGACGGTCAGTCTTCCTTTTCTGTAACTGCGAGTGCTTTCGTTTGTTTCCGACGCATAACCAGATAAGACGCCCAGATGCTCGATTCATAGAGAATCACGAGTGGAAAGAGCATGACCAGCATTGAAAAAGGATCGGGCGGGGTGAGCAGTGCGGACAGAAAGGTCATAGCTACGATAGCGATTTTTCGGTAACTTTTAAGTGTTTGCGGGGTGAGAAGGCCCACATGAACCAGAATGAGAACTACCATGGGGAATTGAAAGGCGATCCCGAAGCCGGCCAATCCCTTGATAATTACGGAGAGCGTTTCAGTTATGCGCAACTGCACTTCCACCCACTGAGGAATCCAGTCCAGCAGATAGGGAAGTACCAGCGGGAAGACGCCGAAATAAGCGACGATTACGCCTACAAAAGCGAGGGAACTGCATCCGGCAATCAGTATCTGGACCACACGCCGTTCATTGGGGTGCAGTCCCGGAAAAATAAAGGCGCAGATCTGCCATAGTATGAAGGGAAAGGCGAAGGCTGCTCCGCCATAGCCTGCAATCTTGAACTTGACAATAATATATTCCAGAGGATTCAGAACCGTCCAGCGGATTTCGCTCTCTTTTTTGCCCGTGTTATCGGGGCTGCTCTGATTTTCAGTTTCAGCCTCTGTCGAAGCGGGATCGCTCTCCACGCTCAGAATACCGTGCTGACTCAGAGGACGCAGAGGATGGGCGAGGAGAGTGAAAATCTGATCGGAAATAATATAACATCCGATAACAGCGATGCCCAGAACAACGCAGCTTCGAATCATGCGGGTGCGCAATTCTCCCAGATGTTCGGTAAAGCTCATCCGTTTTTCATCGTCTCCGAACACAGGACACTCCTTTTTTCATACAGTACGGACGGGCGTCCTGACAGACTGGCCGTCTTACAGTTTGCAGCAATGGGATCTTCTTGAGTAAGCGGGCTGGGGTCAGGCGGGTGCCATCTGAAAAGCAGCATGCGTTTTTGAATGGTTTGAATCAGGACTTTCCGGACCGTTTCTTTTCTTCGAGAGCTTTGAATCCGGCTTCACGCAACCGGCTTTGCAACACTTTTCCCGGCTTGAATTTCACAGTCCGGCGTACTCCCACCTCCAGACTTTCGCCTGTTTTGGGATTGCGGCTTGTATGGGCTGATCGTTCCATTATCTGAAAGGCGCCAAAGCCTCGGACTTCTATCCGGTCGCCTGAACTCAGGGCATCCAGCATGACATCAAAAAACGTATTCACATGAAGCATGGCGTCATCGGGATCCAAGTTCAAACGGCGAGCCAGATCAAGAGCCAGATCTTTTCTTGTCACAACTCATTTCCTGTTTTCTGCCGTGAAAAGTAACCAATCATCGGAATCCCAAGGCCTGCTTGTACATGCTGCCGATACCGCCGATATCAAAGAAGATCACGGCCGCCAGGGCGGCAATAACCACAACAATGATCACGACAGTTTTCATGGTGCCGGAATCGGGGCCTCCGCCACCTCCGCCACCATGCATCAGATCAGCGGTGGGAACAAAGACTTTTTCGCCTTCTTCAGCCCGCTGTTTTTTGTCTTCAAGAACGCCCAGAGTTTCGTTAATGGAAATAAAGGCGCGATGCCATTCGCCCTGGAGCTTTTTCAGCGCCACTTCTGACTGTGAATACATGGCTTCCAGATTGGTCGCTCCGGAGACAATATTCATTGTATTGCCGTCCAGATTGTAGTCATCCAGAAGGGTTTGCTGCAAAACGCGGTGTGTACGCGCCAGTTTACTTTTAATCTTGAGAAACTGGTTTTCCAGTTGCGCTTTATTCACCCCGGGATTGGGATAGGATGTCAGAATCTGGTTGAAAAGAAGCCAGTCATTCATGAACTCCCGGCACAACTCCACACGGCGTTCCAGAGTCTCAACGACTTTCAATTGTTTTTTGCTAAGTGCCATGGTTTAAAAAGCCTCCTCGGTGGAAGAAAATCTTAGATCGTATAATTCAATAATTTAGCACACATACCCATGAAAAACCAAACCAATGAATCTCCAAGGGCTTTCCGACCCGGTTATTACCAGCAGATCAGAAAGCAGGCAAGAAGTCCGGGATTCAAATGGCTGTGTTCAAGATCCATATACAGACGGCCGCGCAGACTGTAAACCCGCCCTACAAGAGTGGATTGCAGCCGAATACATCCATCAACAACTTCATAGTACCGCGCTTCAGGGTGAAAAAGATCTATCCGGGTACGCAGTCCGCGAAGTCTGTGTTTGAGCCGGATAGATCCGATTTTTTTCTTGCCCTCGTGAATTTCAAGCAGATGGGTGGCGAAGAGAAGTTTTCGAAAAGGCTGCACGGCCATCAGCTCAAAGGTCGTACCTTTCTCTCCATCGATAATACGCCAATGGTTTTGAGGCTTCACAGTCTCTACAGAATAATTCAGCGTTTCTTTGTCACATGCGGATTCGGCCGCAAAAACACCTGGCGTTGAAGAACGGCAAAGCAGCAGATGTCCGAGAAAAGGATCAGGAGTTTCCAGCGATTCCATACTGATGGGATTGTTTTGAGCACGGGCCAGAGCCATGCGCTTTCTCCAGTCATTCAACAAAGCCCGCAACGTGAAGGCGGTCAGACCCAGAACGATAATGCCTCCCAGAGCCCAGGCTCCCGCCAGTGTCCAGATTCGCTGCTGGGTCAACAGTCCATAGATCAGCGCTGCAACCGCTTCAAGAAGGCAAACCACATAAGCTGCGAGAAGCCCGATCGTAAAAGGGTTCAGAAGACGGGGGAGCGCATAATAACAAACAAGCCGCTCATGTTTGCTGATTCGACTGTCGGGAACGGCAAAAGGCATCGCACACAGATCCACTTGGCGGCTTGTGCCACCGGAGAAAGAAAAAAAAGCCGGGTCGGCCGGAAAAAATATTCCATAAGGCACCCGGGTCAACCAGCAAGCAGACTGGACACTGCTCCAAGTATACCCGGCATGCTCATTATTTGCAATCGGAAAGGTTGCTGTCTCCGGTCAGGCTGCGGCCTGTCCTTCCGCAGTTCCAGAACTCTCTTGCACACGGAAAGGCTTGTCCTGCTCCAACAACCAGTTCAACCCTTCGTCCAGAATCCGGACAATCACCTCAGCCTCTGATTTCGGGCCCAATCCCGGATGGTCACAGGGATACCAGCGGATATCTTTGGGACTCCCCAGGGCACGGAAAAGTTCTTCCCCCGCTGCAGGAGTGACCAGTTGATCTGTGCTTCCATTTTGCATCAGTACAGGCGTTCCAGCTGTCTGCGCCACATGGCGCTTGGGATCAGCAGGCTTCATGATAAAAGTAACGAGAGTCTTTCCCAACCAATGCAGAACACTGTTGCCCACGCTCTCTTTGATGAGGGGAGCGTCCAGCATTGTCGAAATATTGGCGCCGCCCACAACAAGATCAGCTGCGCGGATACGTTTGTCCCGGGCTGTGGCAACGCTGCCTGTAATGGCGCCATAGCTTGCGCCTACAAGGTAGATGCGTTCCGGATCAATTTCCGGATGGGTCTGGAGATAATCGATGAGGCGGCGGGTATCGTTGACCGTTTTCCAGGGCCGTTTACGGAAACCGGAGGCTTGTGCCCAATATCCCCCCTTGATTTTTCGGGCACCCTGCATGGATTGGTCAAAGCAGGCCATGGCGAAACCGGCTTCGTTGAAAGGCGTGCATATTTCTTCCAGAAATCTTTTGCTCTGACCGATGCCATGCAGAAAAACGATAACAGGCAATTTTCCCTGGCGATCCACTGGCAGTGTAAGCAGCACAGGCATCGTTTCATTGGGTCGGGAGGTCATGGTGAAAAGCACTTTCACAAAACGCCGTGACCTTTCTATTCCGAAAAACTCGTCCGTGTCTTCTATGACAGCGGTCTCGCTGATCTGGACATTGAAGGGTAGCGTGGGGTCATAGTCGGAAAAATAATTCTTGTCCGCCCAGACTTTGTATAGGAGCAACAGAAGGATCAGAGCACCGACAACACCACCGATGATGGAGAGAATTTTACGCATGAACAAGACTCCTCTTATTTCAAAGATAAGAATTCGATGACCACTTGAATTTTAGAGCAGACAGCCAGGAAGAATCAAAAGAGAAGCAGGAACACTATCCACTCCGACAATAGACTTATGAAAGGGACATTTGGTTTTGGTTGCTTTTCGCCACGGAAAGCATTGAATACATGGTGCAATACAGCCGTAACCAAATTAGCCTTTCTCTTTTCACCACAGAGGCACAGAGAGCACAGCGCAGCACAGCCGCAACCAAATGAACTTTTTTTTCACAAAGACTTTTAGAACCACTGATGGACACTGATTAACACTGATAAATTAAAGACCGTGGGTCGCGCAGCCTGGGAACGCCAATTTCCACATTGGCAGGATACCCGGAAAAAGACCATGACTTATATATGCATTTGACGGGAGAACAAAGACTCAGAGTTTACAAAGGCTTTTATTTTATTCTTGGTTGGCAAAAGACCTGTTACCGCATCACTGTTAACAAAATGTCAATGTCATAACACGCTGTCTGCCAATGTGGAAATTGGCGTTCCCAGGTGCGCGACTCAAAGTCGTCAGCCC
>JAAYJV010000109.1 GCA_012522755.1 Candidatus Hydrogenedens sp.
GAATAAAATAAAAGCCTTTGTAAACTCTGAGTCTTTGTTCTCCCGTCAAATGCATATATAAGTCATGGTCTTTTCCCGGGTGTCCTGCCAATGTGGAAATTGGCGTTCCCAGGCTGCGCGACCCAAGATCTTTAATTCATCAGTGTTAATCAGTGTTCATCTGTGGTTCTAAGGAAGGCCGTGTCAGTGTCATCTCTTCGGTCAAGATGTATTTTTTCCGTGTGTGACCTGATTGACCTGGTTCAATTAGAAAAATATCATTTGCTTGCGGCTGTGCTGCGCTGTGCATACAAGTGACCTGAGGTCTATAATCAATCTCCAATGGAATCTGTCGGATCTGCGAGGGACGGGGGTTGGAATCGGGGTATACAAGTGATTTGATCATGCAACGGCTTTCTCTGTAGACTATGAAGCATTATCAATACAGGAATGGGGCGCAAGCATACCATCGAGGCCAAGCATGAGCGCACTTCGCAAACAGTTGAATTCAGATAAGCAATGGCTTTTTGCCGCGGACCGGGATCAGGTCGGCAAAGATCAGGAATGGTTCAGTACTTTTCCTGTTGAAGCCGAAGAAACAACTCTTTCTGCAGGGTCGGGACATTTTCCCGATGACTGTGAGATTGGCTGGTATTGTCATTCTTTCACTGTGGACAGGGGATGGACCTCCGGCAAAAGCTTTCTCCGTTTTGAGCGGGCATCTTATTATACAGAGGCCTGGCTCAACGGTTCTTATCTGGGCGATCATGAAGGAGGATGGCTGCCTTTCACTTTTGAGACCGGCGATGCCCTGACTTCCGGAGAAAACCGGCTCGTTGTCCGTGTTGTTTATCCAAGAAGTGCTGAAGGGGTGGAGAATCTGATTCCGGCTGAACAGCCCTTCTACGGGCAATGGGCTGACCGGGCCGGGCTTCTCGGTTCCCTTACCCTGCTAAGCTTGCCGGAAGCTCATATTGAAGATCTTTTTGTCCAGCCGGACTTGAGGCGTAAGCGGGTGGCTGTGGATGTCCGTTGCAGCGGATGTCCCGACGAATGGGAAATCCTGCTCAAAATTGCCGATACAGATTTTTCCGTGCGGGGTCAGGAGAACACACTGCTTCTGGACATGCCGGATTTTGAGTTGTGGTCTCCTGAAAACCCGTATTTATATCGTCTGGAGGCGACTCTGTTTGTCAGGGGGAAAAAAGTTGACGAAAAGACGCTGACTTTCGGCATGCGTGAATTCACACTGAAAGACCGTCGCTTCCATCTGAATCAACGCCCTCTTTTCATCAAGTCACGGGCTTGTGTTCTTGCACCCTTTTATACATTGGAAGAGACAGAAAGACAGGAGGCCTACAGGGAACTGATCCGCGAAACCCGAGAAGCAGGCTTCAATATGATTACCCTGACGGGCCATCCGGCATCGGAGGAATTTCTTTCTCTGGCTGATGAAGAAGGCATGCTCCTCGCTTCGGAATCGTCACTGCATCCTCTGGTCGACTCGGACTATCTGGAGAAGCGTTGCACGGATGCGCTGACGGCACTGGTTGAAAGTGGAAGAAATCATCCTTCGCTGGTCATGTGGCATCTTTTCAATGAAGAGCGCTGTCAGGAAAAGAAAAAGAATGATGCCCGTTCACTGCGTGAAAACCTGTTTACCCTTGTCCGTGATATGGATCCTTCCAGGTTGATTCTGGGTGGCGGCCTGCTCAACGACAACAGAGAAGCGGCGTGGATGGTACGGCCTTACCGGAGTATTCCAGAGCGTTACAATGATTTCTTCTTCAGCCCCACTGATCCCGTGCCGGAAAAGCGCATGCGCTATCTGCAACACAGCGGCGAAATCAATCGTCTTTGCATCGTGAGCGGCGTGAACCCTCTCCTGTCACTTCCTGAAGATTCGGAAGATATCCTTTCAGCCAGCTTTGAGGAGCGGGGCCTGCAACGGATTTTCGGGAGCCTTTCTGATTTCATCTCGCTGGCAAGCACGGCAACCAGAGAGTTTTCCGCATCGCAAATGCAGGCCATAAGAACCAACAGCAAAATCGCCGGTTATTTCTGTTCTTTCCCCTTTGACACACAGGACTCGGGGAAAACAGATGCAGACCTGAAAGAATTCAAAGAAGCTCAGGCGCCGTTGTTGCCGCTCGTCACCCTGGAGAAACACAATCTTCATCCCCGCGAAGCCACAGGGGTCACGGTGCAGATGATCAATGAGACGGGAATGACCGGGTCGGCGGATCTTTCTCTGCAGGTCATCGGTCCTACCGGCCAGGTTCTCTGGAAGAAAAAACGAAATATCAAACTGCCTCGCCATGGTCAACTCATCTGGTCGGGCAGTGTGGATGCTTCCGGTGCTCTGGGGCTTCATCGCTTCGCAGTAAGCCTCATGCAGGGAATGAAGATACTGGCTCGAGGCGAAGATTCTTTTCATGTCTTTGAAGCGGCCCCGCCTTCCACAGTTGATATTCATCTGCTGGACCCGGACAAACAATACCTGGACCGGATCTCCGCCTATGCGAAGACGGGGACTTTATTGGCACCGATTCACATCATTCCCCCATTGGGCAATACGATCCGCTGCTATCCCGACAATGACCTGGTGCAGATTCTTGCCCAGGTCCGTGAGGGAGCTCTGGCCATTGTGTTTTCACCACCCCGAGACTGGAATGATCTGGCGAAGGTGCTGGATGCGAAAATAGAGATTACTTCTATGGTGGCTGCACGTCCCTGGGCACCAGCCTGTCATTATGTGAAACTGCATCCGGTATTTGACAAACTGCCCTCCCGTGCCTTCATGCGCGAGGCATACAGAAATATTGCGCCGGCCATTAATTTCGCTGAACGGGGGGAAGAAGATATTTCCGGGAGCCTCAGCCTGGGCCGCTCAGTATTTTCATCTCAAAGCGATCCGCAATGGGGCAACAATATTCTGGTGCTGCGTTATGGTACCGGACGTATTGTCATGACCCATATGCCTGTGCTGGAGTATCTGGGCAAAGACCCCGTTGCTGACCGGCTCTTTGTGAATCTTCTGAATCACTTTGAACGGCGCAGCATTCCTTCCACCTCGCCCGAACCGCCAGATCAGCGTACCGTTGAATGGCTTCGCGGCGAACGCCGTTTCCAGCTGCGTCGTTGGCTGATTCTGGGCGGTATCGCACTGGATTCACAGGGTCCCGGAAAAAGTGCGGCCCGTGCTGTGGAAACAACCCGCAATTTCGAGATTGCTCAGGAAGGCTGGCATCGTCCGGAGGAATGGCGCAGCTGGTTTACCCGTGCCGATGAAGATCACGAGCTTCGCCTGTCTGAGGCGCTGGATCCTGCAGGCCTCCTCTTTTCGCATTATGAACGCTCGGCCGGCTATGCCTATACGGAGATCAATTGCGAGCGTCGCCTGGACAGTTTTCTGAGGCTTCGCTTTCACATGCCCATACAAATCTGGCTGAATCAACAGCTGGTATTTGAAAATCAGGAAATGCCCGAGGAGGAAGACCATTGCACAGAAAGTGTTCCGATCACCATGAAACATGGCAGAAACACGCTGCTGGTCAAATGCCTCAAAGAACGGGGTGAAGCCCGCTTCGCTCTGGATATCGTTTCTGATTCACATTTATCAACAGCCCTGAAATGGTGGAAATGACGGGAGCATGCCCCCGTATCTTTTCCCGGAAGCGCAAGAAAGACGGTGATCATGGTATCAAGTCCTGAGGCTGATGCACTGGAAAAAGGTGTATCCCTGTGGGAAGACGCCTGGCGACGGCTGCGCAAAAACCGTTTGGCACTGCTGGGACTCGGCGTGTTGATCTTCGTGCTTCTTCTCTCCCTCATCGGACCGCTGTGCAGCCCCTATGGCTATGAAAGACAGGATACGGCTCTGGGCGCAGCGCCTCCCTCCTCCCGGCACTGGCTGGGGACGGATATGCTCGGCCGGGATCTGCTTACACGGCTTCTCCATGGCGGCCGCGTCTCTCTGGGCATAGGCCTTTCCGCCACCCTGGTCTCTTTATGCATAGGCGTGATTTATGGTGCCATTTCGGGCTTTGCGGGAGGCCATGTTGATCGTGTCATGATGCGTCTGGTCGACATTTTATACGCCCTGCCTTTTACAGTCTTCGTCATCATCCTCATGGTTTTTTTCGGAAGGAATTTCATCTTCCTGTTCATCGCCATCGGTGCGGTTGAATGGCTGACCACGGCCCGCATCGCCCGGGGCCAGACCCTTTCACTGCGCCATCGTGAATTCGTGGAAGCAGCCATACTCCTGGGATACAGCCGCACACGCATTGTTCTGCGGCATATCATCCCGAACATGCTGAGTCCCATCATCATTTATGCCACCCTCACGGTTCCCCGGGTCATGCTTCTGGAGGCCTTCCTGAGCTTTCTCGGACTGGGCGTACAGCCTCCCATGAGTTCCTGGGGACTGCTCATCCGCGAAGGTGTGGAAACCATGGAGGAATTTCCCTGGCTCCTTTTCTTTCCCGGTATCCTGTTCACCCTGACCCTTTTTGCCTTGAATGCGCTGGGAGACGGCCTGCGCGATGCGCTGGATCCGCGCATTTCGAAGGACTGAGCCATGAAGAAGAATGATCCCCTGCTGGACGTGAAAGACCTGCGCACCTGGTTTCATACCCGTGATGGTATCACCCGTGCTGTGGACGGTGTGAGTTTTTCGCTCTATCCGGGCGAAACAGTGGGGATTGTCGGAGAATCGGGCTGTGGGAAATCGGTACTGTTTTATTCTCTTCTGGGTCTGTTGCCCAGCCCGCCGGCGCGCATTGAATCGGGCCGGGCTTTCTTCCAGGGCGAAGATCTTCTGTCAGTTTCTCCTGAACGCTTGCGTACTCTGCGGGGTCGTCATATGGGAATGATTTTTCAGGATCCCATGACAGCCCTCAATCCCTATATGAAAATCGGGTCGCAACTCATGGAGCCTCTGCTGGTTCATGGTCTCTCTTCGAAGCGGGAAGCCCGTGAGCGGGCTGTGGAGATGATGAAGGCCGTGGGTATTCAGGACAGTGAAACCCGGATGCAGATGTATCCTCATGAATTTTCCGGAGGCATGCGTCAGCGTGTGGTCATCGCCATGGCACTTGTTGCCCGGCCCGAACTGCTCATTGCTGATGAGCCCACCACGGCGCTGGATGTGACTGTACAGGCCCAGGTACTGGCTCTTCTGGCGGAGCTTCAAAAGAAAATGGGGATGACTGTCGCTTTCATCACCCACAATCTGGGCATCGTCTCTCAGCTGTGCAAGCGGGTTCTTGTTTTTTATGGGGGGCGCATTCTGGAGAGTGCTCCAGTGACAGCACTCTTTACGCATCCCCTTCATCCCTATACAGCCGCACTGATGGCATCACTGCCCCGGGCTCATCAGACCGGCCGGGCACTGGCGACCATTCCCGGACAGCCTCCTGAAAAAGGTGCGCCGCCGGAAGGCTGCCCTTTCGCGCCCCGCTGTCGCCATGCAGTGGACGCCTGTCATAGCCGAGACTGTCCTCTACTCCCCTGTGGAGAGGAACGTCATACCGCGTGCTGGCGTGTCCAATCGGGTGAACTGAAGGAGATGATGCCTTGAACACTTGGAGAGATCACATGCCGCTTCTTCAGGTGAAAGAACTCAGCCTGAGTTTCCCGCTGCGGCGCAGAAGCCTCCGGCCCGGCAAAAAGGACAGCCTTGAAATCCGGGCACTGGACCGGGTCTCTCTCGAACTGGCAACAGGAGAAGTTCTGGGCATCGTCGGTGAATCGGGTTGTGGAAAATCCACGCTGGCACGGAGCATCGTACGACTGGAGCGTCCTTCCTCCGGGGAAATTCTTTTCCGGGGAATGAACATCCATGATTTGCCTGCGGGAAAACTTCGCGCTCTCCGTCCGGAAATACAGATGGTTTTTCAGGATCCTTATGCCTCCTTGAATCCACGGATGACCGTTTATGACACCTTGGCGGAAGTATTGCGGGTCCATCGCAAGCTGCGGGGCCGTGATCTGGACAGGGCCATTCGTGATCTGATGGGAAAAGCCGGCCTGGCCGCACGCTTTGTCCGCAAATATCCCCATGAATTTTCGGGCGGTCAGCGGCAGCGCATTGCCATAGCCCGTGCGCTCGCCCCGGAACCTTCCCTCCTTCTGGCCGATGAACCCGTCTCCGCTCTGGATGTCTCCATTCAGGCGCAAATCATTAATCTGCTGGGAGACTTGCAGCGGGAACAGGGCCTCGCCATGATCTTCATCTCCCATGATCTCGGAGTCGTCCGTCATATTGCCCATCGTGTGGCCGTCATGTATCTGGGACGTATCGTGGAATCAGCACCACGGGAAGACCTGTTCCGGGAGCCTCTGCATCCCTATACCCGCCTTCTTCTTTCGGCCATGCCCGATGTGGATGCTGTTATCTCGGAAGACGGAGAAAGATTTGTGCAGGCCCGGGGTGAGCCGCCTTCGCCTTTGAATCCGCCGGAAGGCTGTGTCTTTCATCCCCGTTGTCCCCTGGCCCGGCCAGAATGTTCAAAGGAAGTGCCCGGGCTTGTTGAAAAAAAGCCGGGTCACCGGGTGGCCTGCCCCTGCGAGCCCGAAGAATGAATATTTCTGAAGACAGGCCGAAGAGTCCTCGGGAACACTTCTCTTTTAAAAAGGATATGCTTGTAAAGAAAGAGCCGGATTTCTCCCTCTTCTTCTTTCTGCAGTATCATAGGATTATAAACCCCCTGTTTTTCGGATCCTTCTGGAGATACCGTGACTGATTCGACCCATAACCAGCATGCAGCGCCCCTTCTCTTTATGGGAGCCGCTTTCTTCATCATCCTTTGCCCGCTCTTCTGGATCAGCGTCGAAGCGCCGGGCGATGGCGGTGTATCGGCCGAAGGCGAAAATATTCTGCTCTACCGTCAGATTTTTCCTTCTCTCATCTATGGTACGGACAGCCTGCGAACGGGCAAGCTGCCTTTATGGAACAACCGCATTCTTTGCGGTACACCCTATTTTTCTGAAGGACGTCATGGCCTGTTCCAACCGCTGATCCTGCCTTTTCTCTTTATGGATTTTTCCCGGGCTCTGGCACTGCATGCTTTTGTCGCCCTGTCGGCAACAGCCTTTTTCTTTCTTCTCTTCGCCCGTTCTCTGGGGTTGCGCTTCATCCCTTCGTTACTGGGTGCACTCATCGCCGTATGTGGAGGCACTTCAGCGGCGATCATGTCCAATCCGCTCAGCTTGCAGACAGTCATGTGGTATCCCCTGGTACTGTGGACATTGCGCGAGCATATGCACCAGCCCCGTCGGGAAACGCTGGTGCTGGGCGCTCTGGCACAGGCACTGCTTCTTTTCGGCGGAGCACTCATGCCTGCACTGGTGCTCCTGATCAGTGCCCTGCTCTATGGACTTTTCTGCGTCTATTGGGGCACAGGCGGAAATGAGAGCAAAAGAACGGTCCGTCTTCGCCTGAAAGGCGCCGGGGGACTCTTCGCCATCTTCGGCCTGGCACTGCTCCTTTTCAGCATACAGGGACTCCCTCTGCTGAGCCGTCTCCTGGAGTTGAAAAATCCTGAACTCTTGCTCGATTCTTTCCGCATGGCCGCTTCTTTCCCTTCAGGACTGAAAGGGCTGTGGACGCAAATGCTGGATTTACAGACTCAGCTGCTTCCGGCACCCGGGCGTTTCGGGGTCATGACACTGCTGCTGATTCCCTCTGCGTTTCTCCACCCTCTCCCCCGTTGGGAACGGGCCTTCTTTGCCCTGGCTCTTCCCGGAATAATCCTGCTGGCTCTGTTGAGCGGAGAACAGGGCTGGGTACAGACCCTCTATCTTCCCTGGAGTTTTTTCATGGCTGTTCTGGCGGCTCTGGGTATGGACCGTCTCTTTACGGTACGACGGAATATCACGACACCGCGACTCTGGATGCCGGTCATTCTCTCAGCTCTTCTTTTTGTCATTCTCTTCATTCTTGCACCCGACAGTGCCCGGGGCCGGATGCTTCCTTTTGTTCCCGCACTGATTTTCTTTCTGACTTTCCGGCGTAACTGGGCCTCCGTTCTCGCCTGTATTTTCATTCTTGTCTTTTTGTATGTGGATCTGGCTTCGTCTTTTGTCAACAGACAGGATCATCCTTTTTTCCAGGCTGCGCCCGAACTGCGGCTGGACAGACGGACAACGGCCGGTCTGCGGGAAAGTGCATTGGATGGTCGGGTTCTGCTTCTGGCCGATGCTGAGAACCGCCATTTTCATCCCAATATCACCATGACCTCTCCCCTTTACGGGGCGCTGGGCGAGGGAGCGCTGTTCAGCTCTCCCCAGGCACTCTGGATGGATCAATGGCAAACTGTCTGTGATACAGGCGACTCACAGGCTTTTTGGGCCATGCTGCGGCTCATGGCTGTTCAGGCCGTGGCATCGGACAGGTCTTCTCCGGTCGCTCTGGAAGAAGGGCTTCTCTCAGACCTGAATGTGCAACAGCGAAATCGGGAAGGAGACCTTTCCATCCACAGTCATCCTCAGGGATTGTCCCGGGCCTATTGGGTTCCGCGGTGGCGCCTGGCAACAGACGATCAAGCTGCTCTGGCCGGTGTCTGCGACAGTGGTTTTGATCCCGCCCGGGAATGCCTGGTCACCTCTGACAAAAAGACCGTGCATCATCTGGCGCGGATCATGGCTGACAGCAATGAGCACTCTGAGGAATTTTCAACACCGCGCATTGTCATTACCGAACAGCGTCCTGAAGAAATCACCATCCGCCTGGATACGCCGGGCCCGGGCATACTGGTATTCAGTGAAAGCTTCGAGGAGGGCTGGCGTGCTCTGGAAAATGAATCGCCCCAGCCCCTGCTCCGTGTCAATGGCCTGTTCATGGGAGTGGCTCTGGAAAAAGGAAGTCATTCCATTCGTTTCATCTACAGACCTCCTCTCTTCATTGTCGGAGGAATCATCAGCGGGCTGGCGGCGTTCTTCTGTGTAAGCACCCTGCTGGCTTCGCGTATACGCAAGCTGTACAGCGGTACTGTGAAACCCCTTCCCTCTCTTTCAACGGATTGATTTTCAAGGAAATAATTATGACTGCTGATTTCAGTTCCACACTGGCCCTCGTGTTGGCGGGAGGATCGGGAGAGCGATTCTGGCCTCTCTCCCGGCCTGAACGTCCCAAGCAGCTGCTGGATCTGGACGGATCAGGAAAATGTCTGCTCCGGCTGGCGGTGGATCATCTGAAACCGCTCATCGCGCCGGATCAGATCTACATCAGTACCAACAGTCTCCTCGCACCGGCTGTGCGGGAAGTGCTTGAAGAATTGCCCGAGAAGGCCTTTCTGGCGGAACCCAGCAGCAAAAACACCGGCGGCGCCCTGGTTTACACTCTGGCCAGACTGCTGGCGGAACGGGGCGAAGAAGCATGCAACAGTCTGACCCTGGCCATCATCACGGCGGATCAGAAAATCGAACGGCGATTCTGCTTTCACAAAATGTTACGTGAAGCTGTGGCGACAGCACAAAAAGAGGAGGCGCTGGTTCTTTGCGGGATCATGCCCGCCCGTGCGGAAACAGGCTTCGGGTATATTGAGATTGTCCGGAGCCTTGTAACAGGACCGGGCAAAGAAAAAAAACAGGCCTGGCCCGTGAAGGCCTTTCATGAGAAACCTGATACGGCCCGGGCAAGACGTTTCGTAAGCTCAGGAAAACATTTCTGGAACAGCGGCATGATTTTCTGTCGCTTTTCCGTGTTCATGAAAGAGCTGGAAAGGGTTCAGCCGCCTATGGCCGCTCTGGTCCACGAACTCGCAAGACTCTTTCAAAAGAATCAACTGGAAGAGGCCTCATCTCTTTTTTCCACTCTGGAAGCCATCAGTATTGACCATGCCCTCCTGGAACATGCGAAAAAACTGCTCATGGTACGGGGAAGCTTTTCCTGGCGGGACATGGGTACCTGGCATGCCGTGGCGGAAGAGCGGACAGCCGACAATATGGGGAATGTGACCGTGGGCGAATCCATCGCCCTTGATTGTCGGGACAGTGTGATCTGGAATGCTTCGGAAAAAACGGAGATGACAGTCGCCGCTTTAGGCCTGTCGGATATTGTCTTCGTCGTCACAGATGATGCCATCCTGGCCATGCACAAAGATCATGCCGGGGATTTACGGAAAGTGCTGGATGAGCTGAAGGTGGAGAAAAAAGAGGAGGCGGAGTAAAAGCTTCTCAAAGCAGGTCTTTTTCTTCATCGGCTGCTTTACTCACGGACAGATCTCCTTTCCAACGGGACAGGATCCCATTGATACCCAGAGCAATCCAACCGATGGGAACCCATATCCAGACCGTGAGCAGGCGAAAAGCCAGAACAGCCGGAACCAGATGGGCCGGAGGCGCCTCAAGCCAGTAGAAGAGTGCGCCCATATAACTTTCGGCCACACCGAAGCCGGCGGGAATGCCTGAGCTGGCACTTACAAAAAGATTGGAAGTGCTGATCATGAAGGCGTGTGGGAGCTGCAGAGTGGGGACAAGCTCTCTGAAGACGAAGTAAAGGTTGGAGGCGTTGATCATCCAGTTGACAAGACTTGCAAAGACCAGGCCCAGCGTTGCAGCATGAAGAAAATGATAAGAGGCTGGAAACAATTTCATTCTGCGCAGAAGAGGCTGGAAAAGTTGTGCTGCGCCCAGGCCCAAAGGGATAAGCAACAGGGGAAGCAATGCAGCCATCCGGGAAAAGTGGACCCAGGCCAGAGCTGTCACAAAGAGAGACAAGGCGGCGACAGCCGTAAAGCCCAGATACAGCACTTCAGTGGACAATGCCACTGCGAAGGGGACAGAACATTGGCGGGCAACTTCGGTGGAGCGGAAGGCACGACCCAACTGAGCCGGCATGAGCAGGGCCGCATGGACAGAGAAGTAGAGCAGGATACCCCGGAAAATCCCGGGACGGATCCCCTGTTGACGGAGCACTCCGAGCCATATCAGCCCATCCAGGGCAATATCACAGCAACTGATGAGAAGTATCTGAAAGAGGAGAAAGCGACGGGCCATCCAGAAATCGCGCACCTCTCCCCAGTTGCTTTGCCGCAGACTGTACAAAGCATAGAGGGTGATGAGAGCCAGAACACAGAGCACGACCAGGCGAATCCGGCCCAGCCACCGACTCCAGAGAGATTGTGTTTTATCAGCCGATGGGGCTGTTGTTTCAGACATGGGCGGTCATTCTTCCATTCCGGAGTATGTTGACTCCTTTTCCCGCTGACGGTCTTTCATATGTGCATTTGCCCGGAGGTTTTCCGCCGGAACTATGGCGTAAAGGATACCAGATAGAGCACGCATTGATCGCCTGTCCGATCCGGTTTTTCAAAATAATGTTCTCCTGAGGGATAGCACTCTTTCCCGGCATGAATCCATTCTTTCCGGGCTATATCATACCAGTGCAGGGCATAACAGCCTTCTTCGAGAAGCAGGCCGGGCTGATTTCCTTTCTCCTGATAGACCAGATAGAGGAGGCCGGGCTTCGCCAGAACATAACGGCTCGTGCCCCGAGCCAGATCGTCGGCCGGAGCCGTCTCATGAAAGCGGACTGACTCCATGAAAGATACCAGATCGCCGCAAATACGCAAATCCTCTTCTGTGGTGTTTTCTATGTCCATGAAAAGAATCATGGAATAGGCTCCCCCGAAGACAATGGACCAGACTGTCTTCCGCAATGCCTCACCGGTGGGCCGGGGCTGGAACTCGGAAAGATTGATATTCTTTTTTCCCCCGGAATCATGCCAGGCCACCACAGCGGCGTCATGCAGCTCTTCAGGAGATTTCGCATTGTATTGCATGGCGAACTGATCGATCCGGGGATCTTCTGAAAAATCAAATGAAGTACCATGGTTCTGATGAACGGCGACAGGATGCTGGTAATCATCCCGGCTTTTGATCCGCTCCGCAATTTTGGAAACACGGGCCGCGGACAGAGCCTCGGCATATTCTTCGGCCACGCACCAGATCAGATAAGGATGATGTTTGAAGCGGGAAACGATCGTGTCGACAAAATATGCTTCCCGGGGATGCAATTCGCCCTGAATCAGATCACGGGGAAAAGGGGCACTGCTGTCATCATATAAAAAAAGAAAAATCACGATGCCCTTTTTGTTCATTTCAGTGAACCACTGCTCCCACTGATCCAGAACCGCTTCATTCAAAGGCTGGTTTATGTCATTGTCCACAAAAGGATTTTCCTCCGATCCGCCATCACCCCCATGACTGCGCAAGGCCATGAGATAAATACAGTTCGCTCCTGTCCCGGCCATTTTGTTGATCAAAGCCAGCTGATCACCTTCGCGCGTGCCGTCATGCTTGCCCTTGCCCCGATACAAGAATCCTTCCGGATCACCGGGACCGCACATGAAAAAAGGAGAGCCATCACCATAAAGAAGCCACGCCGGATATTCCGGGCTGACTTGCAAGGGTCCTTTCGATTTCGCCGCATCAGATTCTGAAGAAAAAGCAGCTATTCCAAAAAGCAAAGCAACGCCGAAAACAACAAAAAAGGCCACTTCCCGGAGCCCTTTGAATGGGTAGTGCTGATACATGATATTTT
This sequence comes from Candidatus Hydrogenedens sp., assembly GCA_012522755.1. Classification (GTDB taxonomy): domain Bacteria; phylum Hydrogenedentota; class Hydrogenedentia; order Hydrogenedentales; family CAITNO01; genus JAAYJV01. The sequence goes on from JAAYJV010000109.1 coordinate 12,530, forward strand.
CGCCTTTCCGGATCGGCACCCGCATCTCTGTATACTTCGAAAAGTATAACACGGTATTTTCAACGAATGAAACGAAAGACCGGGATGCGGAAAAAACCGGACCATGGCAAAGGGAAAAAAGAAGAAAATGAAATGCAGGACTTCCGGTGAGCTCCGTCTACTCAACTCATTAAAGACAGCCGATCCCCGGAAGTGTTTTATAATTCGGGATCACAACCCTCGCCGGCCATCCAAAGACGCGCCTTATTCTTTCCTCCTTTTTATGATGAACCGCTTGAACAAGTTTGACATTATCTATCGGGTAGTCTAAAATACATCCAACGGGGAATACCCTGTCACATACTGCAGTGTCAATACTATACTTCACATGGACCGAATCTGCAAAGATAAGAAAGTATGGGTATCTTTGTTTGACCAGGCAACTTTGACTTTAAAGAAAGAAAATCCAGTATGAAAACGAACCTTTCTCTTTTCAGCCGACTTGGTATCGTCATTCTTTGCATCACTGTCTTCAGTGGCTGTCAATACCGCCTGCAACGGGAAATGGAGATGAATCTGACTACAGACGTCAAGATCTCGGGGGTAATCAGCAGCGGTATCTCCACGGATAACGATGACAATGACGATGCCGAACTTTTTGAAGAGCTGATTGCACAGGGATGGGAAGTCGGTGTGGTCACCATACCTATCGGAGAAGACTGCGGATTTTCCCGAAGTGTCCGCGATCTGGAGGAGGCACTGAAAAATCCCGGAGACATGATAGACGGTCCCTTCGCCCCTCTTCTCCGGTTTTTACCCTGGCGGGGTCGTATCACAAGTCTGGTCCTGACAGAAGTCACTCTCGATACGAGTTCAGGTAATTTCGCATCCATTGACAGGATCAACTTCAGTGCAGCCGATGCAACGCAAGGTACCATCAACAGTTACAGTGCCACAGGACCTTTTGAACAGGATCCCGTTTTGACACCGGACCGGAATATTGACCTTTACAGTGTTGTCTCCAATGGAAAGGTTGACTGTATCAATGCGGAGATTATTCTTCGCGGTGAGCGTCCGAAGAATGATCTGATTTTCTCCACCCGTGCCAAAGCGCTTTATGAAGTGAAAATAGGACTTTTTTGAGCCGCTGTCTTCATATATTCTCGGGACTGCGGCAACTCTGATATCCCGGAGAGATGATAGAGATTGTCTCTTGATATATTTTCAGTGAAAAGTTATGGATCAGATTCTGTAAAGAAGCGAAAAGGCATCGGTAAAATAAGTGCAATATCTGCACCAACAGGCTTGACAGGAGAAAAGAAAATGAAAAAAGCAACACTTTATCACTTCACCTTTGTGGGAATTGCTCTGGCTGTCACTGTTTTCAGCGGCTGCCATTATGACCTGGATCAAAATGTGGATTTTGAGATATTACCCACTCCCATCGAGATAGATGCATCTGTATTGACTGATTTGCCCGACGGCGGATATGCTTTTGAACTGGAACAGAATTGCGAGTTCCCTGAACAGATCCGCATGGTCATCAACGAACTGGACGCCTTCATCAAAGAGCAGGAGATCGATCTCAGTTCAGTACCTCTGCTCTCTGTCTTGAAACCCCGTTTCGAACTGCGCTCTTTCTCCCTCAAAAACATCGTGCTCACAGCCAGCGAAGGGACTTTTTCCGGTCTGAGCTCGCTGAGTCTGGAAATGAAAGACTCAAAATCAAACAAAAAAATTGTCTTCAGCAGTACAGGCAATCTGAAATCAAAAGAAATTTCTCTGACTCCCAAGGGTGAAACAGATATATATGGCTTTTTTAAATCACCCGATCTGGAATGTCTGGACTTGTCTCTGATTATTGACGGCAAAGCTCCTGAAAAGCCCGTTACCTTCAACGCCCGGGTCTTTGCAAACCTTAAAATCAGGGTTCATTTCATTTAGTAATCGCTCTCCCGGAATATCCGGAAAGAATCACTGCGAAGACCGGCGAAGCTTTGTGCTGCTGCACGTCAACTTCTATTATTCTTTCGAAGAAGTTTGCGTTGCTGTCGACCTGAGTTCTTTAACTTCGGGATCTGATGCGACCAGAGATTCATGCCATTGCTTAATGTGTAATTTCGCCTTTGTAGTGGGAAACAGGCGGAAGAAATGCTCTGACGCAACATTCCCAACCAAGAGCCAACTCCCGCCGTCATCCCGGTTTTTTCTCGCTGAGGACGGTGTGCAAAGATGATTACAGAGACAACGAGAAAAAGACCGGGATCCAGGATAAAGTCCAGAAGAATGGTGTTAAGAGAAAGTAAGAGAAACCAAGTATGAATAAAACATCGGAGAGCGTTGGTTATGCTTCTCTTCGTCTTGCCAATCTGGATGCCGGTCTTTTTTGCGTTGTTGTGGCTGAATGCTTTGATAGGCGGACCTGGTTGCAAAAAAACCGGCATGACGGCGGCGGGGTGTCTCTTGAGGGTCAGTTGAATCTTCGGGTGGCATCACTCCGCCTCTCTTTTTCATTTCCTTCGTGAACCTTCGCGTTCTTCGTGATTTCCGTGGTTAAAAAAGAAAAAATATTCGGTTGCGGCTGTGCTGCGCTGCGATCCATTTTTTGTCACTCAGAGAGTGCGGGCCAGACGGAAGCCCGTGGATCGATAAAGAGATTCAGGCTGAGCGATGTCCCTACGGGCTGTTCGTTGACCTGTGGCGGCTTGATGGTAGGATCCGCCCCGCACAACACGGTAAATCATCTTTTCCTGAGGACCTGTGGGGTTGGATGAAGGGCTCTCGGTATAGTAATCGAAATGATACCAATCGTGGCACCATTCTTTTACATTCCCGCTCATGTCATAGGCCCCCACAGGACTTTTCCCTGGATGAGTCAATTTCTCGGGTTCTTTCAATCGGATCGGGTTGATACCGTTATACCAGCCTACAGGGGAAGTGGGCGGATGTGTCATCAGATATAAGGGATTTCCATTGCCGAAGTGTTCGGCGGAGTAGACATAATTTATCGAGCTGGTGCTGATATCATCACTGGATATACCGTATTTCCAATGCTTCTCACCATCCCAGGCGGCTGCACGTTCCCATTCAGCTTCCGTAGGCAGGCGGTAACCATTGCGCACAGGCTCATAACGTTCCCAGGTGGAGGTGTTGTAACAAGGCTCCAGCCCCTGAGTCCGGCTCAACCAGTTGCAGTAACACACAGCACCATACCAGGAGACATGGACAACAGGATGGTCGGCCATGGAAAACATCTGGCCTTTATACCCTTCGCGACTTCTCGCACTGAATACACCATTGGAAAAGACAATCTGAGACTCAGAGCTGGAACTCTCAGTGTTTGCAATGACCTGTCCATAGGCATAAATGGCATTGTTTGTATAGGGCGTCCCATCAGCGTTGCTGAGAAGTCCACGGCTATGGGCCCAGTTGAGAACATCAACGAATTCTTCATTGGTCAGCTCATACATGCCGATCTGATATCCATCGAGACAGACTGTATGGAGCGGCTTTTCATTGTTGTAGCCGTCTTCACTTTCAGGACAGCCCATCTCAAAGCAGCCAGCAGCTATGCTGATCATTTCCCGGAGAACCACCTCTTGCAGATCTTCCCCTTCCCAGCCGCCCGGAACATCAGGACTCTCACCTTCGGAGTTGTCCGGACCATCCGGCTGCTCGCCCTCGGAATCGCCCGGAACATCAGGATCGTCCGGCGCCTCTCCTTCAGATAAATCCGGACTGCCCGGGATGAAACCACATTTAGGCTTCTCTGTTTCAATCTTGGGTGACAATGTCCAATCATTACAAAGCTGATGAATCTGATCGACAATCCAAACTGTTACAGAAGAAACAGGACGATTCACCACCGCATCGTCTTTCGCCTGTGAATCACATTCTTCCTCAGCGCCAGAGGCCAACAGTGCGAGGCTGCAAAACACACAAAGCGAAACAAGCATTTTCAGGGATAAAAGCGATTTCATGGATGCTGTCCTGTGTTCAGTGAGTAACCCGTCTTTTTGCATATCAGGGACAAAGCAGCTAATGCTGAGTCCTCAGCTTTCGGGTGTAATCCTAATCTGATTGACTCACGAGATTCAATACTCATCTTCACTGGTGTCCAAATTAAGGACACCATCGAATCCACACAGTTGAATTCATTGGTATTTTGGGCTGGTTTTGTCTTCATTTTTCCGCTTCCCAGGATCAGGCTAACTGATCGTTGCATTGGCCTGTCCAAATTACGAAGGCCCGTGTAAGACGGTTCTACAGCTACACAATACCATAAAGACAAGCTTTTTCGGGTGCTCAGCACATAGAAACAGGTGTCAGCACATGGAACGAGCCTGTCCAAGAAAAGCTCATTGGGACAAGGATGACCCATCTTCAAAATTTTGACATATCCGGCACATAACTGCTAGAATAAGGGTGTTGAATTTTCTCTGTAATCCCAATCAGACAATGGCTGGTACCCTTGTCTCAACAAATGCGTCCACAATAAGACGTAAATCCATTCAGGAGGGAGGTTGAGTTTTAGTGACTAAGGTCCGTGTGAAAACTGATGAGCCTTTTGAAAAGGCACTGCGCCGTTTCAAAAAGAAATGCAACAAAGAAGGGCTCTTGCAGCGGCTGAAAGAAGTAACCTACTACGAGAAGCCGTCTGAAACACGTCGCCGCCGTCTGGCCAAAGCCGTCGCCCGTGCCGTGATGGAAGAACTTTGATCCCTCCCACCCCCTCGTAAACGCTGAGGCAGGCCCCAAAGCCTGCCTCTTTTTTTTTGCGCATATGCGATTCAGTCACATGAGGATGAAACAATGGGTATCATTACGCTGGACTCTGCGTTTTTACCAGAACTTCCATCCGTTTTTTACTGCAAACCATCCGAGAAAAAGCCCATACATACGCAGTTTAAAAACAAATATAAGCACACTCAATTCATGATGCGCAGGCGAGACCAAATCAAAGAACAGAATCGGGGTCAGCTCATAAACTATTTCGGGATTTACATTAAAAATCACCGGACTCAAATAAAGAATGATTGCGCAAATACGAAGAGACGCAAGAATGGTGAGGATCAGATTGTCACTCAGGGCGGTATTTTTGGACATCCACTTTTGTCCCAGGCAAATAAGAACACCAGCCATGAAAAAATCGCATAAGAAGACCACCGGAAAAAGAACAGGGAACTTTGATGCGTCAATATTCAAGAAAGCAAGTGAATCTTGAAAAATAACCGTCATCATATTTGACACGAACATGAACACAAAAACAGTGACAGGAAAAAGGGTGGCAACCTTATATATCATCAAAATCTGTAAGCGACGGGGAAGGTGTTTGAAGGGGTGCACATATTGAGTACATGCGATCCTGGCCTTACTTATGGTTTCATTTTTCGCTTTGATATGCTCTTCAACATCCAGACTCTTGGGGACCGCCTCATCCAGAGAGCCGAGTATAGTGCGTATTTCCGCGACATTCTTCTCGGATCCCGTCAGGTTTCGGCTTCTTGCTTCCAGAAATACGACGGGCAAGTTTGTCTGCCTCATATCTTCTTCAAAGACTTCTCCTTCGCTGATACCGTCGTAGACAAGCAGAAAAATACGCTCAGAATCCAAAACTCCTGGAAAAGGTGATTTGTGGGATATATCCCTGGTATCCTTCAAAACATCCAGATATCGGGCCCAGGTCAGTCCTGAGCGGCTTGACCAGGGAACCACTACAACCGAAGGGGGAATACTGTCCAATGCTTCAAATAAGAGTCCGGACACAGTAAAACTGAAACGAGCAGGCAATTGTCTCCAGAATATCTCATCAATCAGCCAGTGATAAGACATCTTTTCCCCGCTCAAAAGAATCTGATGAATTTCCTCGACCATGTTTTCAACTTCCCGGGGCGGATGATAAACATCCAAATTCATTTCAGACAGAATATCTACAATTCTTTTGGGCCTTTGGGACTTTTTCTCTTCCTCAGATTTTTGTTCGATAAAAGCATCCATAGTAATTACCCTTCCGGGAATCTGCAGGTCAACTCAATTTTACCGGACAAGCTTTGCCGGAGTCCACATCTGTTATTATAAACTCAAAAAACCGGATGATTTTTAGCCATTCCGAGCCAGACAGTACAATTTCCAGTCTTTCAGGGTTCCCGGCCTGTGTGAATCGATGAAAAAACAGAGGCTTCGGGGGAGATGTTTCCTCCAATTATGATATGATACGGTCTCAGTGCTCCTCTGTTCAGGGAGTATTCTGTCTCTTTTCCATATCCCGACTCTTTCCGGAGCCCGCCCCTGTGCTTCCATTTCGGCGCAAGCCCCGGAGAACTGTTTTTACCCACAGGCTTCACTCCTGCAGCAGGAACCAGACGATGAATCTGCTAAGCATACACAATCTGAGTCAGTCTTTTGACGGAAAAGCCATTCTGGACGATCTGAGCTTGGACTTCCGGGAAGGGCATATCCATGCGGTCATCGGGCCCAATGGTGCGGGTAAATCAACCCTGGCCAATACCATCATGGGGCTTCATGGCTATACCAACCATGGCGGCGACATCATTTTCGACGGTGCATCTCTCCAGGGTGTTCCTGTGGAAGAACGTGCCCGACGCGGTATTACTCTGGCCTGGCAGGAACCTGCACGCTTCGAAGGCTTGTCCGTGCTGCGCTTTGTCGGTGCCGGAAGCAAGCGTAAGGATCCGACCCATATCAAAGGGATTCTGGAATTGCTGGGTATGGAAGGGGATCGTTATCTTCATCGCAGCGTGGATCGCACCCTCAGCGGCGGCGAACGCAAGCGCATAGAACTGGCCTCCATCCTGGCCATGGAACCACGGTTGATACTCATGGACGAACCCGATTCAGGGATCGACGTGGAAGCTCTCGAACATATTTTCACAGCCCTGCGCCGCCTCAAAGAACAAGGGGCAACGGTCATCATGATCACCCACAGCCGTACCGTGCTGGAGCAGGCGGACCATGCCTTTCTCATGTGCAACGGCCGACTCCGCGACAAAGGCCCTGTTGCTCAGATAGGTCGCTATTTCATTGATCGATGCCTGCCCTGCGCTCATATCAACGAGCCTGTGGAAGAGGAGGCCAAAGCATGACAACCTCAGATCTTGTGAGCGCTCTTCTCGAATCCATCGGCATGACCGATCCCCACGGACTCAGCGATAATACAGCCCGCATTGAAGTGCATGAGAACCGGGTGGTGGGCATCAAACTCGTTCCCGGCTTAAAAGTGGAAGCCGAAGAAGGGGACGACGGTGTTGCAGCCGTGATCAGTGTGGAAGCGGGAAAGCGTCTGGAGAAACCTGTTCACATCTGCTTCGGCGTGCTGCCTGAAGATGGCAAACAACATATTGATCTGGATATCCGCATCGAAGAAAATGCCTATGCCTCTTTCCTGGCCCATTGCACTTTCCCCAATGCCGTGGATGTGCTCCATACCATGACAGCCGCCATTGAAGTGGAACCGGGCGCCCACTATGCCTATTTTGAACGCCATGTCCACGGACAACACGGAGGCATTGTCGTTGCCCCGGAAGCCCGGGTCATTGTCCATGAGAATGCGGAATTCACCACCGAATTTGAATTGATCAAAGGCCGTGCCGGAAAAATAAAATTTGATTATGAAACCATCTGCCACGACAGAAGCGTTGTGGAGATGACGGCTCGTATCAATGGGCGCGCTGATGATACCATTGAGATACATGAACGGGCCCGTCTCATCGGTGAAGAAGCCCGGGCCGCTCTCATTTCTCATATTGCTCTGCGCGACGAAGCCCGGGCCGATATCTTCAACGATATCATCGCTCTCGGCGATCGTGCCCGGGGCCATGTGGACTGCAAGGAAATTGTCCTGGACCGCGCTGTGGCAAAGGCCATTCCCATGGTGGAAGTGCGCAACCCCACAGCCCATATCACCCACGAGGCCGCCATCGGCAGTGTGGATTCCAAACAGTTGCAGACCCTGCTCAGCCGGGGTCTTACGGAAGATGAGGCCACCGATCTCATCATTGAAGGATTATTGAGTAAAAAGGCGCGCTGGACCAACGAATGAGCCCGCGCCTGTTTTGAATTGATTCACCATGTATAAGGAGGTATCCCCATGAAAATAGCTGTGACAAGAAGAATCCCTGAAGCGGGTCTGAAAGTGTTGGAGGCCTTCGGTGAAGTGAAAACACTGGCCATGCATCAGACTGACGACGGCATAGCCTCTGAGGCCCTCCTCAAACTCGTTGAAGGAGCCCAGGCCATCCTTTCCACAGTGGGCGAGCGCATGGATGCAGCTACCATGGACGCCGCCGGGCCCCAGTTGAAAATCATCGCCAATATGGCTGTGGGTTATGACAATATTTCGCTGGCCGAAGCTGCAAAACGCAATATTCTTGTGACAAACACACCGGGCGTTCTCACGGAAGCGACAGCTGATCTCGCCTGGACACTCATTCTGGGTGCGGCCCGACGTGCGGGCGAAGCCGAGCGTGTACTCCGGGCCGGTCAATGGAAAGGCTGGGGACCCCTGCAATTTCTGGGTGTTGATTTATACAAAAAGAATCTGGGCCTTTTCGGGTTGGGACGCATCGGACAGGCCGTTGCACGAAGGGGTCGCGGTTTCGATATGACTGTGCTGTATCATGATGTGAACCGGCTCAGTGCAAGCGCAGAAGAAGCGCTCAATGCCCGTTGGGTGGAAAAAGACGAGCTCATCGCTGAAGCCGATATCCTCTCTCTTCATTGCCCCCTCACCCCGGAAACACGCCATGCCTTCACACTGGCCGAATTCCGAAAGATGAAACCCTCCGTCGTCATTGTCAACAGTGCCCGCGGTCCGGTCATCAAAGAAGACGATCTCTGTCAGGCTCTGGACGAAGGGCTTGTTTTCGCAGCCGGGCTCGACGTTTTTGAAGAAGAGCCGGTCATCAATCCCCGACTCTTCGACCATGAACGGGCCTTCCTGTTGCCTCATATCGGCAGTGCCACCATCGAAACCCGTGATACCATGGCGCGCATGGCCGCCGAGAACATCGTTGCAGCCCTCTCGGGCGATACCCCTGAAAATCTTGTACCCCTTCCCCTGTGATTTTCCGGAAAACATCCTCCGGCATATACTGTAAAAGCCGTTTCTTTTAACGAGAAGGGTCAGACATGAGCAGACTGGCGAACAACTGGCGAAACTTTGTAAACAGAAGAAAATTTGCCGTCATCGGAAAGAAATGCAGCCTCAAAGGGCAGTTCCTGGAAATTGACGGCCATGTGGAACTCGGTGATTATTGCCGCATCCGCAACAATGTGATCATGCGCACCAGTGGCGGCGGAAAAATTATTTTCGGCACCTACAGCGGTCTGAGCTACAATTGTTTTCTGGAAGCGCGCACCATCATCAAGATCGGAAATTACACCGGTATCGCTGAATTCACCGTCATCCGTGATACGAACCATGCTGTCCTCGGCACTATTGACCATTGGCGGCTCACCCCCTATATTTCCGCACCCATCGTCATCGGTGATGCCTGTCTCATCGGCAGCAGCTGTTACATCGCTCCCGGTGTGGCCATTGGCGATGGTGCCGTCATCGCCCAGAACAGCGTGGTCACCAAAGATGTGGGACCTTTGGAAATCTGGGCCGGAAACCCCGCCCGGAAAGTGGCCCACCGTGTGAAAGGTCTGCCCGACACCATGCTCAAGCGTTATGAAGAATTGCTCAAACGCTATGGCCTGCGGGAAAACCGCTTCGGATTTCATGAAGATGCCGCAAAAGTGGCCGAAGCCGCCCTGGACGGTGTAAACCGCGCAGCTCTGGAACGGGATGAGCTGGCTGCACTCTTTGATGCCCCCGAGAATGAAGAGGCCTGAGCGCTGATTCAAAAAAACTGATGCGCCAGGCCACCCGGGGAAAAGCTGAGGTCTGGATGCGTTGTTCATTCTGTCCGATAATTCTCCGTCAATCCGCCGACCTTCCCGCCTCGACGAAAATAATTTTCCCCTCAAATCTGTTTCCATCAACAGAGGCATGTCATAAAGGACCTGGAACCATGAAACTCTATACCATTGGTTGCGGACAACGCTCGGCGGAAGATTTTTTTGAACAGTTGCAACAGGCTGGGGTAAAACGCATTATCGATATCCGCTTGCACAACACCTCCCAACTGGCCGGTTTTTCCAAGGCATCAGACTTGCCCTATTTTCTGAAAGCCATTGCAGGCATTGACTACCTGCATCTGGTGGATTTTTCGCCCTCCGAAGAAATCATGGTGGACTATAAAAAGAAGAAGGGCACCTGGCAAGCCTATGAAAAAGCCTTCAAACCCCTCATCAAAGAGCGCAAGATCGAAAAAGTGGCGGCCAGAGTTTTGAAAGAAGGCGATTGCCTCCTTTGCATGGAACATGAGCCTGATCAGTGTCATCGCCGTCTTGTGGCGGAGTATCTGCAGAAATAAATGGATGATCTGGAAGTGATCCATTTATAGGCCCGCCCAGGCACACAGGATAAAAAAGAACCGCACAGTACCTGATCCAGAACTGTGCGGCAAGAACCCGACGGGCCTTCAATATCTTTATGATTTCCTGGTGGAGCTGAGGGGGATCGAACCCCTGGCCTCCGCGTTGCGAACGCGGCGCTCTCCCAACTGAGCTACAGCCCCAAGAGATTGAAAGTATATCAAATTCCGCTTTATCAATCCAAACCATGGAAGAGGAAGGGAGTTTTTTTACCACGGAGGCGCAGCGCCGCACAGCCGCAACCAAATGATCTTTTTTACCACAGAGACTTTTAGAACCACTGATGAACACTGATTAACACTGATAAATTAAAGACCTTGGGTCGCACTGCCTGGGAACGCCAATTTCCACATTGGCAGGACACCCGGGAAAAGATCATGCATTATGTATGCATTTGGCGGGAGAACAAAGACTCAGAGTTTACAAAGGCTTTTATTTTATTCTTGGTTGGCAAAAGTCCTGTTACCGCATCACTGTTTACAAAATGTCAATGTCATAACACGCTGTCTGCCAATGTGGAAATTGGCGTTCCCAGGAGTGAATCTCAACGTCTTTCAGGGATTCCCGAAGCATTATTTGTTCGGGATTGTTGGAAGACGCTTTGCCGAATCGATGATCTCACAATATCTTGAAAGTATATGGCTTGCAGAGTCAGCAATATGAACTTCTCCGAAAAATAATGGAAGTTGACGGGTAGTAACACAGCGCCGCACAGCCGCAACCAAATGCTCTTTTCTAATTAAACCAGGTCATTCACTGAACACACGGAAAAGATACAATGCGAAATAAAAAGATCTATGGTCTTAATACGTCCACTTTGTCCACTGGGTCCACTGACCCTGCACGAATCCCCTATCCCCTATCTTGTTCCCTGTCCTCTTTTCTGGAATAATAGTCATTCACTATATATTATTCAGATCTCCCCTTGAAAAGAGAAAGGCACGTCGTGAAAAATTCCTCCCCCCTCCTGTCCAGTCGTCGGCAGTGGCTCCGTAATGCTTGTGCTATGGCTCTGGGCGCCGGCTATATGGTTTCGAGCCATGGCCAGAACATGCCGGGCACTTATCCCGTCCGTGCCACCGATGGTGATTTCATTGATGAGCCTGACTGGGACGAGAAGATCACGGTAACGGTGGGTCCCGCCAATGCCGACATCTGTGGTACTACCGACAAAGCCTTGCAAGCCGCTGTGGACTATGCGCTACGGCTGGGGGGCGGTACGGTCAAAGTGCTGCCGGGTACTTATAAGTTGCGCAACGCTGTACGTCTGGGAAGCAACATCCGCCTCATTGGCAGTGGTCAGGACAGTATGCTCATCAAGGAAGACATGGTACGGACACGGCTTTCCGAAGACTCAGACTGGTTCGACCAGGAGATCACCCTGGAAGATGATTCCGGATTTCAGGTGGGCGACGCTGTCTGTCTGCTGGGCAAGAATCCCCACACAGGCGGCCCCCTCGTTGTGAAGCGTGTTCTTACGGCACGCAGCGGCAATCGCTTCAAACTGGACAAAGGCATCCGCGACAATGCCTGGAAAATGGGCGAGGTGGAAGCGGCTACCCTCTTCCCTTTGATCAGCGTGGAAGATGTCGAAAACATCGTGATTGAAGACTTGTGTATCGACGGAAACAGAGAGAACAACGACTTTTTCGACGGCAACTATGGCGGCTGTGTTTTCATGCACGATGCGAACAACATTTCTGTACGCCGGGTGCTTGCGCAGAATAACAACGGCGACGGTATCGCCTGGCAGATCTGTCATGATGTCATCGTGGAAGATTGCCAGAGTATCAACCACAGTCATCTGGGATTTCACCCCGGATCAGGCAGCAAGCGCACCATCATGCGCAACAATCTGTTGCAGGGTAATGGCATCGGTATCTTTTTCTGCTGGGGCGTGCAGAACGGCATCGCCGAAGGCAATATCTGTCGGGAAAACAATTGCGGCATCTCCATCGGACACCGTGACAACGGCAATATCGTCCGGAACAATGAAGTCGTCGACAGCGGCACGGTGGGCATCCTCTTCCGGCCGGAACGGGGCGAAGGCTTTACAGCCACGGACAACCTCTTTGAAAATAACCGCGTCATCAATTCGGGCGGTGATGAGGGCGTGGCCGTGGACTTTCAGGGTGTCACGACCGGCAATACCTTCGTGCGCAACAGTCTGATCGAAAACCGGGACCCTGCACAACGTATCGGCATCCGCTTCGGTGCGGAAAGTGGCGAGAACACCGTCGCCGACAACAGTATCGAAGGTTTCGCCATTGATATTCAGGATTTGCGGGACAGTTGAGTTTTTTCAACCGACCAGAAGCTTTTTGATCGCATCCCGGAACAGCACATCAGCACCCGGAGCACTGTGCGAAGCACGGGATTCATAGCCGCCTTCTTCATAGACCCGGTCAGGACAGATATAGGCCGGAGCACCGTCACCCAGAGCAGCTACGGCAACAAAATCATGGGGCAGCAAGGATTGTGCATAGAGCTGAAACTCCACCATGGGCTCACCCGGAAGGTGCACAAAGACCAGATCGCCCAGACGCATGAGCGTCAGATCCAGAGGGCGATGGTTCCGCTCCAGCCAGGCAACATACATGGCTGCACTGATACGCGCGAGGGCGGGCTGTTCCACATTGGCCAAAAGGCTGCGGCAATGCGCTTCGTTATAGCTTTCATCATTACGGGGCGCCAAGCGCAGAGGCACCGTGCGCCAGATCGCATCCTGAGCCGGGCGGTAGTGCGGTGAGTTTGAAGCGCTTTTCATGGCGGCATAGAGACGTTCGTATAAACCCTCCCGCGCCTCTTTGGAAGCGTCATTGTATTTCCCCGCAGCAACGTCGCCTTCACAACCCGTGAAATAAATCTGAGGGACGCCGCTTTCTTTTTCCAGACGCTCACGGGCCATGCCCACAAAATCATAAGTAGCCCGGGGATCACCGTAAAAACTCTGGGGATGGGTGGCGTAATAATGCAGCTGTACCAGAGGCTTGCCTTCAAAAGCGAAAGTCACCGTCTTCAACATGGGATCAATCAACCCCTCAGGCTTTTCTATCAGTTCGGGATCTTTGCAGGAACTCGCCCGGAAACCCACCTTCCCTTCACCGATGGGCACACGCCTGTTGGAAGCCACACGCTCCACTTTCGCCATGCTCGTACCCAGACTGTCATAAGGCTGAAGATCTGTCAACGCTTCCTTCACAGCAGCGGCCATGATACCCGCCGGCGCTTCAAAAGATTCCACGGACGGACCCGGCACAGGCTCGCCAGCCCCTTCCAGAAGACGCTGCGCATCCGAATCGGCCAGAGGCGCCGTATGTTGATGCACCGTATGAACAGCCACACGGTCGATGCTTGTACCCGCCGCTTCGGCAATTTCCTTGCGATACAGATCATAAAGACTATTGCGGACAAGACAATAATCGATGGCACACAAGACAGATCGCCCGCCACTGTCCTCCAGTACAATCCCCTTGGCAAGCAGAGGATGTTCAATCACTTCCAAAGGTTGCATACTCGAATAAATAGGCGTACCCAAGGGTGGTGTCACATCACAGACAAATGACGCTATCCGCCGCTGACCTCCCCCGCCTACCGCAAAGATCGAACGCTGACCCAATCCCGCTGCGAATGCCCCCGCCGCCAAAGTCCCGACAAAAGCACGACGATTTATTTTATGACTGTCCATGATTCAAAGACTTTCTATGGGTTGCAACAATACCATCCTTCATAAAATTACCATATGCGCTTTCATTGAGGCAAGGAGAAGGAAAAAAATTGAACCGCCAAACATGCGAAAAGAACGCGAAAAAAGAAGACAAAGGAATCTTTTTTCACCACAGAGCACAGAGATCTTTAGAACCACTGATGGACACGGATATAGACTGATGAATTAAAGATCTTGAGCCGCGCGACCTGGGAACGCCAATTTCCACATTGGCAGGACACCCGGGAAAAGACCATGCCTTATGTATGCATTTGGCGGGAGAACAAAGACTCAGTGTTTACAAAGGCTTTTATTTTATTCATGGTTAACAAAAGACCTGTTACCGCATCACTGTTTATAAAATGTCAATGTTTTAACACGCTGTCGGTCAATGTGGAAATTGGCGTTCCCAGGATAAAACTATCCCCGATAACACGAAAAGACTGCAACCCAAAATCGTCTACAATTGTCTGCGCCATTGATCCAAGCCGGCTACGAGCACCTTATTGATCCACAGATTAAAACGCTCTTCTGTTTTTTCAACATCTTGATTGCAGGAGAACTGAAATACATCACTGCAAATCGCATAGGGACCATCAAGGCTCGGGTTGTGATCCTCCATCACAGAGCGATGCACAACAAAAGCCAGAACCGTCAGTACACCAGAAAAATCCATACCGAGAGAATGAAAAGAAATGACGATTTCAGTTTGACGTTGATTTGTTTTTTTAATCGTGAGGCGGTTCCATCCATGATAAGAACGCATGTCAGCAAAATAGTTCAGATCTTCAGCTATGCTGATTACCTGATCCATAAACCAATGGCTTGTATTTTCAGTGCTCCTGTCTGTCTCAATACAATAAGAATCATCAATTCCTGCAAGCTGGCTCCGGAGCTCCAGAGAAAGCGATTGGAGCTTGTCATTCGTGTTGTCTTCCAGTTTTTCGGATGTCTCAAACACCGCTTTCTTATCGGTGCTCACTTCTTCAGCGCGCCCTTTAATCCTCTTCACGGCCGCAGCAATTACAGCTTGCATTGCCTCGCTGTCTTCAATGATCTCTCCTGAAATACTCAATGCCTGAATAAAAGCCTGCTTCTGAATACCAGTGAAGAGCCTTACTAGAGGCTGCAAGTTTCCGTCATCGGCGTCTTCACAGGCTTTTATATAGTCATTACGATGTTTGTCGCTGATAATCACCAATGGAAACCATCCGGCACGCAGGAAAACCAGGGAAGCGAGGGATCGGGCAACACGTCCATTACCATCCTGAAATGGGTGTATCTGAGTAAAGCGATGATGGAGCCAGGCGGCTGCCGCCTCCGGGGAAACACCTGCAGCTCTCTGTTCCTCGTGCATGGCAATGAGCCTGTCCATCTCTGATGCCACATGCTCCGGAGGACAATATTCGTGAACACTGCCATCAGAGCGGGTTGGGTTATTCGAAGATGTTTTCCATTGCCCTCGCTTGAGTTCCATCTTCATTACCCGCCCGAAAGGATCTACCGCATCCACGGTATATTGGTGGGCCGTAAGCATTTGATGCAGTTCCTTGATATAGGATGTCGACAGAAGGCGACTTTGTCCCACAAAATCAAAGAGCCCCTTCACAACAGATTCCTGATCTTTCATAATGGGCAGTATTTCCGAAACGGCTTTATCGCTTGCCCCGTGGGGGATGAGACTTCCCTCTATGCCCCGTTCAATCAATAATTGCGTTGTACCACGATCCAAGGTATAAAGACCCTCGATGATTCCGGTTTCAATGGCCCATTCCCGTTGCAACTGCTCATTAAAAGTTTTCAATGCATCCGAGCCATGAAGTTTCTCTTTATGCTCCTGCCATATTTCCGCCAGGCTGGAAAGGTCCTCTGTCAGCAGCCTGTCCCAATCATCGGGAAGATCACTGATTATTTTCCATACATACTTTGTCATAACGGTTTCCGTTCAACTGATTCCCTATCAACCATGAGACTTAGCACTTATTTTCTTTCTCATATAGAATACCGCAAGTCCGCATCGTAAACAACGGAGATCCTTTGAATCAAGAATTGTCTTTTATCAGCCACGTAAAAATTCCACCGCCTCGCTCGCCATCCTATAAGGCTCACACATAAGAAAAGTCTATTTTATTCTGCCAGTTAGCCATGAGTACGTGTATGCTTTTGTATAGCCTGTACTGCGGCAAGGGCTGTCAAAACTTCAATAGTCCCGGTAGGGGCGAAAAATCTTTCGCCCGAAACCTCCCCGGCCACAACTCCGACACCCACCCCACACCGGCGTCATTCCTTCGAAAGGAGGAATCTTAACCCGAAGGTATAGTCTTTTTTCACACAAGCGCCGGCCTTACGCGAATCAGGCTGTGTGTACACACCCGGTAGGGGCGAAAAATCTTTCGCCCGAAATCTCCCCGGCCACAACTCCGACACCCACCCCACACCGGCGTCATTCCTTCGAAAGGAGGAATCTTAACCCGAAGGTATAGTCTTTTTTCACACAAGTGCCTGCCTTACGCGAGTCAGGCTGTGTGTACA
>JAAYJV010000110.1 GCA_012522755.1 Candidatus Hydrogenedens sp.
ACAAAAAGCATGATACAATAGACGCGTGGACATGAATATTCTCCTTTTTTTGCTGATGAAACATTGCGGAGAATATACCATCATGTCCACAACCCTTAATTCAAGTACGCAAAAACCGGATGAGCCAGAAAAGATCTTTTTCACCACTGAGGCACAATGGAATTTTGAGGAGCATAACGCTGCATAGCCGCAACCAAAGGAAGCTTTTTGTTTAACTGCAATGGGCTCGAAGAAGCGGCACTGACACAACAGGCCTTAGAACCACAGATGAACATTGATTAACACTGATACATTAAAGACCTTGGATCGTGCTACCTGGGAGTGAATCTCTACGTCTTTGAGCGTCCCCGAGGCGTTATTTGTTCTTGTACAGAGAAACAGAGCTCGCGTCCAAAATACATAACCAGACATTTGTAAAAACAGATCAACGATTCAAGTGAAAATCTCTGTTTTCATCAAAAGGCCTTGTTTATTATCCACCGCCATAGCGTATCCCATAAGCATCCTTATGAATTTCTTTGGCTGCTTCCACAAGCTCCGGGTAAGGAGTATCGGTCACATCCAGGAAGCCGATATTATAATTTTCGCCATCGAGGGTGCGGCCTGTCGAGGATTGGTCCACCCATTGGAACCAGTGAGAGCCGACAAAGGCGGGATGTTCAACAACACTGCGCACATAAGCTTTATAGTGTTCGGCGCGGTCATTTTGATCTTTTGTCGCCACAAGACCTGTATGAAACATACCGCGGTCCAGAGCACCGAAATGGAATTCGCCGATGAGCATGGGTTTACCCAGACTCTTTTCACCTGTCCATTTGTCCGGAGCCACGGCTCTCGTGTAGATATTCACAGAGACCACATCAGCCACGGCTGCACAGGCCCGAACAGCCTGCTCCGGTGTTGAGGAGAAGCGACATCCGAGGTAGAGCTGGTTGGGGGCATGCTTCTTCAGCAGATGATTGACCGTTGTGAAATATTGGTAAGCAAAATTGTACAGAAAGCGGTCCATATCCGCTTTGAAAGCATCGCTGCGGCGCCGTGGCCGATCTATGTCATCCCAGGAGGTGAACTCGCTTCTCCAGGCTTTGTTGAGATCCTCCAGTGTTGCATAGCCTTTGTGAAGTTGTTGCAAAAGCACCTGTCGTGCGGGTTGCTCCGGACCGCTGGCGAGCACACCGGCAATGGCTCCTTCCCAGGCCAGTTCGTTATCCACGAAATAGCCTATACATAGAGGATTGTCTTTATAAGGCTTTGTCATGGCGGCAATGGTTGGCTCCACTTTTTCTTCGAAGTCGGGATGATAGGGATCAAGAATTTTTCCCCAGTATCCCTGAGCGGCCTCTATTCTGGGTGCGTTGCCTGTGGTGATACTTGTTGTGAAGGGCAGGGGACTGGCGTCCAGTATATCTTTGTGGCTCCAGTTGCCTATGGTATTGAATCCCCAGGATTGAAGTCGTGCAAAGTTCATCTCCGCCCAGCCTTCTTTCCAGTCTTCGCCGTATTTCCGGAGTACATTGGCCAGATAGAAACTGAAAGTGGCTCCTGACCCGCCGATGGTCTCCGCCATGCTGTGCACATTTCCGGCATGGGAAAAGACCGAGTGAAAGAGGGGATCATCTTTTGGGGGCAGCCATTCAAACCATTTTTCACGGGCTTCTATAAAACTGTGTTCGCCGGCGCGGACACAATTGACACCGAGGGAGATAAAGAGTCTTCCTTCCGGAGTGACCAGCCACCATTTACCGTCAATTTCTTCAGTACGGAACCAGCCTGTGGCTTTCAGCTGCGGGCCTTCAAGCCAGCCGCCGAAACTGTCACGACCTGGAAGGCTTTTATTTTCAACCAGCTCTTTTTGCTCAGCTGTGAGACGCTTTTGAAATTCCGCTTCCTCTTCGATTTTTCCCGGCCACTGACCCTGGTTGAATTGTCCGAAAGGGTCCACAAAAGGCATGGACACGACAATTCCTTCTTCATCCCGTGTCCCGAAAAGAAAGGCTTCTTTGACGAGAAGTGCAGCTTCTGTTTCCTGTTCAGGCAGGAAGAGTTGGAAGGCTGTGATGGCTGAAAGGTCCAGAGCATCGCCACTTCCGTAAGGGGCCTCAGCGGCCGGAATTCCCCGCATGCCCCAGAAGATTGTTTTATCAGCCCGGGCCAGTGCCATCCTGAAGTCCAGACTTTCGCCCCCTTCAATGGTACTCAAGAGGGTGTTGCAGTTTTTGGATCCGTCGGCTCCGGCATTGTCCACACGCAGGGCAATGGCTATGCTCGTGTCGCCGGGATTATGAAGTTTGAAGCCCAGACCAATACGATCCGACCAGTCCCATCCGCCTTCAGGAGCCTGACAGACAATTCGGGGCCACTCTGTTTTTTGAAAGTTTACGAGCAGACCTTCTTCTTTGATCTCAGCTGGTGAACTTCCTTTAAAGGATACAAAAGAGGGGAGAGGATCGCTTTTGAAATTCACCAGACTCGCTGACTCCGCACTGAGAGGCACTGTAAAAAGGATGAGTAAAGCAAGTACAAAGGCTGACAAATAGAATTCTTTTGTTGGCATGAGAGAGATTCCTTATGGTTTTACTTCCCACTATTGGACTGCTCAAAGCATATTTTGGAGTCACTGGTGTCCAAATTAAGGGCACCATCGAACCCACACAGTTGAATTCATTGGTATTTTGGGCAGGTTTTGTCTTCATTTTCCCGATTTCCAGGATCAGGTTGACTGATCGTTGCATTTGCCTGTCTAAGAAAAGCTGATTTGGACAAGGATGAAGAATTTTTATAGTCCGCCTTTTCTTTTCTTCCACGAAGTTACACGAAGTCACACTAAAGGAAAGACGATGCAAATATAAAGGCATGAAGCCTGTTCAGGTCATTTGTTGAATTCATTGGTATTTTGGGCAGGTTTTGTCTTC
>JAAYJV010000111.1 GCA_012522755.1 Candidatus Hydrogenedens sp.
CCCTATCACCTATCACCTATCACCTAGTCCCTCATTCTGAATATGCTACAATAGTGCTGCGTGTGTGTGCAGAAAAACAATCACCGAAGGAAGTACCGGCATTCCCGTAAGAAGGTCTTGCAATGACGGAGAGTACGCAACAGGCCCAGGATCAGCCCAATGAGGAGGGAAGCAGGCTCAGGCTGAAATCCGGCTCAGGGCTTATAGAAACAGCGGCCCGCTCAGGGTTGCAGCTTGTTCTTGCCTGTGGCGGCCGGGGACAGTGCGGCAAGTGCCGTGTCCGTTTCGAAGACAGGGCACCGGCGGCGGGGGAGAGGGACCGTCATTTCTTTTCAACTGCTCAACTGGATGCCGGCTGGCGTCTGGCCTGTCAGGTGCCTGTGGAAGCGGAGGGCCGCCTCTTCATTCCTCAGAGCAGCCTGTCCGGAGACGCCCATCAGATTGTCACTGTCGCTTATGATCGCAAAGAATGCGCTCCCGATCCTCCTGTGCGCAAAGCATTTCTGAAAATGTCGACACCCACTCTTCAAGACAGCGATGCCGATCTCCTTCGTTTGGAAAAAGCCTGGCATGAAGCCTGTCCCGAAGAGAAGGGGAAAAGTCTCCGAGCCTCCCTCCCCCTGTTGCAGCAGCTGGGTCAGCGGCTTCGCGGGGCTTCCTGGGAGGGCACTGTTACTGTCAGGGACGATGAGCTGCTGGATTTCGAGGAAGGGGATACGAGCCAGGCCGCTTATTCTCTGGCCTTTGATCTGGGCACGACAACTCTGGTCGCTTCCCTGCTGGATATGCAGACAGGCCTAGAACTGGCACTTTCGGCGGAGATGAACCCGCTCATCGCCTGGGGGGATGATGTGATCAGTCGCATCACGGCTGCTTCCACCGACGACAGTGCGCTGCAAGAAATGCAGGAGACCCTGCTGAATTCCATTGCAACCATGAGCGAATCGTTGATTCTGGAAGCGGGGGTATCGGCCCATCATGTGTATGAGCTTGCTTTTGCCGGCAATACAACGATGGAGCATCTCTTTTGCGGCTTCAATCCTTCCCCCTTGGGTCAGTCTCCTTTCATATCTCTTTTTGCAGGGGGTCACAGTCACGGCAGCGCCGCTTTCGGTTTGCCTGTTCATGATCGGTGCTGCGCTTATTTTTTTCCGGTCATTGGCGGCTTTGTGGGCGGGGATACTGTAGCGGCACTGCTGGCAAGCGATTTTGCCTCTCTGGAAGGGACGCGCCTTTTGGTGGATGCGGGAACCAATGGCGAAATAGTTCTGGGCCACGGTGATCGTCTCTGGGCTGCGAGCACAGCGGCGGGTCCGGCCTTCGAAGGGGCCCGCATCTCTCAGGGAATGCGTGCCGCCCGGGGCGCCGTGGAAGGCGTGGTCTTTCACGGGAAGGGCCTGTCTTTGTCCGTCATCGGCGGCGGAAGTCCCTTGGGTATCTGTGGCAGTGGTCTCATCGATCTTTGTGGCGAGCTGCTGCGCTGCGGACTTGTCGATGCCGGAGGCCGACTCCGTGTTCCTGAAGAGTTCGACGGTCATGAAGACAGCTTTCCGCTCTCTGCTCTGCGTAAAGATGATCGGGGCGCCCTGTCCTTTGTGATCTATGAATCAGCGACAGGAAGCATTGCTCTCACTCAAAAAGACATACGGGAGTTGCAGTTGGGTACGGCTGCACTGCGTACGGGCATGACCCTGCTCCTTCGTGAGGCGGGTCTGACTGTTGAAGATCTGGACCTGCTTATTATCGCCGGAGCTTTCGGCTCTTATATCCGCGTGGAACAGGGGCAGCGTACAGGACTCATTCCAGAAACATTGCCCCCGGAAAAGATCCGCATTGCAGGAAATGCCGCTCTGGATGGCGCCAGATGGGCGTCCCTGTCCCGGGCTGCACGATCTGAGGCGGAGGCTCTGGCCGCTCGTATCCGGCATATTGACCTGAGCACCTCCGACGACTTCGCTGAAACCTTTGCTCTGGCCACCCTTTTCCCGGGGGCCGGTCTCCGGTTATGATAGAGCCACAACTTTTGCAGGAGTGTTTATGAAAAAAACAAATCCCGTGGTCTTTACAAAAATCGGCCGGCAAGCGGTGAATACAGTCCGTTTCGCTGAGATTGTCCAGGTTTTCGTCCGTCATGGTTTCAAAGACCTTATCCAGCGTTCCGGTCTGCACAAGGGATTGCCCGGAAAGCTTCTCCACGGTCTGCGTCTGGTCAATGCTCCTGTGGGCGAGGCCGCTACGCTCGGTGCCAGACTGCGCAACGCACTCACGGATCTGGGACCCAGCTTCATCAAACTGGGGCAGGTACTCAGCACCCGTCCTGATCTGGTGGGTCATCGTATCGCCCAAGAACTTGTCGCCTTGCGCGATGATGTGGATCCCTTGCCTTTTTCCGAGATGCGCCCCATTCTTGAAAGCGAACTGGGTGGCGGGGTGGAGGATCATTTTTCCTCCTTCGATGAAACGCCCATTGCCTCCGCATCACTCAGCCAGGTGTACAGGGCCCGGCTCCACAGTGGCGAAGATGTTGTCGTGAAGATTCAGCGCCCGGAGATAGAGCGTCTCATTGAATCGGATATCAGCCTGCTGGTCACCCTGGCCGAGTGGGTACACGATTATCAGAAAGACAAGGGAGTCTTCGATTTTCCCGGGATTGTGGAAGAATTCGCACGGAGCATCCGCCGTGAACTGAATTTTCAGATTGAGGCCAGTGTGGCGGAACAGTTCGCCCATAATTTTGAAGAAGAGGAACAAATCCTTATCCCGGCTGTTTTTCGCGAATACAGCGGACGGCGTGTTCTGACACTGCAATGGATGGACGGCATACCCATAGACCGTATTGATGCTTATGAGCAGCGCAACTCTGATCCGGGAGAGATCGCCCGCCAGGGCTGCAATACTCTGTGCAAGATGATATTTGAAGACCGGCTCTTCCACGCGGATCCTCATCCGGGCAACATCTTTCTGCTTCAGGACAACCGGATCGCCTTTCTGGATCTGGGCATGGCGGGACATCTCGAAGAAAGCGATGTGCAGGCTTTGCTGGCCCTCTTCTCAGCCATGTTCCAGGGCGATGCGCACCAGTGTGTGGAGGCTGTGCAGCATCTGACCTCGGGCATGCTTCCTGAAGACAGCGAGTCTCTGGCCCACGAGATTTCGGAATTCATCGCCTTTGAAGCGCCTGTGGTGATCAACCGGGGCGAAGTTGCCCAGGGCCTGGACCTGGCCGTGCAGATCATGCGCCGCCATAAACTGGAACTGGCGCCACGCTTTTCACTGCTGCTGAAATCTCTGGTGACCATTGAAACAGTGGGCAAATCTCTGGATCCTGATCTGGATATGCTGCCCATTATCCGGCCCCATGTGGAGCGTCTTTTTCTCGCAAGACTCAAGCCTCGCAACATTCTCCACGAAATGCAGGCCCATGCCGATGGCTACATTCAGCTGAGCCGTCATGCGCCCGTGGATCTGGCCCACTTGCTCAAACAGATGCGCAGTGGTAAACTGACCTTTAACATTCACCATGAACATCTGGAAAATCTTGCCCAGACCATTGACCGATCGAGCAAACGCAACGCTGTTTCCATTGTCATCGCATCGCTGGTCGTGGGATCCAGTCTCCTCACAGCGGCCGGTGCGCCCTATGCCCGCTTCGGGAGCATCGGATTTCTTGTTGCAGGTGTTCTGGGATTGACCCTGATTGTCTCTATTGTCTGGAAAGGTAACCGCTCGTAGCGGAATTAAAGGAGCCCGCCATGAATATCACACGAACTCTGTTGCCTTGGGTGCTCTTTCTGATCATGTCTCTGCTCGCCGCTTTTTTCTGGCATCAATCCGATCAGCGGGGCCGACGCATACACGAACTGGGCGAAGAAATACAACGCTTTGAGAAACAGCTGCACCGGCTCAGCGAAGATATTCTTGATCTGAAAGCACTGGCCGAAGAACAGCAGGAAAAGGCCGGGGAAGGCCCTTGAGCGTCAGAGTGCGGTCTGCGGATCAACGTGCCTTCTCCTTTCAACAGCCCATAATGCGGAAGCAGGACTGGTCAACGGGGAATTGCTTTCAGAGAAAAGAATAAAGATCGATCTTTGGAGGAGCTGCGCTGCTATTAACAGAAATAACGCTGTGAAAATAAAGACGTTACTCGGGGGAAATTGACTGATCCTTCTCTTTCCGGTATACTATGTCTGTTGTAAAGTAACAGTTTTGATAGCGGAAAGCATGAAAACAATCGATAACCCAGATGATAAAATAACACCGGTTTCCGGTGCTTTGGACCGGGTGTCCTTTTTTAGAGCAGCCATAGCGGCATTGTGTCACTGGCTCCTGATTACTCAACCGCCACAGCCTGTGGATCGTTTCCGACAGGGGGCGGTTTTTTTCATGGTTCTCCGCCGTCTTTTCCAACCTCAGTTAAAGACTGATCCCACTCAGGGACAGGGAGATATCCATGATGATTTATTATGCTATTGCCGCAATTTGCGGTATTGGTATCGGCGCTCTTGTGATGATGGCGATTTCCAGAATCCGGGCTGGCAACTATTTGAGCCTGGCCCGGCGTGAGGCTGCGCAGATTCTTTCCGATGCGGAACGCGACAGTGCGGCCATTGTAAAAGAAGGCAAAACGACACTCAAAGAACTGGAAATCAATTTACGGGGCAAGGTGGAAAACGAAGCGAGGGAACTGCGCCGGGAAATCAGTGCCCAGGAAAACCGCATTGCCTCCAAAGAGCAGAACCTGGACAACCGCGCACAGACTCTCGACAAAACAGCCGCATCCCTCACAAGCCAGGAAAGAAGTCTGGCGGCCCGTGAAAAAGAAAATGACCAGGAACGCAATAAATTGGCGGCCATGGTTCAGGAACAGATGGTCAAGCTGGAAAATATCGCCGGTCTCACAGCGGAACAGGCCCGTAAAGAATTGTATGTGCGCCTGGAAAACGAAGTGAAAAGAGATTGTGCCTTCGAACTCAAACGGGTGGAAGACGAACTGCGTGAAAATGCGGAGAAAAAAGCACGGTGGATCATCGGCGAGGCGCTGCAGCGTTGTGCGGCTGATCATGTGGCCGAAAGTACCGTGTCCGTGGTGCCCCTGCCCAACGATGAAATGAAAGGGCGGATCATCGGCCGTGAAGGACGCAATATCCGCACGCTCGAAAGTGCCACAGGCATCAGCGTCATCATTGACGATACCCCTGAAGCCGTTGTTCTTTCCGGTTTTGATCCCGTACGCCGTGAAGTGGCCCGTATCGCTCTCGAACGGCTTATTGAAGACGGGCGCATCCATCCCGCACGGATTGAAGACATGGTCGAAAAAGTGACCCAGGAAATGACCGCCTGCATCCGCGAGAGAGGCGAACAGGCCTGTCTGGATGCCGGAGTACATGGTCTCCATCCGGAGATTGTGAAACTTCTGGGCCGGCTCAGCTTCCGTACCTCTTACGGGCAGAATGTGCTGCGTCATTCCCTGGAAGTTTGTCACCTCTCCGGTGTCATGGCGGCGGAACTGGGCGTGAACGTGCAGGAAGCCAAACGTGCCGGGCTTATTCATGACATCGGCAAAGCGCTCACCCACGAAGTGGAAGGGTCTCACGCCGTTCTGGGTCATGACATGGCCAAGCGTTATGGTGAGAATGAAGCTGTCGCCAATGCCATCGGCTCGCACCATGCCGAGATGCCCATTACAAGCCTTGTTTCCGTGCTCGTGCAGGCTGCTGACGCCATGTCGGCCGCACGGCCCGGCGCAAGAAGCGAAATGCTGCAACACTATATCAAACGGCTCGAACAGCTTGAAGAACTCGTCAACGGCTTCAATGGTGTGGAACGTTCCTTCGCCATTCAGGCCGGTCGTGAAGTGCGTGTTGTCGTGCATCCCGATAAAGTGAACGATGCGGAAGCGGCTCAGCTTTCCCGGGATCTCGCCCGCAAGGTGGAAACGGAAATGACCTATCCCGGCCAGATCCGTGTTACCGTTGTCCGCGAAACCCGTGCCGTGGAAATCGCCAAATAGATAAACAGTGATAACGATCATACCCGCCGGATGTGTGGTATCCCTTGTTGACAGGTTGTGCAAAGGGGCCGCGCATCCGGCGATTTTTGTTTGTTGCTGGGGATAGGGGACAGCGGATAGCGTGGGACATGGTTCAGGTAGGGGCACGGCATGCCGTGCCCATTTCACCCTGACCAACCAGAGCCCTTCGCGTCACGCTATTGGTCTGGGCTTTATTCTGGATCCAGTTCATCAGCAATATCCGGGGGGAATCGGTCGGATCGGTCGGATGTGCGATGGGCTGTGGTTGGGCTTGGGGTATCATGCTGGGACAGTGGCCAAGTGGACCAACTGGGCACGGCATGCCGTGCCCCTACCTGCGCGACTCTCGTCCCTCGCCCCTCGCTCCTCGCCCCTCGTCATAATTCAGGGGCGCCCATCCTTTATGTTATGATTAATTCTGTGTCTTTTTGTTGAGAATTTCAGTGCTGGAGTGTACTCATGGTTCTTGTAATCCTTGCCCTTCTGTTTGGCTCTTTCTTTTCATTGTCCTCCTGTGCCGAGGAGAGCGAGATTCTGAATTATCGGGACATTTACCCCGATACCTGGGTGGCCAGCGACGGGTTGGGTCGTACCATGCCCGGTCATGAGGAGGTGGGCTCTCCGAAGATGGATCAGCGCCGAGTGGCGGGAATGTTTTATATCACCTGGCATGGTGACCATCTTCACAGAAAGAAAAGTCCTTACACTGGCGATGTTACCCGTATTCTTGAGGCTGATCCCGGTGCGCGCTTCGACGGGAAACACCCTCTCTGGGAGGACGTGATGTACCACTGGGGCGAGCCGGAGATGGGTTATTTTCTGAGCAA
Source organism: Candidatus Hydrogenedens sp. (assembly GCA_012522755.1). Lineage (GTDB taxonomy): Bacteria > Hydrogenedentota > Hydrogenedentia > Hydrogenedentales > CAITNO01 > JAAYJV01. Next base: position 6,859 of record JAAYJV010000111.1, read on the forward strand.
GGATGAGTGGGTGATCCGCAAAGACATGTCCATGCTCTCCGATGCGGGCGTGGATGTTCTGATCATGGATGTGACCAATGCCCAGCGTTATTGGGATGAATGGGAAGTCGTGTTTTCCACCCTTCAGGCGATGAAAGCAGAGGGCAACAAGGTTCCTTATTTCCTGTTCTGGTCTTTCAATGGCCAATCCTATCTCGTGGTTCGTGAACTTTACGAGCGCATTTATAAAGAGGAGAAATACAAGGACCTGTGGTTTTACTGGGACGGCAAGCCCTTGCTTCTGTATAACCACAATCCGCGGGTGGACGCTACCGGAGGCGATATCAGACATCCCAATCCGAACTATGATGCTGAAGCGGTCACCAATCCGGAGCATCCCCACTATGGTGACCCGGAATATACGCAGGAAGAATATACGGATTATCCTCAGGAGATCCGGGATTTCTTCACTCTGCGCACCATGTGGTGGGGCTATTATGAGTGGGCGGGAGAGCGGGCGGCCGGTGCGGAAGATTACTGGAGCTTCGGCTATGAGCTGAACGATGAACGGGTGCGCAATCTGAAGCCTTCTGAACTGCTGTCCACGCATCAGGGAAAAAAAGAGCAGGGGGCTGTCACCCCGGCGCAACATTCCAACAGCATGACGGGTAAATGCTGGACACGCCAGAACTTTGAGCCGCCCCTGAACGAATATGATATGCCCCAGCCCACATTTGTGCCCTGGCTGGGTGAAACAGTGGCCAACCCGGAAGGCTACGGCATTTATTTCCAGGATCGCTGGGATGAGATTCTGCCCCAGAATCCGGAGTTTCTCTACATCAACGATTGGAACGAATGGACAGCGGGCAAATACCATCCGGAAGAAGGGCATACGGTACGCTTTCTCGGTCGTGAGAGCAACTACTATTTCGTCGATCAGTACAATGCCGAATTCAACCGTACCATCCAGCCCATGAAAGGCGGCTATACGGACAACTACTATATGCAGATGGCGCAAAACCTGCGCAAGTACAAAGGAGCCCGGCCCATCCCCGAGCTGAAGGGATACAGTGACATGGCCGTGGATGGTGATTTTTCAGATTGGGATTCCGTGCAGGTGGAGTACAGAGATACCATTGGCGACACTTTCCACCGCGACTATCTCGGCTATGGCGGTCTGGTTCACAAGAACGATTCGGGGCGCAACGATATCATCACGGTGAAAGTCGCGGTGACAGAAGAGGAGATTTTTTTCCTGGCGGAAAGCCGGGAAGCGCTGAGCCCCGCCTCGGATCCCAACTGGATGCTGCTTTTCATTGATGCCGATCAGGACAGTTCAACGGGCTGGTATGGCTATGACTATCTGATCAATCATGAAGTTCTGTCTGAAGAAACAACAACAGTGAAACGCTATGAAGGCGACAACAGCAAAGGACATTGGGAGACGGTGGCGGAAATTCCTTTCCGATATGAAGGCGCTTTTCTTGAGTTGTCTCTTCCCCGTGCTGTTCTCCAGCTGGAGGGCGATGCCCTGTCTTTTGATATGAAATGGAGCGACAATGCGCAGGAGCTGGTCGATCCCATTTCATTGTGTACCCACGGAGATACGGCTCCCAATCGACGTTTCAATTATCGCTGCATCTGGAAGAAATAAGATGCGGCAAGAGCTTATTTCAACACCATCATTTTAAAACCCCCTTGGAGGAATCGTGATGAAATCAGTGAAAATGATGCTTTTATGTCTGCTCCTGGCTTCAGGGCTGTCTGTGGCCGCAGAGCCGGAACTGGTCTGGCAATATGAGTCTCCGGCGGGACATGTGGATGCCTCGCCCGCTCTGGGTGCTCTTGAGCCCGGCGGCGATCTGCATATTGTCGCCACAACCACGGGCGGTCTGGTTCTGGCGCTCACGGAAAAAGGCGAAGAAGTCTGGCGCAGCGAAGTGGAAGGCCCGGCCTGTGTCTCTCCGGCTATGGGTGATCTGGATGGCGATGGCAACGTGGAGATTGTGGTTCTCACCCAGGCGGGGAATCTCTATTGCCTGGACGCCGCCACGGGCCGGCATCGCTGGAAAACAAATCTTCCCGGCCGGCTCACCTGGGGCGAAACAGCCATTCTGCTCGCAGATCTTTCCGGTCAGGGCCGACTCCAGATCATCACGGGCGATGCAGAAGGCAATGTCGTCTGTGTGTCCGATGTGGGCGAACAGCTGTGGGTATTCCGTGAGGCCATGGGTTATGTTCAGGCTCCTGCAGCCGCTGATCTGACTGGTGACGGTCTGTGTGAAGTCCTGGTGGCCGGACCCAAAATCCCCCTTATCTGTCTCAATGCCCGGGGCGAAGAACTCTGGCGGATCCCTGCAGGCACCGGTGCCAGTCCCGTGCTCTGTGATCTGGACGGCGACGGTATTCCTGAAATCATCACCGGTATTGATGAGAAGGTTGTTCTGGTGAATGCCCGGGGTGAAATCCTCTGGGACTATCCCATGCGTCTCCGTCTGGACAGTGCCATCACCGTGACCGATCTGGACGGCGACGGTGTTCCTGAGATCATCGCTGTGGATCTTGCCGGTGATATGGTCTGTCTCTCTGCGGAAGGCCAAAAGCAGTGGGATGCCAGTGTGGTGGAGCGTGTGCGCCGTTCCCCGTCTGTGGGCGATATCAACGGCGATGGTATTCTGGAGATTCTCGTCGCCGGATACAGCGGTTATCTGCATGTGTTCCAGCCCGACGGCAGCGAGATATACCGTCACCGTGTGGCGGGTGGGGGCATGAACGGCACACCCACCCTGGTGCCTCTCTCTGACGGCGGCCCGGGCGTACTCGTCACGCCTGCGGGAGCGCCCATGAGTCTGCTCCGTTTTCCCGGTGCCGGAAGTGATGCAGCCAGGCCCTGGCCCGAGTACAGGCAAAACGCCCGACGCACGACCATGCCTCTGAAAAAGGCCGATGAGAGCCAGCCGGTTCTCACTCTGGATACAGGCAATCAGTATGTGGGCGCCAATGTATTTCGCGCCACAGTCAACAATGCCGAAGGCCGTGAGCTGCGTCTCAGTCTGGAAGGGGGCCGTGTCGGTGGCGCCCCACTGAGTACCAGCCTGCTTTCCTCAGAAGAAGAGATCAGTGTCTGGCTGTCCTATGCCGTACCGGCCGGAAGTCCCGCCCATTTTGAATTCGGCTGCACGGTACATGAAGGTGATGACCTGCTTGTGAAGCGCAGCCGGGAATTCGCGACCATGCCCTTCATGAGAGAGCTGGGCGATTCCGAGCAGATGCTGCGCGAGATCCAGGATAATTTTTCAAAGATGTCTGATATCCGCGGACTGGAAGAACGTGCCTTTTTCCTGGAAGCGCAACTGGATAAATTCAGGCCCCGCTTCTTTGCGGCGCTGTCCCTGTCCGATGATGCCCGTGTGGATCTGAAAAACAGTTTCTCTGACTATCAGCCCGAGTTGCAGGCACTGCATGCTCTTGTTCGTGCGGCTGTATATGTGGCCGAAGAAGGGGGGACCATTCTCGCCGCTGCAGCCAATCCCTGGGCGCCCTTCGGCGGTATGGACGAAATCCGTGAAGGCCGTACGGAAAACAGAAGCCTGTCCATCGAGGCTTTTCCGGGCGAACATGAATCGGCCGCCTTCAATTTCTTCAACATGAGCGGCGATACACGCATCTTCAGAGTGACTCTGAGCGATCTGGTTCAGGGCGACAGTGTGGAAGAATCTTCCGCTTATATTACCCTTCATGAAGCGGTGCCCGTGCCCACGGAAATGATCAATTATTCCGTGGATGCCCTGCCCGAACTGAACAATGCCTCACTGCTTCAGGTGGCGCCCTGGTCGGCTGCACAGCTGTGGCTTGATGTGAATACGGCTGGACTTGCGCCCGGCGAATGGCTCACCACAGTGACCCTCACCAGTGTGGAATGTGAGCCTGTCCAGGTGGAAATGCCTGTGGTCTGTACACTCTTTGATACGCCCCTGCCCGAAGAACAGCCCCTTTCTCTTTGTCATTGGGGCTATGTGGACCGTTCCATGCTCAAGCATATTCCTGAAAAAGCACTGGAAGACCAGGTGAGCCACGGGACCAATGTATTTGTGGGAACCGTCTATCCCCAGGCGAAGTTTGATGAAGAGGGCAAGCTCATTGGCGCACCTGATTTCACGGCCCATGATGCCTATGTGAAAGCCCATGCACCCCATGGCCGCATCCTCTTTTTCAATTACCAGAATGCGCTCAAAGGCCCCGGCGACATCTTTTCCGAAGCCTATGGCAAAGCCCATGTGCAGTGGCTCCGGCTGTGGGTGGCCCATCTCAGAGAACTGGGTGTAGGCTATGACGGTTTCGCCTTGTATCCTGTTGACGAGCCCGGCCTGAGCGATGGCCTGGTGGAGCGGCATATCGCCATGGCGAAACTTGCCCGCCAAGCCGACCCTGATATCATGCTTTATACGGATCCCGTGGCCAGGATCAGCCTGGAAGAACTGGAAGCGTTGCTTCCCTTTGTGGATATCTGGTGCCCCCACCGCAACGGTATCCTCCTCGATGAAAGCAGTGCGGAAAAGTTTGAACTGATCCGCAAGCACGGCAAAATCATCTGGACCTATGAATGTGATGACAATGTGAAGCACCATTCTCCGCTGGGCTATTATCGTGCCCAGGCCTGGCTGGTCAAATCCCTCGGCCTCACGGGAATCGGTTTCTGGTCCTATTGCACCTCTCAGGATGATCCCTGGTTCCGCCCGGGTATCCGCCATGATTATCTGATGATCTATCCAGGCACGGATGTAGTCACCAGCAAACGCTGGGAAGCTGTCCGTGACGGCATCGAAGATTTCACTTTGCTTGATCTTCTCACCAAAAAAGCGCAAGGTGCCGAAGGCGCTCTGAAAGCGGAAGTGGAAAGCTTCCTCACGGAACAGGTGCAAGCCATTGCCCGCTATTGTGGCGGCGATGAAGACGGTACGCTCCCCGGGCCGGAAGGCATGCCGGGAGTACGCCGTGTTACAGACAAACGCTGGGAAGCTCTGAAGGCGGCCCGTCGTGAAATGGCGCGCTACCTCAGCCTGCTTCCCTGAGCATAAAACGCTCTTTCTGAGATGACAATGCTTTCTCCGTTTCGGGATCGACCCGGGACGGAGAAAGTTTTTTATCAGGGGCCCGGCTCCAGGGTCATCCGGTGAATTCCGTGTTCTTCCACGAGAGCCCGGCTCATATAGGCTTTGCGATAGTCACCCCGGATAAAAAGCTCCGCCTGATCCGCATAATGAGGGCTGCGCAAGTGCCCCGAATTGCCTGTGGGCAGAATAGTGAATGATTCTTCCGGATGAGCGAAGTCGATGAGTCGCCGTGTGGAAGGCCCGGCGATGACATGATAGTTGTGCAGTTTTTTGGAGAGCATGTTGTTCACCGTCTGATTGGAGCCGCCTGATTCCAAAGGACCGATATTGACCAATCGTCCAAGAAGAGGGATGTAGCCGAAGGGGTGGGTGTAGGTGACCTGATGCACCCGGCCCCAGCGCCATTGACTCGGGTCGGAGCCCAGTTCTTTTTGCAGTCGGGCGCAGGCATCCCGCAGAGCCCGGGCCACCATCTCCGGCGCCTCTTCCTCTTTCTCCGTGTCAGGACAGTCCCACCAGAGATTGCCCTCGTCTTCCAGCAGCTGACGCAGGGCAAACCAGTTGTCTTCGCAGGCCGCATAGAGGGTATACAGTCTTTCGGGAAGTTTGTTCTGAAATACTTCCTGAAAAATACTGTCGAACCAGAAGTGGAACAAGGGGGCGCCCAGACTGTCCGCACCATGTTCAAAATCCCAGGACTCCAGTCTTGCCAGAGACTCTTCTTCCAGAGCACTGAAAGAGCTCGCTCCTTTCCGGGCAAGACGGATCATCAACGGAAGGAGACTGCGCATGGTATATCCTTTGTTGTCCATTTGCACAGCCTGCAGTTCTTCCACCGTCCAGTCGTTGCGTTCTTCCAGAATTTCACGGATGCGCCCGGCCCGGTCACTGGCTTTGAAATAACCGGCCAGTCCTGTAATCGCCTTTTCGCCCTGGCCCACAGGCTTGAGCGTTGGCCGGTTGTTGGCTGTGATAATCATGCCTTCCGGTGGATTTTTCAGATGAAGCCAGTCCTGGGTCCGGAGGTGATCCGCGATAATCTCTTCACCTCTTCCGGCCGGGATGACGCATTTCGGATCCACATCCGGCGGATACCAGGGAAGATGGCCTGTGCCCCACCAGGCAATGCTTCCCTCGCGATCGGCATAGCTCACATTGAGTCTGTAAGAACGGACTTTTCTTACTCCGGTCTCAAAGCTTTCATAATCGCGGGCCAGAGCCATTTCATAAAAAGCGCAGAGATCAGCGAAGCAATGTTCCTCTTTGCCACTCCAGCGTACGGCCAGAGGCGGCCCCGTATAGTCCATATAGAGATTGAAAAAATCATTGCAGACCACGCCCAGTTCACAGGAACGGAATTCACAGTCCCGATCTTTTCCGAAACGTACGGTGATATGTTCTTTTTCTCTGGTGAAAGTGCGCCACTCACCGTCATAAAAATATCTGTCGGGATCGTCCGGATCGAGAGTCAGCTCGTGGATATCCGCATCGTCATTGGCGAGCATGGTCAGTGCCCAGCCGCAGAAGTCATTGTGCCCCAGCAGCGGAACAGGGAGGGGGGGCAGATAATAACCGTAACTTTCAAAATCACCGCCCGACACGTGGGCCTCATACCAGATGGAGGGATTGGTGAATACAATATGCGGATCATTGGCCAGAATGGCATTGCCGCTTTTTGTTTTCTCTCCCGACAATACCCAGGAGTTGCTCCCCGGAGGAACCTGTTGCCACGGAGACGACATGACGAGGGACAACCATTGCGCCGCCTGCTCCAGGCCTTTCATTCCGGCTGCTGTACAGGCTTCGGATTCTCTTCGGCTCTCTTGAAATGCAGTCGTTTCATCCGGGCTGTCCATGATTGTGACGGGGAAGGCCTCAAAGCCGTTGAAGAGCAGATCAACATCGTAGCCCGGCACTGCTTCCCGGATCATGCTTTTCATGAGATCCGTGCGGATACCGTCGGCAAAGGTGAAGGCTATTGTACCGGCTACGGACAGACAGTCGACAAGCTGAAACTCTTCGCAGCCTGTGCGTAAGGCCTGAAATTCCCAGGGCAGGTTCCCCTCCCCGATAAAATGATTGACACCATCGAGAAAAGCATTCATGAGCGACAGCAGTTCCGGCGGGAAAAACGCTTCGCTGCGAGTACTGACCTTTGCAGCCAGAGGGCCCACACCCATGAGCCGGGCAAGACAATCTATCTTCACAGCCGGAGGCCCGAGAATTTCAGATAAACGGCCCTGAGAAAAACGGCGGAAACATTCCATCTGAAAGAGCCGATCCTGGGCCAGGCAATACCCCAGAGCGAAATGGGCATCTTCCACTGTGGCCCCTTCAATATGGGGGACGCCCCACTGGTCACGGATGACAGAGACGGAAGCGCTCACGGGACAGTTCGTGACTGTGCCGTTGTAGTCGGGAAGACAGCGGTAACTCTGCTTTCGGATCTGATACAAGTGGATGAGACCGGCTGCAAGCAGCAGCAGAAAAAGCAGGAAAAGTCCTGAAAAAAAACGGCGCATTATTTTCCCTGTAATCGTCATGGCATATCCTTGGTCCATTATACGCTCTCAGGCGGGAAAGAGGGCTGCCCGTACCGCAAACACTGATTGAATAGTGCCATGTTTCCACTGGTCACTTCAATACAGGGGGATAGGAGCGAGGGGCGAGGAGTGAGGGGCGGGGGATGAGGGGCGGGGGATGAGGGGCGATGTTCGGGCAGGTAGGGGCACGGCATGCCGTGCCCACTCTGTCCACTTGGTTTATAGACCCTGCATGATGCCCTGACCACAACCCGAGACCCTCGCACATCCGGCCGACCCGACCGATCCAACCGATACGACCGATCCGACCGATCCGACCGATACCCTCGGTGTTTTCTTTGTTTTGTTTCTCCTCGCCATTAGTCCGGGCTTTATCCTGGATCCCGGTCTTTTTCGTGTTGTCGGGTAATCATCTTTGTACAAAGGTGTCAGCACGAAAAAACCGGGATGACGGCGGGGGTTGGAGTCCGGGTATCAGTGGATTAAGTGGATTAAGTGAACCAACTGGGCACGGCATGCCGTGCCCCTACTTTCCCTCGCTCCTCGTCCCTCGCCCCTCGTTCCTCGCCCCTCGCTCCTCGCCCCTCATCCCTCATCCCTCGCCTTTCACAGCTGAATCCGCCCTTAAACAAAAGCCCTTCCATAAGTTGACACGCCCTCTTTTTTTTTGTTAAACTATACCCTACCAATGAGCGGGAGTAACTCAGTGGTAGAGTGCAACCTTGCCAAGGTTGACGTCGCGGGTTCGAATCCCGTCTCCCGCTCCATTTTTTTTCACCCCCGGAGGGGCCGTTAGCTCAGTCGGCAGAGCAGGTGACTCTTAATCACAAGGTCACTGGTTCGAATCCAGTACGGCCCACCAATATCAATATGGTATACTATCAGGCGGGGCGGGCGTTTCAAATCCGTCCGCCCCGTCTTTTTTGTTTTCACCATGCTCGTCCGGACTGGCGACAGTACGCCTGATTGGCGACAGTACGAAAACACTTTTTGTTCCTGTCGGGCGAGTGGCGGAATTGGCAGACGCGCTGGACTTAGGATCCAGTATCGTAAGATGTGCGGGTTCAAGTCCCGCCTCGCCCACCAATGTCAACCTTTTGGAAGAGAGTACTATCCATGACAGAAAAAGACAACGACGCTGTGGAAACCCCTGAACAGGAATCCGCCCCCGAAGTAAGCGAAATCGAAGAAACGACAGACTTGGACACAGCCGATCTGTCTGTTGACGCTGAAATGGGGGACGATGAGTTTGAATGGAAAGAACCGCCCGTCTTTGAAATTGAGCACAAAGAAGATTGTCTGTGCGAAATCAAAGTGACGATTCCAGCCGCCAATATCGTTTCCACCCTCGATATTATTTACAAAGAAATGAATGATGGAGTGCAGGTACCCGGTTTCCGCCGTGGTAAAGCACCGCGTAAGCTGCTCGAAAAACGTCTCGGCAAATATGCGCACAGCACAGCCATTGAACAGCTCACTGATGCGGCCGCAAAGAAACTGATGCGCGATCATGAGCTGCGTCCCGTCTCCGAGGCGGAAGTGACAGGTCTGGAAGATAAAGACCAGCTTGACGACAAAGAAGATCTGGTCTATACCGTGAGCTTTGAAGTGGCCGGCACTTGTGAACTGGCCGACCTCTCCACCATTGAACTCGAACGCCCGGAATATGAGGTGGACGAGGAAGCTGTGGAGGCGCAGATCAACAACATGCGCACACGCTTCGGCCGTTATGAGCCGCTGGAAGAGGGCGTTGCTGAAGACGGCGACCAGCTGGTCATCGACTTCAAAGGCACTGTTGACGGAGAAGAATTTGAAGGCGGCAGCGCCGAAGCCTATCCCTATATTCTGGGCAGCAAGCGTTTTTACGCAAGCATGGAAGAGGCCATGCTGGGTAAAAAGGCCGGCGATCAGGTCACGGCTGAAGTCACCTTCGAAGAGGATTATATGTCCGCCGAAGTCGCCGGAAAAACAGCACAGTTTGAAATCAGCATCAATGAAATCAAACGCCGTGTTCTCCCCGAACTGGACGATGAATTTGCCAAAAAAGCCGGCCATGAATCCATGGAAATCATGCGTGAAACAGTGAAGAAGCGCATGTCAGAAACGGCTGACGACCAGCTGGATCAGATGCTGGAAGAACAGGCCATGGGCAAACTGGTGGAAGCCAGCAGCTTCACACTGCCCAAAGGACAGATTCAGCAGTTTGTGGAGATGGAACGTAATTCCATTTACGGACGCATGCTCGAACAGAATGTATCCGCCGAAGAGATGGAACGGGAAGCGGACAATGTTGATGAAGCCGCTCAGAAACAGGGACTTTTCAACCTGAAAGCCATGTATGTTGTGGATGCGCTGAGCGAACAGGAAAAGATCGAAATCACGGAAGAAGATTTCGAAGACTATACCCGCCAGTTTATTCAGGGCGAAGATACGCAGATGCTCGAAGCCTACAGGGCCTATTTCAAGAGCGATGAAATGCGCAGCACCACTGCACACCGTATCCTGTATAATAAAGCAATGAAGACCGCTGTAGCCAAGTGTCAGATCAAAATCCTTTCTGAAGAAGAAATGAAAAAAGCCGAAGAAGACGCAAAGGAAAAGGAAGCGGTTGAAGAGGAAAAAGAAGATGCGTGATTTCCCACTGTCTGGTGTAAATGCAGCCCGTGCCGGTCTGGACATACGGGATGTACCGCCTGTGGCCCCCGAAGCGGTCACTATTTACCAGCAGACCAGTCGCGGCGAAAGAGCCTATGATATCTATTCGCGCCTTCTGGAAGATCGCATCATTTTTCTGGGCTATACCATCGATGACGCTGTGGCAAATTATATCATTGCACAGATGCTCTATCTCGAAGCGGAAGATCCCGATAAGCCCATCAATGTATATATCAATTCTCCGGGTGGAAGTGTTACTGCGGGACTGGCCATTTATGACACCATGCAGTATATTCGCCCGGAAATTACCACCATTTGCATAGGCCAGGCCGCAAGTATGGGGGCTGTTCTCATGGCGGCCGGAACGAAGGGACGGCGATTCGCTCTTCCTTACTCGCGTTTCCTGCTCCATCAGATCATGGGCGGCGTGCGCGGACAAGCCACGGATATAGAGATTCAGGCCCGCGAAATTGTACGGATCGGAGAAATGACCGACGAGATTCTGGTTCGTCATACAGGTCAGCCTCTGGAAGTCATTCGCAAAGACAGTGACCGTGACTTTTTCATGGGTGCTGAAGAGGCCAAAGAATACGGACTCGTGGACGAAGTGCTGCACCGTCTTCCCGCAGAGAAGTGAGCAGAGCCCTCTTTTGGCTGTCTTTTTCTTGAGACATACCATATGTAGTGTTTGTACGGGCTGACCAGCCTGTCAACATCTATATATTGTTGACAAAAGATTCAAAAACTGATATAATTATGCCTGTGTCCCAGCCATTGGTATGAAGTTGAGATCCAACCCAGGTAAAGGAGGCGCATTTCATGGCTTCACAGCAGCGCTCGCGCCCCAAGGCGCCCGCCTGTTCGTTTTGCGGTAAAACGCACGACGAAGTCAATAAATTGATTGCCGGTCCTGATGTCAATATCTGTGATGATTGTGTCAATCTGTGTAACGATATTGTTGCGGAAGACCAGGCCCGCAAAAAGAAACGTAAAAAGTCACACGTTCCCACCCCGCAGGAAATCAAAGACTTTCTGGATCAGTATGTAGTGGGCCAGGAACAGGCGAAACGCATCCTGGCCGTTGCCGTACATAATCATTATAAACGTCTTTCCGCCGATTCTGAAGTGGATGGTATCGAACTTCAGAAAACCAATGTGCTTCTCATCGGCCCTTCCGGTTGCGGTAAAACACTGCTTGCTGAAAGCCTCGCCCGCATGCTGGATGTCCCCTTCGCCATTGTGGATGCCACCACGCTGACGGAGGCCGGTTATGTGGGTGACGACGTCGAAAATGTGGTTCTCAAGCTGTTGCAGGCTGCTGATTTTGATTATGCCCGGGCTGAAACCGGCATTATTTATATTGACGAGATAGACAAGACAGCGCGGAAAAGCGACAGTCCTTCCATTACCCGCGATGTGTCGGGCGAAGGCGTGCAGCAGGCCCTCTTGAAAATTATTGAGGGCACTGTGGCCAATGTACCGCCTCAGGGCGGCCGCAAGCATCCCCAGCAGGAATGCATCCAGGTGGATACGCGCAATATCCTTTTCATCTGCGGCGGTGCCTTCAACGGACTCGATCAGGTGATCCGCAAACGCACGGGCAACAACGCCATCGGCTTCAACGCTGACATCAAATCCAAGGAAGAGCAGCGGCTGGGGGATATTCTCTCCCAGGCACGTCCCGAAGATCTGATCAAATACGGTATGATTCCCGAATTTTCCGGACGCCTTCCCGTCATCGCCACCTTGTACGATCTTTCCGCTGATGACCTGGAAAGAATTCTCGTGGAACCGAAGAATGCCTTGACTCGCCAGTATCAGAAGATTTTCCAGATGGAAGGTGTTGATCTCCAGTTTCAGCCTGAGTCCATCAGTGCCATTGCGGAAAAGGCCATTTCTTTTGAAACGGGTGCCCGCGGCTTGCGGGCCATTCTCGAAGAGGCCATGCTCGATCTCATGTTTGACATACCGAGCCGCACCGACATTAAAGAAGTCATTATCACTCCCGGCGCCATCCTGAAAGATGAGGATCCGCTGGTTGTCTATGAGCACGATAAACGTAAAGGAACCCCCAGGAGCGATTCCAGCAGCTCCGCATCAGCATGAGTTGAAGCGCTGAGATAAAAGCAGGGGTGCCTTTTCTTTCCTGAATGCGCATCTCATCCGGGCGGAGCCGCACAGTTCGGCCGGATGCGTATCTGATGCCGCCGAATTTCCTGCACTTCCAGCCTCCTGTTCGTAGTAGCCCCCTGTAATTTCGTATAATACAGCAATGAAGGGCTGGACTGTGGCGGGCAGCCCGGTGCATCTGAGCGATCCGGAAAGGGTTCCTTTTTTCTATTACAGGAAAAGGGGCCTTGTCGCCTCCAAATCAGGCGCATGAGCTTTCAGGATATTCTGTACCAGTCCTGAGAGAGGGGAAGACCGTCCCCTGATCCCGACAACTCCGGCTGGGTCAGGATTGTGCCGACCCGGCTGGACATATGTTTTGGCTGATTGAAAATACAAAGAAGCATCTGATGCAGGAAAATAATTTATGCCTCCGAAAGAAAAAAAAGAGAAAGCCGAAAGTTATTCCGTTCCTTTGCTGGCACTGAAAGACGCAGTGGTCTTTCCACGCATGGTCGCCCCGCTTTTTGTAGGGCGTCCGGCCTCCATCGCCGCTGTGGAAATGGCCGCCTCAAAAAGCACACCGCTCTTTGTCGCTCTCCAGAAAGATCCGACCGAAGAAATGCCTTCCCCTTCGGAAATGTATCGCGTCGGAACCTTCACGAAGATTGTCAACGTGGTAGGCATGCCTGATGGTGCCCTTAAAGTCGTGGTGGAAGGCCTGGCCCGTGGGCGGGTCACTTCCTACAAGATGGATGATATCCCTTTCATGGCTCAAGTGAAGGATGTTTCCGCCCCGGCTGCACGGAGTCTCAAGATCAAAGGGCTCATGCAGACGCTGCGCCATCAGTTTGAAGAGTATGTGGAAAGCAGCCAGAAAGTCGCATTGGATATCCTGCAATCCATACAGGCCATGCAGGATCCTGATCTTCTAGCCGACACCATGAGCGCCTATCTTTTCATCAATGTTGAAGAAAGACAGGAGATTCTCGAAACCATCCCCCTGGCGAAACGGATGGAAAAGATGGCCATCTTCCTCGAAAGAGAAATAGAACTGTCCCAGATGGAACGTACCGTCAGAAGACGCATCCGCAAGCAGATCGAAAGAGGTCAGCGTGAGCACTATCTGCAGGAGCAAATGCGTCTGATTCAAGCTGAACTGGGCATAATCGATGACGGCGGTGGCGATATGATGGAGCTCCACACGCTCATTGAAGAAGCGGGGATGCCTCCCAAGATTCGTGAAAAAGCGGAACGGGAACTGCGCCGTTATGAGCGTCTGCCTTCCATGAGTCCCGACAGTGCTGTCTTGCGCGGCTATCTCGAATGGCTCTGTGAGATGCCCTGGAACAAACGCACCCGTGATGCCATCAATCTCAAAAAAGCCAGAGAAACCCTCGATGCCGATCATTTCGGCCTGGAAAAAGTCAAAGAGCGCATTCTCGAATTTCTCTCCGTGCGCAAGCTCAACAAAGCAGGCAAAGGGCCCATACTCTGTCTGGTGGGGCCGCCCGGTGTCGGCAAAACGTCCCTGGGCCAGTCCGTTGCCCAGGCCATGGGTCGCAAGTTCGTGCGTCTCTCTCTCGGTGGAATCCGTGACGAAGCGGAAATCCGCGGACATCGTCGTACCTATGTGGGCGCGCTGCCCGGTCGGCTCATCCAGGGAATCAAAGATGCCGGCGTGAAAAACCCCGTCATGATGCTTGATGAGATCGACAAGATGAGCGCTGACTTCCGCGGCGATCCTTCCTCAGCCCTTCTGGAAGCGCTGGATCCCGAACAGAACAAAAACTTCAGTGATCATTTCCTGGAGGTGGGCTTCGATCTCTCCGAAGTCTTTTTTATCACCACAGCCAACAACGAATACAACATACCCATGCCCCTGCAGGATCGCATGGAAATCGTGCGGCTCCCGGGCTATACACCGGAAGAAAAATATCAGATCGCCCGGCTCTATCTGGAGCCCCGGCAAATACGGGAATGCGGTCTGCAGAAAATCAACCCCACCATTACACAGGCCGGCATGGATACGCTCATTCAACGCTATACACGTGAGGCGGGCGTACGTGAGTTGGAACGCTCCATTGCTTCCATCTGCCGCAAGATCGCCCGGAAACTCGTGGACGGTGAAAAGAAATTACCGAAAAAGCTGGACAGTAAAGATATTGTGGCTCTCCTGGGCCCGCCGCCCTACAGCGAGATCCGGCCTGAAACCATGGCCGACATCGGTGTTGCCATCGGCATGGCCTGGACCTATGCAGGAGGCGAGATACTCCGCATAGAATCCAGCACAATGAAAGGCAAGGGAGCCTTGCAGCTTACCGGACAGCTCGGCGATGTCATGAAAGAATCAGCCGCTGCGGCCCATACCTATATCCGCACCCATGCCGTGGAATTGAAAGTGCCCGAAGACTTTCACACTGACAGGGATATCCATGTCCACATCCCCGAAGGCGCCATTCCCAAAGACGGACCTTCCGCCGGACTCGCCATGATTGTGTCCCTCCTTTCCGCACTGATCTCCGAAGCGCCGGCACCGGCCATTGCCATGACAGGAGAGATCACCCTCCGTGGACGGGTGTTGCCTGTTGGCGGTGTGAAGGAAAAAGTCATCGCCGCTTATCGGGCGGGAATCCGTCATGTCCTCCTTCCTCAGGAAAACGAAAAAGACTTCCCCGACCTGCCTCAGGAGATCAGGGATTCCGTCACCTTTTCACTCGTTTCAACAGTGGAGGAGGCACTGGCCATACTCTTTCCGAAACCGAAAAAAAAGAAAAGCGCTTCCAAAAAATAAAGAAGCCGGCAATTGTCTGAGCAGAGAGGAGACCTCCCATGGCAAGCATCGACGCCACTTTCATCTGCAGTGCCCTCCAGGCGGAACAGTTTCCCAGACGGGGCCTCCCCGAAATCGCCTTTGTGGGACGCTCCAACGTGGGAAAATCGAGCCTCCTCAATAAAGTGCTGGGCAGGAAAAGCCTCGCGAAAACGAGCAGCAAACCTGGAAAAACACAAACCATCAATTTCTTTGAAGTGGAAGGAAAATGGTATTTTGTAGACCTCCCCGGCTACGGCTATGCGCGGGTCGCCAAAACCGTCAAAGAGGAATGGAGCCGGAGAATGACTGAGTATCTGCGTAACCGTGACACTCTCAAGCTCGTCGCACTGCTTCTGGATGCCCGGCACGATCCCACGGAAAATGACCTGCACATGCTCGAATTGCTCGAAGAAAGCGAAAAGCCCACTCTCATCATCGCCACCAAAATCGACAAAGTGAAACCGAGCCAGCGGGTCAAACAATTGAAACAGATCCGCAAGTGTCTGGAACTCAGTGATGAGGCGTTGCTCATTCCCTTTTCAAGTGAAACGGGAGAAGGAACGAAGCAGGTCTGGGAAATTGTGAGAACCATGCGTTGAAATAGGGGATAGGTTTTAGGGGATAGGGGATAGGGGATACAGTGGGACATGGGGCACGGCATGCCGTGCCCATTTCACCCCGAGCCCAACTGAAGGCTCTCCCAGATTCAACTGATTTCTCCGGGTCTTCTCTTTGTCTTCTTTTTTGTTTTATCGCTATTCGTCAGGGCTTGACCCCGGATCGAGTTCATCAGCAGTATCTGGGGGGGGGAGTCGGTCGGATCCGTCGGATCGGTCGGATCGGTCGGATGTGCGAGGGGCTGTGGTTGGCTTGGGGCATAATGCAGGGACAGTGGCCAAGTGGACCACGTGGACATAAACCAACTGGGCACGGCATGCCGTGCCCCTACCAGCCCGAACCTCACTCCTCGTCCCTCACTCCTCGTCTCTTTCTGGAAGTCTTTCAAAAGGATATGTTATTCTCAGCACAGGTCATTTATGAAAGCTCCGGAACAATCCGGACAGTTTTTGGAAGGAAAACTCATGTCATCCCCCTCAGAAGACAAACCTGTCAATTTTTCAGTGAATACCGCCATTGAGCGTGATCGTGAACTTCTCAATACAGCCCGTGCCAAGGGACGGCTTCCCTTTTTCGGTGCGCTGGTTCGTTTGTCCGGACCGGGCTGGCTGCAAAGTGCCATTACACTGGGCGGCGGTACGCTGTCGAACAGTCTGTATCTGGCCGTATTGACAGGCTTCACCTTTCTTTGGCTTCAGCCTGTCGCCATGGCTGTGGGGATTGTCATGCTCAGCGCCATTTCCTATGTCACGCTGTCCACAGGGGAGCGGCCTTTGCGCATGATCAACCGGCATATCAACCCTGTCCTGGGCTGGAGCTGGCTCTTTGCTTCCATGCTGGCCAATCTGGTCTGGAGCATGCCCCAATTCGGCCTGGCTCTGGCTTCTCTGACGAAAATGCTTTTCCCTGAAGTGCTCGGTCAGACCGGTGCCTTCGGCAGTCATGGTCGTCTTGTGGCGGCTCTGTGCATTCTCGTGCTGAATATCCTCTTTCTGACGCTTTACAGTTCCGGCGGCAAAGGAATGAAGATCTTTGAGACCATCATCAAATGCATGGTGGGCCTCACTGTCCTGTGTTTCTTCGGTGTAGTCGTTGTGATTACCAAAGACGGCCTGGCCGACTGGCGCGAATATATGAGCGGTTTTGTTCCCCGTGTTTCCATGATGTTCAAGCCCGGCCCCAAACTGGCGCCCTATCTGGCGGAAGTGCCTGAACAGTTCCGTACCTTCTGGACGGGTAAAATCCTCAGTGACCAGCGTGATTTCATCATTGCAGCCTTTGCCACAGCCGTGGGCATCAACATGACCATCATGTTTCCCTATTCCATGTTGCGCAAGGGCTGGGATCGGGATTTTCGCGGACTCGCTATTTTTGATCTGTCCACAGGCCTGTTTATTCCCTTCCTCATCGCCACCTCCTGTGTTGTCATTGCCGCTTCCACACAGCTTCACGCCAAAGCACAAGCGGGTCTGGTCACGCCTTTCGACGAGTCGGGAGAGCGTATTGTCGTGGATACCAGTCTCCTGAAGAGCTATGACGGGCTTCTGGGCGAACGGATCCGCTGGGAAAGCGAGCAGAAGGGCGCTGCGCTTCCTGAAGAGACGCAGGTACCCGCACTCGTCGCTGACCTCGATGTAAGCGAAAAAACCATGGCCGCCATGCTCGCCCGTCGTGATGCGCCCCAGCTGGCTGCTTCACTGGAGCCCCTCACGGGTTCTCTCGTTGCCCGCTATATTTTCGGGCTGGGTATTCTCGGCATGGGCATTTCCGCAGCCACCATGCTCATGGTGATCAACAGTCTGTGTTTCTGTGAACTGTTGAACCGTCCGGCAAAGGGCTGGCCCCAGTTTGTCGGCGGTGCAATGACCTCCATTTCTCTCTTTGTCATGCTCGCCTGGGACGGTGCTCTCATGGCGGCTGCCACGCCGACTTCCGTATTCTGCATGACCCTGCTTCCACTGGCTTATCTGACCTTTTTCATGCTCATGAACCAGAAGAAAGTCCTGAAAGATGCCATGCCTCGTGGTGGCAAACGTGTGCTCTGGAATACGCTCATGTCCATCGCTCTTTTCTGTGCCTTTTTCGGAAGCCTCTGGGGTATCTACGGAAAGATCGGCGGCACCTGGACGCTTGTTGTGCTTGCAGTTTTTACTGTCCTTGTACTGGCCGGACATTTCTACAGAAAGAAATATGCTCCCGTGGAGGAGGAATAAGTTTCCCGGGACAGACAGTGGAGAACGAAGCTTTCAGCCGGAGAGTGGCAGCAGCCCCGCACGCCACGACTTCACCACCAGCTGTACGCCCCGGCCATAGCTGCGAACACCTTCTTTCACTCCCTGTGATTTGAGGTAGTGGTTGTACATGCGCCAGCTCCATTTCTGAAAGAAGTCAATGCGATAACGGCTGCTGGCTTCCTGCATTTCTCTGATGTCTTTCCAGCAGCTCTCAGGAAGACGGGCCAGTACTTCCTGACGGCGCTCCGTATTCAATTGGCGCGCCACATCCAGATAGAGATCCAGCGCAACACAATAGCGGGCATAACTGTTTTCGGCTTGCAACCCTGCGGCGAAGCCCAGCAGATTGGTTTCGCCTTCATCACACATCCCGGCGATATGCCCCAGTTCGTGAGCGGCCACAGCGACAAAGAAGGTGTCGGGTATTCCGCCATCCACATGAGCCTCCAGAGTGAAGGGGGCGCAAATGCCTGAGGTCCCGTTCATGAGCAGCATGCCGGGGATGGTGGCTTTCACCCGCCGGGGAAGAGCGACACTGCGGCCTTCCCAGATTCTGATGAGCCTTTCCATGGAATGAGAGACAGAGGCTACAGCTCTTTCCACATTACGCTCCGCCTCCGTAGCGGGAAGGTCGCGCATGAGCCCGGCAAAAAGCTGATCGCCAATCTCTTCCAGCTCCGCCTCCGTAACGGCCTCCGTACCCAGATGAAGACGTGATTCCATGGGCTCACGGGCATAGCCCATGCCCCAGAAAAGCAGGAACCAGCACCAGAGAAGAGGGACGAGAAAAAGTAGAGCTTTGACTCCTTTCAGAAGGACGTGCCGGAACGACCTTTCTTTTTTCCGGAAGTATCGAATCAGCAGACGCAACCAGAGACCGAGACACAGCAGAGGCAGGGCAATGAGCAGTACCAGAGCCAGAGAAAAGGGGAGCCGTCCCGTAAGAGGGACCACGATGAAGCCCAGCGCTTTGAAAAAGCCCCGGGAATACCAGAATTCAATCAGTGATGAGGGCCAGGGGATGAGGTGCCAGCTGGCGCAGAAAAGCCAAAGCAAGACCGTCAGTAACCAGAAAGCCACTTGAAAAGAAGGACTGTTTTTCTTCTCGTTCTGTTGTTTCATGGGGTTATCCCCCTTCAGAAGTTTCCGGCTGCGGAGCTTGAACGGCTTCTTCGTCGTCCGTGGGAGCCATGATGGCCATCAGATCTTTGCGCCCGGAACGCCTGGCTATGCTCAGTGGAGTCACGCCGGAGGCATCGGCCAGATCAGGCCGGGCCCCGGCCTGGAGCAACAGTTCCACCATGTCAGGATTGCCATGTTCAGCAGCCCGGTGCAGGGGTCTTTCTTTGTTCTTCGCAGGCGCAATAATATTGGGGTCGGCCCCTCTTTCCAGAAGAAGTTGTGTCATGGGAAGATTGTCCAGTGCCACGGCACGATACAATGCGGAACTTCCGAAAAGAGCGCCATCCTTCAATTCAGGATAGGCATCCAGAAACTGACGGAGGAATTCCTCATCTTTTCGCTCCACTGTATTGCACAATTCGTCCAGGAGAACCCCCTGAAAGAAGGCCACAGAATGTGCCAGCGCAACTTTCGTGGCTTTGTCCCGTGAGCCGGGCTCTTTCAGGTTTTCATAAAATGCCTTGGACTTTTTCAGAACATCCATGGGCGTTTCACCGGCAACATTGCGCTGGGTGAAGTCTGCGCCCCGGGTCAGCAGCAGCGAAGCGGTGCGATGGAAACCACCCTGCAAGCAACGGTGCAGGGCCGTGTTGCCTTCGCCGTCCGGCTCATTCACAGGTACGCCCCGCAGAAGGAACATCTGGATGGGGCCCCAATGGCCGTTTGTGGCGCTGTAGTGCAAAGGCAGACAGCCCGCACGATTCCGTATATGGAAATCGGCTCCATTGCTCACGAGATGGTTGATGTTGATGATCTGTCCGCGCTCAGAGGCAAGATGAAGGGGCGTATTTCCGTCATTATCCACGGCGTTTACAAGAGCACCTTCTTCCATAAGTATCTTGATGGTATCCTCACAGCCGCGCAACGCCGCCAGATGAAGCGGGGTCCTTCCCTGTGCGTTGACAGTATTCACATCCAACTTGTGGTCTACCAACCAGCGTACGGCCTGAGCATCTTCGTTGGTGGCCGCCGGGAAGAGCAGCGTTTCACTCTCCTGGTTCTCAACCTCCAGCGATGCCCCTGCTTCAGCCAGCATCCTGGCGGCGGCATAATGATCTTCCTGCAAAGCGATGAACAGAGGCGTCCGGCCCATCTCATCGGTCGCATCAATAACCGCACCTGAATCCAGCAGTACCCGGATCAGTTTTGTGTCGCCCAGCAGTGCCGCCGTATGGAGGGAAGCCCGGCTTTTCTCGTCACTGATATCCGGATCGGCTCCGGTTTCCAGCAACAGTTTCGCCACAGCAAGATGCCCCTTCGCCACAGCGAGATTGAGGGGAGTACGGCCTTGCTTGTCAGCGGCGTCTGTATCAGCTCCCTGAGAGAGGAGGAAACGGATCATCCCTTCATGACCGGCATCGGCGGCTATGTGAAGAGGCGTCCACCGTCGCTTTTCAGTGACTTGTAACCGGGCACCCAGAGTAAGAAGCTGTTCAGCCATGACCGTATTGTTTTTTTCCGCCGCCAGATGCAGAGGTGTATACGCATCGGCCCGGCGAGACTCCAGCACAGCGCCCCTGTCCAGCAGAAAATTGAAGACCTCTCCAAGACTTCTGTCCACGGCGATGTGGATGGGTGTATCGCCCTTGGCTGAGGGATAGCCCAGACGCGCACCGCGGCTGATCAGAAAATCCATCATGTCCAGATTACTGTCCATAGCTGCATGACACAGCAGAGTCCATCCATAATAGGAACTGTCGCGGCTGTCAGGACTCACACCATGCTTGAAAAAAAGATCCAGCACTTCCTTGCGACCGGCACGGGTTGCCAGAGAAGGCGGTGTTTCCCCTTCCATATTGCCAAGAAGACGGACCCCGGCATCCAACATGACTTCCACTACCTTCGGATTGCCAGAGCCCATGGCTGAAATCATGACAGACTGCCCCGCCTGGTTCATGAGGCTCAGTTGATCCGGCTCATGTTCGGCATACCACTTGATGGCTGGCAGATCGCCCAGACCGGCATCCATGAATACATCGGGCTTGAATCCCATCTCACGGAAAAGAGCGGTGATATCCCAGTGTTCATTGACAGCGGCCGCATGGAAAGCACAAAAATATCTCTCATCAGAGAAACTTGCCAGAGGATCTTCGCCCAACTCCACAAAGCGCCTGCAACTGTCCACTCCGCCGGCATCGGTTGCCTCAAAAAAAGGCGTGTAGTCCCGCTCATTCATGCTGTGGAGGGGGATCCCCATTTCCACAAGCATATCAATGGTGTACACATCATTTGCCCGCGCCGCCAGATGAAGAGCGGTATTGCCCTTCTCGTCCTGCGCCATCAGATTGTCGCCCCGCTCCACAAGCAGCATGATCACCTCAGGCATTTCATTTTCAGACGCCAGGAGCAGAGCATTTTTTCCCTGATCATCGCTCTCATCGGCCACGGCCCCGCCTTCAATCAGGTCCTTGGAAGCATACAGATCCTTTGCGGCCACGGCCTGAAGCAGACTGGTGAAGACCGGTGCTGTGATGTCTTCAATATCGCCGCTTTCTTCAACGATCACACTCCCGGAGGGGATATCCGTTATGGAATCAACAGCCGCGCGCATGCCTTCGATGTTTTCATTACCCGGGCTTTCAACAGCGGCTGGAGGAATATCCGCTTCTTCCCCAAGAGAGGAAAATACCGGCACAAGGGTCAGGCAAAGCGTAAAGAACAAGGGCAGCAGATACCGCATGAGAGCAAGTCTCCAGCATAATGGTTATAATCAGGAGCAGGGAAACAATATCCCGCGACTCGGGCCACAGAGAAACTCTCTCTCCATAACGTTCCAGATGCATCGCGGGGATACAATAAATCACCTTCAGTATAATGACCGTGCATGATTTTTTCAATCTCTTCACGGCCTGAAAAATAAACTTGGAATCCAAAGTGATTTGTGACACACTATAGACATACTGTATTCTACACCCTGTCATCAGGAGGATTGTGTTTACCATGAAACGTGTCAGACTTTTACATGCAGGAGCCTTGCGCCTGGACAGCTGTTTCAGTGCTTTGGGGCTATCAGCCGCTGCAGGAGAACAACTGCGCCGGGCCCAGCAGAAAGTGCTTGAGAAACTGGCACAACAGGCCCGGGAATGGCCTGCTGATCTCATTATCCTCAGCGGTCGTCTCTTTGATACGATTCCTGTCCGTGCTGATACACTGAGCCGGACACTGGAAGCTCTGGAACAGATGGCGCCCACTCAAATATGTATTCTCCCTGAGGGGGAGGAGGCCGTGCATGATTTGTCGCCCTGGGCCTTCGCCAGGATTCCCGATAATGTCACGGTTTTCACAGAGCCTGACTGGATGGCTGCGGAGCATCCCCACCTGCCTGTAACTGTCCACGGGAAAAGGGGTGATTCAGAGGAAGACCTTTCACGTTTTTTTGAGGAACTGTCTTTGCCCGATGACGGTCGTATCCATCTGGCTGTGATTTTGTATTCCGAAGAAACACCGGCCAGCCTTCCATCACCACCGGCTGGACTGGCCTGGCTGGCCTCAGGGATGAAGAGACCCGATACCGATCTGAGCCACAAAGATGACGGGATGTCTTCCGTTGTGAGCGATCCTCAGGCACTGTCCTTCAAAGATTGTGGCGAAAAATATATGTACAAGGTGGAAATCATACAGGAAGCCGACGGACGTTTCAGACACAGTATGGACACGATTTCTTCCTCATCACTTATTTTCGAAAAACGGACCATTGATGCAGCCGATCTCATGGCTCTGGAAGAAAGCAACGGAGAAATACTGGCTTTGTCCACGGCAAACCTCAAGCGTGTATTGCTTCATCTGCAGATTCAAGGCCGGAAAAGCTGGCGTGACATTGCACATCTGGCCGCTTTTACAAAGCACTTTCGCTCGAAAGTTCAATTTCTTCACGTGGAAGACCTCTCCGAGCTGGATTCCGCCAGCCTGGAACTGACCGGAGCGGATACGCTCACCCGCGAGGTGGCCGGGCAACTGCTGGATCGTATCAGGGATTGCTCCGCCCTGGAAGAAAAAAAGCGTCTGGAAATGAGTCTGCATTTGCTTGTTAAAGCAGTGTATGAATCTTCTTCCCCCTTGAAAGAAGAGGAATTTGGTGAACGATGATTTTGAATGCCCTTTCTTATCTTCATCCGGAAAAACGTACCATGACCACCCATTCCGTGGATCACAGGCGTTGTGTGCTCCACTGTTCGTCTTCCGAAGCGGCACGTATGCTCAGTACGGACATGCATCGGCTGAGACCCCTTCCGGAAGACAGCTCACCGGAAGGACCGCTGACTCTTGCCTTGCCAGGTTACAGCACCGTCCGTCTGGATTATGGTCGCCCGGCCAATCCTCCGGAAGCTGAGAGCCTCTTCCCGGAAGAAGGACAATTTGACAGTGAAGTTGCCTCATCGCAGACTGGTATCCCTCCTTTCCCCAGCGGTCGGGACCTTTTTCATCTCTCTCTCGGTGATGCCATACAGGCGCAAGCAGAGGGAGAGCCCCTTCTTGCGGTAGAACTGGCTCCCCTTATTGACACGGGCGATAAAAGCCGCAGTCTGTCAGAAGCTGTTCATGCTCTCGATGAAATGGCCGTGTCTCTGGGCCGGGGAAACCGACCGGGAACCTTTCTCACCACCTTGAAGGAAAAAACTCATCGCCTCGCTGCGGAGAAAAAAGAAGCCTGCGCCGAGCGCCCCGAACTCCTTTCTCTGGCAACCGCCTTGAAAGAGAGCCGGGAGCGTATGGATACCCTGGAACTGCGCCGTCAGGAACTTCAACAGCAGGTGGATGATCTTACCCGTCAGGGGCTTGATCGTGTGGAATCGCAGATCAGCGATCTGGAAGCGAAGAGGGACTCTCTGGACTCTGCGCGTCGCCTCGATTCCGATCAGATGGCCGAGCTCAACCGCATGACGACTCTGGTGGAAACAGCACGCCGCCAATTGGAAAAAACCACGATGGAACTGGAGGTTATCCGTGACGAGATAAAGCTCCTGCCCGGCACTTCTTCTGAAGAACGAACCCCGCCTCCCACCTTTCCCAACGCCCTCGAACGTGTAATGCGACAGCTTGTCGGTAAAATTGCCGAAAACGAGGCGCGTCTGGAAGAGATTTTCCAGCAGATTCAGAAAGAAGATGAGCTTATCGCCCAGGCACAAAGCGAGATAAACGCTCTTCCCGATTTCTCAAGAATCTCCGCCAGTCCCATAGATTTGCTCAATCAACTGCTTCAGTCTTTCAAAAGCGCTATGAGCAGTCAGGAACGGGAGGCGCAGCGTTGTGTCCGCCTGGAGGATGAACTGGAACACTTGCAACGCCTTTGGGATACGGACGGTCCTGTCTTTGAGCAAGCCGGAGATTTTACAGCTGTAATGGTGGAAAACCAACAGAAACGAAAAGCCGCCAAAGCCAGGTATCCCCAGGTCTCGGAAGAAGTGGAGGAAAAACAGAATCTCCGGGATGAAAAACTTGATTTCCAGAAAGGCCAGCAGTGGATTGCCATAGGATGTTTCATATTGACCTGTGCCGCTCTGGCCGCCTTCTTCATTCGTGGCAATCCGCCGCTCCTCCTGGTGGCCGCTGCTGTCTTCGGGAGTTTTCTGATATTTTTCCTGCAAGCCGTCTTTGCCCATCGCCAGGTTCAACGACTCAACCAGATTATAGCCGAAGATCACGGGGAACTCGATCTGCTTCAGGCGACTATGGAACATAAAGATACGCATATTGAAGAGTTGATGGTTCGCCTGGGGTGTCAGACTCCCCGGGAGTTGGAGGCTCGCTACGACAGGCACAAGGAACTGTCGAAGAAAATACGCATAACAGCCGAAGAGCTCGCCCAGGAGCAGGCACTGCTTGCCGAAAGCGAAGAGCGTATACCGGCCCTTTTGGAGCGTCTTTGCGAAACCCTTTCGCAGGTCGATGAAATGCCGGAAAGCGCCGCAGCCATGGATTCCTGTGTGACCAGCGCCATAGCCAAATATCACCGCCACAAAGATCTGAAACGAAATCTCACAGACAGACAGAATCTGCGGCAGACCCTCTTTGCCCGCAAGTCCTATTTCGAAACAGAAAAAAATAACTGTCAGAAAAAATATGATCAACACGAAGAAGAGCTCCGCACACTCATGCGTGAGGCCGGATTCTCGCAGGAATCCCTGTATTCCGAATTGGATGATCTGTGCACCAATTTCCGTTCGTATCTGGAAGATGCAGAAAGCTCTCTCGATAAAAGTGATCTGCTGGCCAGGCAAAAGCAGAAGCTGGAAGAACGCTTGGAAAATGAAAAAGAACAGCAGAGCCGCTATGAAAAACAGCGTGAGGAACTGCTGGAAAAATTGGATTTCCCGAGTCTGGAGATTGCACGGGAGGCCGGAGAACTGGGTGCGGAATTCAGAACCATTCAAAAAGAGATTGAGGAGCTCAGGGCGCAAAAGGACAGATATCTGCAGGGGACTACCCGGGTCAATGGCGAACTGCTGCTTCCCGAAGAACTGGCCGCTGAAGAGGGGGAGGGCCCGTTGCGACAGCTCAGCTCAACCCTCAGCCGTGTGGAAAAAGAATACACGGCCACCAGACAACAGTGGCTGGATGGCTGGACAAGATACAGCCGACTCACCACTGAAGAGCGGCTCCCGGGAATCATCGATGAAGAACTCACTTGCACTCACAGTTCACTGGAGACAGCCCAGCAGTTGATCAGCGCAGGAGCACTGACAGTATCGCTCATTCAGGAGGCTCTGCTTACAGGACGGCCCGAACGCTGCGGACGCATTGCCGCGAAAGCAAGCGAATTGCTTCAATCCATCCAATGCGATGTGCTCGTGCAGTTGAGCATTACTCCCGAAGGGCGGGCTTGCATTGCAACGGAAGTAACAGCAGACCAAGAAGAGCCCGCGCCTCTCCTGATCTATACGGCTGTTAAAATCGCCGCGGCACTGGTTCTGGCCGGTGAAGAAAAGCGCAGACAATTCATCGTTGATGCGGCACTGCAACAGCAGACTCCGCCTTTGGAGTCCCAGGACTTCTACGGCCTCCTCGAAGCATTGCCCGCTCACTGGCAGACACTGGTGGTTACGGAGAATGCGGAGCTGGCCGAAGCCGGTGCAGCCCGGGGATGGGCATCAGAGAGCTTGTAGAAGGAGGATGTCCGGACATTCGAGTCTTGATTTGGAAAGTCTGTAATCCACGCAGGTACCATCTCAGTCAACCAACTCCCGGAAGCATGAGGAAGATCCCGAGTCGAAAGATTTGCTGTATACACCTCCACTGAGCCTTTATGCCTGTAAATAAAGGCTGTGAAGAAGAAAATACAGGCCTGTGAAATAAACTTACGCAGGCCTTTGTATCTGTTTATCTCCAGATTGGCTTATATCTGATCAAAATCTCGATGTTACAACGATTTTATATATGTTTCTCCCGTACAGGCGTTTTTTATAAACGTTTTTGCTTGCAATTCCTGTAATATAATGATAATAATGACGGCATAATCGTTTCTTGGAGTGAATGGCCATGGATAAACATCAAGAGAGACAAGACTCGAGACCTGCAGGATACGCAGCGATCATCGACATCTTCGGGTTGGAGGTCATCCCCAATTGGCACTGCTCCTTCGTGGCTGAGTCTTCTCGGCGCCGTACTGAAATTGTGGAAAGCTCGGTCAACGAGTTTTTTCCCCTGGCATACTGGCCTGGAGACAGGTGGGTCGACCACATCGAATTCGCGCTGAAATATGATGGTATGAATCTGGCCATTTTGGCCGCATTTTTTGAGAAGGTTCAGGTAGAAGAACTGGCGGCATATGTCCTGTCCAAACCGACCGGCAAGTATGCGCGCCGTCTTTGGTTTCTCTACGAATTCATGACCGGCAAATTGCTGTCCCTGGATGATGCAAAACAGGGCAACTACATAGATTTGCTGGATCCAAATGATTACTACACGGCCCCGGCACGTCCAAGCCGCCGCCACCGGGTCAATGACAATCTCACGGGTAACAGCCGGTTCTGCCCTTTGATCCGGCGCACTCAGACTCTCAGAGACTTTGAAAGTGCTGATCTGGCTGGTAAGAGCCGTCAAATTGTATCGGCCTACCCGCTTGCACTGCTGCGGCGGGCACTGAGCTGGCTCTACACAAAGGAAACGAAATCTTCATTTGAAATCACTGGTGTCCAAATTAAGGACACCATCGAATCCACACAGTTGAATTCATTGATATTTTGGGCAGATTTTGTCTTCATTTTCCCGATTTCCAGGATCAGGTTGACTGATCGTTGCATTTGCCTGTCCAAGAAAAGTTGATTTGGACAAGAATGAATTTTTATAGTCTGCCTTTTCTTTTCTTCCACGAAGTTACACGAAGTCACACTAAAGGAAAGACGATGCAAATATAAAGGCATGAAGCCTGTTCAGGTCATTTGTTGAATTCATTGGTATTTTGGGCAGGTTTTGTCTTC
>JAAYJV010000112.1 GCA_012522755.1 Candidatus Hydrogenedens sp.
AAGTAAGACCGTTCTACAGCCACACAATGCCATAAAGACAAGCTTTTTCGGGTGCTCAACACATGGAACGAGCCTGTCCAAGAAAAGCTCATTTGGACAAGGATGAAGAATTTTTATAGTCTGCCTTTTCTTTTCTTCCACGAAGTTACACGAAGTCACACTAAAGGAAAGACGATGCAAATATAAAGGTATGAAGCCTGTGCAAGTCATTTGTTGAATTCATTGGTATTTTGGGCAGGTTTTGTCTTCATTTTTCCGCTTCCCAGAATCAGGTTGACTGATCGTTGCATTTGTCTGTCCAAGAAAAGCTCATTTGGACAAGGATGTTTTGGTATGATAAATAACCGTAGCAGATGATAGTTTAAAATTTCTCGGCAAACAACACTACGCACCATGGTGTAACACGTGGGAAAAGAATTCAACAGAGGGAGACTTGGCTATGCCGGTACCACCGATTGTTTCCGACGGACGTTGGCATGGAACGGGGTTGATCCGCATCGGCTTTAATACCTCTTTTCTCTTACTCATTATGGGAAGCCTCTTTCTGCTCGCTCATGGCGAAGAACCACAAGAGTATGCTTGCGAAACGCTCTTCGACCAGGCCTTGAATGCTTTGCAGGAAAGTGACTTGGAAAGAGCACTGGATTATTTGGATAAAACAGCGCAATGCTTTGAAAGGGAGGGGAATGTAATTATGCAGGCCGAGTGTCTCCTGCTCACGGCCGATGTGCTTTCTTTGATGCAGAAGAATGAGGCCGCATTGGATTGCTGCGAACAGGTATTGGCACTCTTTCGAAATCGAGCTCATGCAGAAGAATATCAGATCAAATGTCTCAGCAAAATGGGCTCTGTACTGCAGCAGCTTGGTCATTTCGAAGAAGCTCTGGAGCAATATGAAGAACTGGCGTCACTGTGTCGCTCGCAACCGGACAGAGAATTAGAACAAGCCATGTGTCTGGGAGCCTGTGGTGACATACACAATGTTCTCGATCGTTCTGACCAAGCTATGGAATGCTTCAATGAGGCTTTGAAACTCCTTCAAGCCCGGCCTGGTACCGAAAGCAGCCAAATCCTGTGTTTCAATAAAATGGGCGATACACTGCAAGCTTCGGGCCGAGTCGATGATGCTTTGGAGCACTACAGAAAGGCAATGTTTCTTTGTCGCGAACAATCTGACAGCACACTGGAGGAGGTTCATTGTCTGTCTGCTATGGCTCATATGCTTCAAGATTGTCACCGTCCGGACGAAGCGTTTGAACACTACGCAGAGGCATTGTCGCTCCTTCACACGCAAACAGGGACTGAAAGAGAGCAGGCCCAATGCCTGTATAACATGGGCTTTATACAGGAAAAACTCAGACTGTTCGACAAAGCTTTCAATCATTATGATAAAGCTTTGCAACTCTACAGCCAGCTTCCGAATACGGCTATGGACCAAGCCAATTGTCTCAATGTGATGGGAAATACGCTGCAAGCATTGCGCCGTTATAAGGAGGCGGTCAACCACTACGAAGGGGCATTACAAGCTTTCCAATCACAAAGAAATACGGAAACAGATCAGGCCATGTGCCTTAACAATATAGGTAATACCCTGCGACTGTACCATCATTATGGCGAGGCTTTAAAGTACTTTGTGAAGGCACTGGAACTCTACGAGTTAAAACCCGAGCGTAAAACAGATAAATCCAAATGCCTCAATAATAAGGGCAATGTGCTTCAACACATGCGCCGCTATGACGAAGCCCTGGAGGATTATGAAGAGGCTTTACAACTTCTCCACACAGAGACAAATACAGAGGTGGAGCGGGCCATGTGCCTTACCAACATTGGAAATACCCTCCAATATCAGAACCGCTTTGATGAAGCACAGGAGCAATATGAACAGGCATTACAGCTTTATCACTCCTTGCCAAATGCGGTAATCGATGAGGCCGCATGTCTCATTAACATAGCTTCTGTTTTCAAAAATAAACGTTGTTATGATGAAGCTCTGGAACAATATGAACAGGCGTCACAGCTATATCAATTGTTGCCAAATGCCCAAACAGGTGAAGCGGCATGCCTTATTAACATGGGTGAAGTTCGTCTTTATCTCCGTCAATATGACGAAGCTCTGGAAGATTACGAAGCGGCCTGGCAAATTTATGAGGCTTTACCCCATACAGAAACAGAGCAAGCCACAACCCTTATCGGCATGGCCAATACCCTCCAATACCTCCAATACCACGGAGAAGCGCTGGAATATTTGAATCAGGCATTGGAGCTTTACCGCTCGATACCATATACAGAAGCGGATCAAGCCAGGTGCTGTAACAACATCGGCACGGCACTCTATGTCCTCCAACGTTATGATGATGCGTTGAAACAATATGAACTGGCCCGTGGAATCTACGCTTCCGTGCAAAATACAGAAACAGATCAGGCCATATGTCTGCATAACACAGGGAATGTGCTGGGTGATGTGCGCCGGTATGATGAAGCTTTGGAACATTACGAAAAAGCCATAAAACTGTGTCGCTCCGTGCCAAATACGGAAATGAATCAGGCCGCGAGTCTCAATAATATGGCTTCAGTACTTCGTGATCTCCATAGAGATAATGAAGCCCTGAAGAAGATCAAAGAGGCATTGCAGCATTACAGGAGGTTTCAAAATACGGAAGTTGACAAGGCCAGATGCCTGTATAACCTGGCTGCAGTACTCTATGACCTCCGTCAATATGACGAAGCCCTGGAATACTTTAAGCATGCTCTTGAAAACTACCGCTCTGTGCCGAATACGGAAACAAATCAGGCCGCATGTCTGGGCTGCACAGGTAATACTCTTCGGAGGCTTCAGCGATCTGAGGAAGCGGAGCCCCTTTATAAAGAAGCCTTCCAGCTCTTTTTCATTCAGCCCGATGGTGAAACAGGGCAAGCT
The DNA here is from genome assembly GCA_012522755.1 of Candidatus Hydrogenedens sp. GTDB lineage: Bacteria > Hydrogenedentota > Hydrogenedentia > Hydrogenedentales > CAITNO01 > JAAYJV01. Next base: position 2,918 of record JAAYJV010000112.1, read on the forward strand.
AATTGCCTGAATAACCTGGGCGTTATGTTCCATGATCTCCGCCATTATGACAAAGCTCTGGAGCAACTTGAAGATTCATTGGGAATGTATCGTTCCTTGCCAAACACAGAAAAGCATCAGGCTTCATGCCTGGTGAATATCGGGCAGGTTCATGCATGCCAGGATGCCTGGGATCTGGGTTTGGATTATATATATCAAGGACTTTCAGACATGTGGTCCTGGCATGTGCCTGTGTTGCCCAGGCTCACTGAAGACAACAAAAAGACTTTTCTCAAAGATCTTTATAAGATCCCCAGATATCTTTATACCCTGTCCTTCCTCCAGGGAGAAGGCGTGGAATTGGCTGCTCAGAAGGGCCTTGATGTCGCACTCTTGCACAAGGGTCTTGTGGAATGGGCCACGCAACAGGAACAGTCTTTTTTTCTGGAGATGGCTGGTCCCGACTGGACAAAGAAATATGAAGAGTTGCAGCAATGGCTCAGAGAGAAATCCCTTCTGACCCATGTATTGAGAGAGCGATTATTGAAGCCGGAAGAAACAGAAGAATTCCTTTCTGACAAAAGAAATGAAGAGCGGCTGAAAGAACTGAACAACTGGATCCCGATGAGATTAGAGCACCTGATCTCTCATAACCGGGACTTTGCCCTGGAAATGAAACTGGTTCCTGTGGATATAAGCGAGATATGGAAAGCTCTGGCTCGTCTGTATTCTCCTTCGGCGCTGCTGGAATACGTGAAATATGAGGAGATGGATTTTGTGACGGACCAGCCTGGTGCAGCGCGCTATGGTGTCTTTGTGCTGACTTCAGAGTCTGAAGAGCCTGTTGCAGTCGACTTGGGTTCGGCGGACATCATTGAAGACGCTGTTGAAACATTTCGTAAAACAATCATCGGTTTGAAGAACTATGATGAAAATAAAAAACACCGGGCCGCCAGAAAATGCTTTGAAGCCGGTCAGGCTTTACGTCGTCTCATCTTCGATCCTGTGGAGGAATATCTTTCTCCGCGAACCCGACTTTTCATTGCTCCTGATGCAGACCTTTTTCTTTTGCCCTTTGAAGCCATGCCTCTGGACGGTGAAAATCGGGCTCTCCCCCGCTATCTTCTGGAAGAATTCGACTTTATTTATTTGAACACGGGTCGGGATCTTGTGCCTATGGCGAAACGTCCTCAAAGCAGAGATGAGAAGAAATCCGCCACCATTGTCTCCAATCCCAGTTTGAACATGAAGGCTTCTGATCGATTGGAAAAAGTCGTACAGTGGATGAATGCTAAAGATCTGCAACCATCTCTGGAGGAGCTCTCCCCCACTCGCCCGGTCTCTGAGAGGGGAAAGGAAAAGACCTCAGAAGATCTTGAGGCTACTATGGGTGGCGGAGAAAGCATCCCTGTGGATGATGTCCTTAACCTTTTGAAACCCATAGATGGCGCAGAAGACTTTGTTGCAAAGCTTCTCAAAGAGCAGCGTTTTTCCAGTGTCAATCTTCTGGAAGGCACAGCCGCTCTGGAAGAATGCATATTGAACCAGGAGGAAGCACCGCAGATTCTGCAGATCCTCAGCCATGGTGTCTTTTTGCCCGTACCGGAATACCTGCAAAAGGATAGTCCTCTGCGCCTGTCAAGCGATTTGAACCAGGCCTCTCAAAGTTTTGAAGACCCTCTCATGCGCTCTTTTCTTGCTCTTGCCGGAGCTGCTGTACTGACCTCAGGGCATATCTACCGTTCTGGTGAGCAATATTTTACTGCAGAAGAATGGCTGGCTCGGGAACCTGCAGAAGAGGAAGATGAATATCTTTCTATCCCTCTCAACGATGGTCGTCTGACGGCCTATGAAGTATCGGGGTTGAACCTGCGAAAAACGGAGCTGGTCGCCCTGACGGCCTGCAATACGGCTGTAGGCGAAGTGGGTGCCGGCACCAGTGTTGCCGGATTGCGTCGTGCCTTTACAGCGGCCGGTGCCCACAGCATGATCATGGCGCAATGGGAGGTCCCTGTTGATAATTCCATGCGGCAAATGGACTTGTTTTATGATTTATGGCTGGATGAGGGTTTCAGCCGTTACGACGCCTTCAAAGAATCACAGCTTGCTATTCTCGAATCAACCCGGCAAAACGCATTCAGCCATCCCTGGTATTGGGCTGGCTTTATTTATATCGGTGATCCCGGAAAGGCGACCGAAAAATAAGGCTTTTCAATTTCGCTCCGGCTCCTGTTTGCCGTGATGAAAGTGGCTGGTAGAGTTGCGCCTGATGATTCACCTGCTTTTCAGGCACCCCGAGACAGCTCTGATAATCGTCTTATATCTTCCGAAGACAACTTCAGTCCTATGCCTGATGGCAAACAAAAAAAAGCACGGTCGGACAGATCTTTGGAGAGAGGAAAGCTTCAGGAAGGGGCATGACCTTTCTCACCAGCAGGCGCAACGAGTTGTCGGAGGTCTGAAAAAATCTGATGGACTGTATCGTCATAAGCACTTTCCTGTGAGAGAGGCTGGGCAATCAAGGCTCCTGGCAGCGCTGAATGTATGGCGTACGCCTGATCGTCTTTTCCGGGGAAATGGAGTACAACCGCCTCTTGAGAGAGGGTATGAACCAAAAGCTCTTGCTTGTCCTGCAGAGTTAAACGCAAAATCGTTGTTTCTCTTTCGGGATTCGCCAGTGCCAGTATTTCTTTCCTGTTGGAGAGATATTCAGTCTGTTTTATTTCCCGCACTGCATCGCTATCTCTCAAGAGTTCCTGAATTTCCACTGTCAGGAGTCTCAAGTTCTGTTTGTCAGGAGACCAATCCAGAATTCCTGTAAGGCCCGTTGTTTCGCCTGCGAAAAGGAAGAGACGCGACGGCATCTCTGTATCCATCTCTTCTTCACAGCTCAGGGTATAGCTCAGCTCTTCAGTCTGTTGAAACTGAAGGGGCAGGCTGTTATCGAAATAGAAAGGAGGCGCGGGATCGCCGTTACTCGTTCCTTTTTTTATACTGTGGAAAGCGGCAATAAAACACTCCTGAGTGCCCTGGAGATTTGCAGCTTCCAGACCAGTGGCCAGATTGTCGTCCGGAGGCAGCACTGCACTGATTCCTGGAGCGTACAGCAAAGAAATACCTTCCCTTTCATTTTCAGAGACTTTATGTGCCATCAAAGTCAATTCATCATTGATTCGTGTTGTTTCAGGATCTGTATTATGTTCTCTGGTAATGGTCACAGAGCGAAGCAGCACCAGATCGGATACAGGATCCAGACAGAGGAGGAGTTCTTCCTTTCTTGCCAGTAAAGCCGCTGTGGACAGGAATTCTCCTTCGCTGGATTGAACGGCAAAGAGATAAGAGCCCTGTCTGATCTTCCCTTCTGTCTCCGTCAATGGCGAAAAGAGTTCATTTTCCAAAGAACCCAGAGTGGCTGTCTGTGTCAGATAATGTGTTTTCTGTTCATAGCTTCTGAACAAATCCTTTGCTGAACTCAACTGTTGAAAAAAAGCTGACCCGCTCGACAGGACCGGCTTTTCTGTCATCGGAGACCGGGCCAGATCCAGGGCAACTTCACTTCTGTCGGAGCGGTACAACAAGCCACCTGCAACAACAAGCAGTATTGCAGCCGCCACTCCCATAGAAATCAGAGCACGAAGGGAAAAGAAACGCGAAAAGCTCGGGCGAGCGTATTCTTCCTGGCTGTCTTTGACAAGCTCTTCTGATCGTGCAGCCTCCTGTTCCGCTTGAAACTTGCTTTGGGCCTGAAAAATTTCTACGCCGATTTTATCGTCATCAAGCAAGAACAAATAAGGGAGTATACCCAAGTCATTGATATCATTCTGGCAATCCGGACAGGAGGCAATATGTGTCGCCACAGGCTTTGCTTCTTCGGGCGAAAGATTGCCAGTCAAATAATCCAGAATCTCGATTCTGTACTTGTTGCAAGTAGTTTTCATTTTCAACACTCTCTTTCTTTGTGCATTGATACCCACTATTTCCGGTCTTGTCCCTATATAACCGCAGGTTGAGCAGAAGAATGGACTGCTTCCTTTTACTTTGGAGAGGAAAGGTGTTCAGAATATTGCCGGTTCAGACCGACGGCTGAATTCTGTTTTTCAGTGTATTCAGACACGGGAAATTGTGTCCCATAAGGACTTCTTTGTTTTCTCCAACAATCTTTTTTTTCCAACCCCGCAAGGAAAAAAAAGGATAGACAGAGATGGCCCGGAGTGACAAGCCCCTTCAGCATGATAGAAGTTTTTGTCTTTGTGCATGGCAAAGCAGGATCAACAAGGTGCGATTCCTTAAAGTAAATGCCCCAATCGCTGTCAAATATGTGAGGGGCCAAAGGGAGGAGCCTTTGGCCCCTAATCATATGTTTTATAAGAGTTTCTAAAAATTTCATTTCAACATTCTTTACAGAATTATTCGTTGAGATCTTTTTCAAAGTATAAGTGCCCGACTTCACCTTCAGGACGATCGATAAGGACCTTGGGGTCAATGAGAGGCGGGCGCGGCGGCAAGGGAGGCGGCGGAGGATTATATCTGTCATCCTCTTTCCCGTCCTCGTCCTCTTCCTCGGAAGATGAGTCTGCTGTGGTATTCTTTTCAGAGTTTTTCCTTTCAGGGTCCACAACATCAGTCTCTTCGGATTTACCAAGAGTCTCGGACTCTCGACTTGTTAATTTTTCAAGCTCTATTTTGAAACTATCCACCCTGGTTTCGGAAAAATTTTTGAGGGGATTATTCCTGAGTTCTGATGTATCAAAAGTCATGGGTTTAGGCACTGTTCCCAGTGGCCTTTGCTGATCCAACAGACTCTTTTGATTCCATAAGCTGCTGTTGGGCTTGTATATCTCTCTCGGTTGCTGATAAATGGGAGTATGGAGAGGAAGGTGCTTGAATGTGTAGGACGGCTTGAATGTGTAGGGACCTTTCATCTGGCACGTAGTAAAGGAAGTCCTCGCATAGGAACCCGCTACAATGTTGGAAAACAGAAAAATACCGACCAGCAGAACTGCGACAAGACCGAATGTAATCAATCTCCATTGTTTCATGTTAGTGTTCCTTTGTGGCTTGGAAAAGTGTGTTCACCATCTATTCTACTATTATAAACGGAAAAATGGACTTTTTTTTTATAAACAGGTTGTTTTCAGTATGTCTAACGGGAAATATCAATCTAATGTCATTCTAAAGGATTCATGATTGACGAATGAGATTTGAACCCTGACAGGGCGCAAACCCGGAAGGCTTGCGCCCTTATTTCGAAAGCTATTCAACTGTGTCTTTAATCGATTACCACCCTGTAATCACTCTGTTGCGGCCCTTTTCCCTTTCCAATCTTTCCAACCCTTCCGGAGAGATGCGACGCAAAATTTCGTCAGTATCGAGAAGAGGGAGTAAAAGCGGGAAATAAGGAGGGTCGGGATCAGGACCGGGACCCGCTCCGCAGAGTATCCTCGAAGCTCTGAACGTGCTGGCATTGAAACCAGAGCTTTGTATGGCAATTTCCGCAATTCTTTTTTCTTTGACTTCTGCAAATACCTTAAGTCCATCAGTGGGTATGTTATTAGACTGCACTTTCGCAACATCCAAATTAAGATGGGCATACCTGTTAGCTGAGGTGAAATCGTGGTTTATTACTTTAGTGCTGTTTTGTATGATGCGGTTGCGATCACAGTTTCTCAGCGTTGCCACATGACCCGAGGATAGGTTTTGAGCATTCGTGAAGCCTTTAGAGACCTGAGCAAGTCTCGGAGCAGCAAGGGCATTACCTGTCAGGAATAGCCCGACAAAAACAATGCTGACCAGAAGAAGTGATAAGAAGCGTTTGTGTTTCATGATAATGTTCCTTTTTGGGTTGTAAAAATGCCGCAACTGTCAGTTCTATTAAGTATAAACGGAAGTTTGACGGATTTTTTTAAAAATTTGCAATTTATTTTGTGATATAAAGAAAAATATCAGAGTGTTTTATTAAATCAAAGATTCTAATTTGATAATTAAGGGGCAAAAATCCTGACATTTGGCGCCTTTTTCGAAAGCTATTCAACTGTGCTCTTAATCAATTATTACCTTGTATAGGTTTCGCAGTGCGCCTCTTCCCCTTTTTCATCGTTCTTTAAGTTGTTGAGAGAGGGAAAGAAAAAGAGCAGGAAAATCCAAAGAATCTCTCAAAACAGGGCAAAGACAAAGGCGGGACCGTCTCCCTTTCCAGCCTTTGCGCCCTGAGCTCTGGAAGCTTTGAAAACAATTTATTTTGCAATACTCCTTTGTGAGTTGTAACAGTTTATCCAATGCCAGTGTTGCTTATTATAAACACTCTTATACTTCTTTATTTTAAAAATAAAAGTTTTTCATGGTAAATACTCATATTGTTTCATATAAACCTTGATTTATTCTTTCTATCATATTACAATAGCTCGAATGCAGCTCTATCCATTTGCAGCTGTATCTGTTCTTTTATTCTTAATAGGGAGTACGGCGATGGCTGATAAAATTGATTACACGAAACTGGATAGCCAAGAACTGATTGATCGGATTAAAAAAGGAGGCAGAGATCAAGAGAAAATCTTTGATGAGGTGTCCCGTCGTCTTCGTTTGGATGATCGTGATGCTTTGGAATTGGTCGTAGAGCTGTGCCAGGGCGATAAGGAAGACCCTCTTACTAAGGATGCTCGGTTCCATCTGTTAGATAATTTTAAGCCTTATATAAAGACAATTATTTTAGACAAGTTTACTGAACGTCAACATGATCACATTTGTGAGGAATTGGTCCATGACAAGATCGATAAAAAAGTATATAAGGGAATTGCCACAATGAAATACCAGGGGTTTCCTTCCTTTAAAAACTGGCTCGCCACAATTTCAAATAATGCAAGTTCAGATCATTTTAAGAAATGTCGTTCGTCAAAGGTAAAGATACCACTTGATTCGCCTGATCCACCTGGAAATATTATTGTTGCCACAAGTACCATTATCGAAGAAGCTTTAGCAGACAATGAGACATTGCGTCTGATACTTGAGGCAAGGCAAGACCTTACAGAAGATGAGTGGAATGCTGTCGTGTTATTTCATTTTTTCGAAATTGGAGTGAAGAGGTCAGCCAAACTTTTGATTTGCTCTCAAGGTACAATCAGCAACTGGACAGAGTCTGGTGGAAAGAAAATAGGTGAGTTCTTGGAGGCGCGAGGATTTGACTCTTCCGCTTACAAGAAAAATGTTAAGCCATCAAAACCATCTAAGAAAAAAAAGAGAAGGGGGTCCCCTCCCCCGAAAACTCCCCCGTGCCTTGAGTCCCGCGCCGCACTCTGGCACTTGAAAAACTATGTGCATGATATGCCCGAAGAAATAGAACAGGACGCTATTTTGCTCACGTGGGCATTGGGAAAGAAAGTATCCGATTCTGCTAAGGTGCTTGGGTATACAAAAAAGGAAATGACAGATCTAATTTGGCGGGTATCGCCCGAAGTCGTAAAATATTTAAAGTCCCAAGGCATTAGTGTGAAACTGGACTTTATAATATAGAATTTAAAAAAAACATTTTCTGGAGGTCCTTCAATGAACCCATGCTCTGATGCTTATAAAATAAAGATTCTTGATTATTTGACAGGGAACCTTTCAAAGGAAGATAGCGCCGAGGTGGCTGCTCATCTGGAAAGATGCTCGCAGTGCCGTGAAGCCGTGGAAGAACTGGGCGTGCTCCCCTACATTTGGCAGCTTGATGACATTGAAATCCAAGAAGAAATAGAGCAAGAAGCTGCGGCTGATCAAAGGAAAGACCGTAAAGCGTCCTCGCTGAAGGAAAGGGTTCTTGGCTTGCCGGTGCTTTTACCTGCTGGCGCCCTTGCTGTTGCAGCACTGGCTCTTTTGATTTTCAACATTCTGCATGTTCCTGATGTGACGGACTCATCACACAGGCAGATGGCCCGGTTATCCACAAAGCTTCAACTCCAGGCATCGACCTGGCAGCCTCTGTTTGAGGGATCGGAGCATGCAGACTTTTTGTTTCAACCTTATCAGGACAGGCAGGAGCTTTCATTAATAAGCAAAACGCCAACTTTAGGAACAGTCTCCGATTACTCTTACCAGCCCTCAACCGAAACAGAAGCACTCATTCGGATGGGATATTACCTTTTTGCCGTAACAGATGAGTCAACGGGCGGAAAGATTATTTCAACAGCCGTGCTCTTGGATCGCTCACGTTCTTTATTTGTTGCTCTGGATGTCGTACCGGAAAAAGTCCTGCTTCGACGTACTTTACTTACCAGAGAAGAGAATGCGGAGCTGGCGCGGGTAGATCATGAGGTGGCTTTTGTGGCAACACGAGTGGCTCAAGATGAAGAGGCGGCGATAGCCTTGCTCCATGCTCCCGGTGTTCAGCACTTTTTGCCGGAAAACTCGGGACTGGCGACTGGCCTCTCCACAGCAACATTATCGGGCGAATTGGATTGCTTTCTTGCGGCCTTTTCCCAGGAGACCACGCCGGATACTCAGACTGATTCGGCTCTCTCGCCTCTTTTCTACTTTGACCTTGATTTTCCCTTTGAGTTTTCTGAAAATGCCGACGGAGAACATCTTGTCAGCTGCGATCCACTGGAGTTCGAAGATACCGTGTTACCCCGCCGTTTCTTTGTTTTCGCCGGGGAAACAACAGGTCTTACAGGCATTTTAGATTTTGATCCGGATCAGCAGGAGTTTCGTTTTCTCCAGGTCGAAATAGCAAATCTGGTGAACAAAGCTTCCGCAAAAATCCACAGCAGCCAGGCTGATTTTGAAAGGGAACTTGAACAGAACGCAGCCTTTAAGAATTCTCTGGAAGGCCGAGAAGCGATAACAATTGAGGACAGTGAAAAGACAGGGAATGTGCAATGCCATCCCTATTCTGCAGAGGCCTATGTGTTGACTTTCGACAGGAACAGAGACGGAGTGCCTGAGTATGCCATTCATTGCGATTATCCCGGTGTACTGGTGGCCTGGCCTTTGCCCGGAGAAGCTGAAGCCGACGAAGCATACCAAACATTTTTCAGAACAATGAAGCAGATTCTTTTTGAATAATCAGCTTAAAAAGAAAATCTTCTATGGGCGGGCTGCTCTTCAAATACTTTGGAGAACAGTCCGCCTTCAATTTTTAAGGCCCGCAGTATCGCTCTTGTTCCTGCTGCAGCTTTGCAGCCAGCCTTACGGGTATACATCAACAGAAAATTCATTGGAAGTTTCTCAGGAGTACGCAGTTTCTGATGAGCAGCAGCAATCAGAGGCGCAGCCGGCCACCGAAATTCATGAGTTGATGGAAGAGGCAAATATCTGCATCAAAACGCGATCTTTTGAAGCGGACGGGGAAGTTTTGCAGATCTCTGATGAACCCGCCCAGGCTGATACGATATGTGAAATTCAAAGAAATATAGCAGATCAGGGCAAGCATCAAACAGGACAGGACTACCCGAAAACAGCCGAGGAGACACTCAATACATACTCATTCAACCCGGTAGAATATGCACAATCTCTCATAGAGGAAGCCGAAATATTAAACACATTGTGCTGTTTCCCGGAAGCGAAGCACCTGGTTCATGAGGCTATGGAAATTCTGAAAGACTGTCCTGAACATCGTGATCTTTATGCCTCCGCTTTAATCTCAGCTGCCCGTACTCAATCATATATAGGTGATTTTAAAAAAGCTGTTGAGTTATTGGAAAATAGTGTTGAGATCCTTTCTAAAATTGAAGAGCATGGATACTTCTATGGTGAGGCGCAGCTGCATCTGGCGGAAATCTATAGGACGCACAAAGAGTATGATAAAGCCTTGGAATCTTTGGAGGTTTCCGAAAAAACACTTGCTCATGAAGAGAATCCAGGCTACTTTGAGTATCAGATTAAATATGCTCGTGGCGAGTGTTTATTTGGCAAGGAAGACTATTCGAGAGCCTTGACTGAGATTGATGAGGCTTTGAAACTGGCTGAAAGATACAACGAGGATCAACAGACAAGAGCCGCGTTTTATTTACTTCGCGCAAAAGTCCTGGCTGGTTTGCAAGAATATGATGAAGCCTTTGAAGCTCTGTCTCTTGATTTTCTGAAGAAAATGTTTCCCGAATATCCCGCTCTGGAAAAAGACCACAAGTTGATAACGGCTTTCATTCACTTTCAAAAAAAAGACCTGGAAAAAACGCAAGAGTTTCTGCTCTCCGCTCATGAGTTATTGTATGAACACTATATGCCCAACCTTCCAAAATTATCGGAAAGCGACAAAGCTCAGTTCATTTCAGAGCATTGGCTTATTCCTGATTCCCTCTACACCTTGTCTTTCCACCACCTGAATCCGGGAAAAGCAGGTTTGGAAGCTGTTTTGATGCACAAAGGACTTGTCGAGTCTGTGCTTCAAAATGAACAACAATTCTTACACCGCGGCTTTTATGAAGACAGCGAAATCCCAAATCTCTATGAGACTATGATGGAACTGCGACAGCAAAAAGCTTCTGATGTTTTGGACGCAGACTACTCTGAGGAATCGGGATGCCCGGAGAGAACAAACCACGCAAAGGAGCGGCTGGTTGCTGAGCTGGACAGCGAACTGGCCAGAAAAAGACAGCCTCACGCCGAAAAGATGCTTCCACCCCGCATTGGTTTTGAGAAAGTGAAGGAGATTTTCCGTGACCATTCACCGGGCGCTGTTCTTTTGGAATATGTGAAATACAGACCCGAAAGATTTGATAATATCACTCATTTTCTGAATACTCAATCAGATAAAGAGAGTGAAGAAGAGCGATACGGTGTTTTTATTGTACACCCTGGTTTTGCAGATCCCCTGGCCATAGATTTGGGACCAGCGCAGGATATTGTCGAGAAAGTTGGTGCTTTTCGGTCTGCAGTGAATGATTCCTTCAAGTCCAAGATTTTGCGCAATACAAAAAAATGCGCTGATACGGCCATTGAAGTGCGCAGATTGATTTTTGATCCCCTCACCCCCTATCTGAGGGATCGGACACGTCTTTTTATTGTGCCTGATGCAGAATTATTTCTTTTGCCTTTTGAGGCATTGCCCAGTACTCACTCATACGAGCTCCCCTGCTCTTATCTTCTCGGGGATTATGAGATTATTTACCTGAACAGTGGCCGGGAGTTGCTCCGTTTGACTGATGAACGCAAGGTGGAGAAGCATAGAAAAACAGCCACGGTTATTTCTGATCCCGATCTGTATATGAAAGATTCTGAGCGTGCTGAAATACTGGTCAACTGGTACAATGGTAAAGAAAGAGCACAGCCGACAAACAGCATAAAGCCTGGAGCGAGAGTGTCTCAATCCTTGCGACTCGGACTCTCTTCTCTGGGTCCCATACCGGATGCTGCAAAGTTCATACAAAATGTCTTTACAACAGAGCGTTTTTCTTCATTGAATAAATGGGAAGGCCGTTATGCTTTGGAAGATAAACTTTTCCAGTGCGAAGCCCCTCAAGTTTTACAGATCCTGTCTCACGGCATTTCACTTGAAGACTATAATCGTCTCTTGGCTCAAGTGACCCCCCACAGTGAAAGAGGACTCCTGGACTCTGTCGAAAATCCTTTGTTCCGCTCTTTTCTGGCATTGGCCGGAGCATCCGTCTCCACATCTGAGGTGATCTATTGTCAGAACAGCTGTTATTTCACCAGAGAGCAATGGCAAGCCCTGCCCCCTGAAGAGAAAGGAGAAGACTTCAGGGAAATAGCGATCAATGACGGGTGCCTCACAGCCTATGAAGTATCCGGCTTGAATCTTTTGAACACGGAAATCGTGTCATTGGCCGCCTGCAATACAGCGATTGGAGATGTGGCACGCGGTGCGAATGTTGCCGGATTGCGGCACGCTTTCACCATCGCCGGAGCCAAAAGCATGATCATGTCACAATGGAAAATCCCTATGGAACATACCATCGAGCAGATGGAAAATTTCTACCTTTTCTGGTTGGATGAAGGGATGGGGCGTTATGAGGCTTTCAGAGAGTCTCAACTAATCGCCTTGGAAGAAGCACGGGATTGTTACGGAGGACATCCAAAATTCTGGGCGGGACTCATTTACATCGGCGATCCGGGTCCCGCTTCCGGTAATACAGAAAGGGAGTGATCAGAGCGGATAATCATGATCAGGGAGAAAATGAGGTGTTGGTCCGGTCGCGACAAAATGGCTTTTTTTGTAGCAGGTTGCCAAGCCCCGTTTTCAGCAAATGCACTGCCACAGGCGGATGAAGACAAGTTATCGGCTTCACAGAAGTATGGGCTGACAAAAAGATGCACTTGTTTTCTGATGAAACCTAATGTTATACATTAAGAAGCAGGATCCAATACTCTATTTTTATATAATCCAAACAAAAAGGGGCCTTAGATGATGCAGAACAATGACTTGAAACTGAAAGATCTCTGGAATGGCATGACTGAAGAGGAACAGGAGAATGCCTGTGAATTGTTTTGGCAAGATGAATCCCAAGACAAGAAACTTCAGGAAGAGGTACTTCAGGAACTTTCACGTCGGCTGCACTTTCGTCTCAAGTATATGAAGCGTCGGCCGTTGCCGGATAAAATTCGTTTTCTCAAGCGCTTTATTCTCGCGCCTTCCCTCATGCACTCTTTGGATTCTGTCATACGAGGATGGCTTCTGGCCCACCATCGTGACATGATCTGTGCTTTTCTGGACGCAGCCGGTATCCCTCATGAGAAAGGACTCATCGAAGACGAACCAACGCCACCTGATGCCGAGCAGTATAAAGTCAGTATCCTGAAACTCCTGGACAGCTACGATCGTCGTCTTGTGGCTCTGTACGTGGGTTACCTCTTATTTTCCAGAGATGAATTGTGGCGGCCCTTGCATGATGCACTCCCTATGGCTTCCGTCGATGTTGCGGCCTTGCTCTCCGAGCAGTTGGAAGAAAAGGAACTGATTGAACAGGAGCCTGAAGAAGAAGAGGAAGAACCGGAAAGAACAGACAGTTTCACCACCCTCGATCGTATGCTCATCAAGACAGCCGTTGCCTCCGCTCTTCAGGTTGATTATGCCCTGCCTGAAGAAGAACTCGAGCATCTTATAGACGAGGTGGTTGAGCTGAATGTTGAAAGAAAACATTCCTTTTTTCATCGGGGCTATTTTAACGCTCTCTTCGAAAGAGAAATGCAGTACGATATTTCAGGAGGGAACGAAGAGCGTAGAAACTGGTATTTCTGCGGTGCTTTCTTAGGCTTCTTGAGGCGGTCCGACAACGCAAAATGCCACGAAATGCTGTTGCAACAGAAGGCAATCGTTGATGCATTGGCACACAGCCGGTCTTATGAGTGTGGTGCCATGCTTCTGCCCCATGTTTATCCCATTCTTCTGGAAGATCAGGAATTTGATCTCCTCAGATCGTGGTTGCACAATCACATTTTCGGAATGCCCTCAGAGGAGAGAGAATCCTTTTTGATACAGGTTTATCAGGATGCGGCCAGACTGTTGCGACGTGGAGCTTCGGCTGAAACGGGCCTGTTGCTGGAAGTTCTGACAAAAATATTGAGTCGCAAAGGAGGCTTGGATCCCCGCTTCATAAGGCAATATGGTCCCCTCATTTGCCGAAAACAAGGTCAGGCCTTACAGCTGGAAGGGAATTTCACAAAAGCCCTGGATCTGTTCAAGTGGGCTGTTGATAAACTGCAGGACGAAGATGCGGCCAATACACACACTGATATGGGACTGATTGCGGGACGCTTCAAATCGCTGAAATCTATTTTGCCTGAAAAAAATATTGATGATGCAAAGACTATTGCTTATTCCCTTAAAAAAGGAGAAACACATTATAGTGAAGCCATAAATGAACATGGTGAGCTGGCTACCAATGCTCATTTTTGCATGGGAGTCTTGTATTTCATCGGTTCCAGCAAGTGTGAAGAAAAATGTGCCCATCATTTGCAGTTCGCCTTGGAAGGCATGCTCAGAAAACAGGAAATTTATGAGGAACATGGACTGCTGGACTGGACAAAGCTCATGCTCGGTATAGCACTGCTGGAGTCAGCGGAGCCTGCGCATTTGCAGTTTGCCATTGATTCCATCGAACACAATCTGGAGAACACAATCAAATTTCCCATGTGGCTCTGGGAAAAAGTTTTGGGAGCACTCAAAATGTATGATGTCTCCAAGATTACAGAGGATGTGGCACTGCGACTCTTTCAGAAGCGGAAGGATGAAGCCTTCAATACCTTGTGGTCTGCTGAACTTTATGATATGGGCGTTTTGCAGGAACCCTTTTTCCAATGGCTTAAAGACAAAAAAGAACCCGTATTTGAAAAATGGAATGATTTGGAAACGCTTTTTCATGCAGCCAGAAAACAGGGAGAGACAAATCTCTGTGGCGAGATACTGGACTTCATGGAGATACAATCGAAGTTGGAAAGAGAATGCCGAAAACTCTTTATCGCTTTTCTGGAACACAATCCCGTGCTGCAACCCATTTGGGATGAAAGCGATATCATGTCGGTTCTGGCCAGGCTTTATGAGTGCGAAGGCGATTGGATCAATGCGGGAATCAAGCAGCGCGTGGCATTTTATCGATGCAGAGACGGTGGAGAGATACATCAGATTCAGGAGGCCCGACAGATCATTACCACCATCCAGAGCTACGGCGTAGAAGAGGACTATTGGAGAGATCTGGATCAGTGCCTTGTGGGACTGGAACAGCAGAATTTGCAAGCACTGGAGCAGGAACAGCTTTCAGGAGAAAAACTGAATGCAAATGTTTTGTATATCGGTGGCAATGAGACTCAGGAGGCCTATGTGGAATCCATTGAGAATGAGCTTCGCGAACAGTATCCACGCCTCCAATGTACCCTCCTCTTCCCCGGCTGGAACACAAACTGGAGCTTGGATTTCAATAAGGCCAAGAGACATATCATCACGGCGGACGTTGTGGTCATCAATTATCTCATCAGAACTCAGCTGGGGCGGGCACTGCGAAAATACTGCGGCTCAGATCATCCCTGGATAGGCTGTGGTGGGCGCGGCCGCGAGTCTATTTTAAATCGCATCATACAAGCAGCGTTTTGGATCAGAACAGTAAATCCAAGTACAGGATAGAACAGTATAAAATATTGCTTTATTTGTAGAACTCTTCCTGCTCCCATTCCTGTACGAATCTTGTGGTAAGGCTCTGAAACCTGAAGGCAAGACCGGACAGAGTCTTTGAGCATGGATGCAGCGCAACCTGATCAATCAAAGATGAGAAAAAGAGACGCTATCAGCCTGACTGTTTCTTTTTCTTGACTTTCACTGGGGAAGGCGGCACATTTCTTCTGTGTAAGATGAGATTGGCTTTATCCTCAATAATCCATTCCACAATTTCCCCCTTCTCAAATTCCATGGCTTCAGCTACAGCCGCAGGAAAATTAATGTAGTATTGATCTGATCCTCTTTGCCGTTTAATGAGCTGTACTTTTGTCGGGTAGCCCATAGTAATTCGCCTTTTGACGTTGATGGTCTGGTCAAGCAACAGGTAGTAGTTTGCGCCATATACCCCGAAAAGTCAAGGCAAACAATAACGTCTGTAAAAATCCTGAAAAACGTGGAGACTCACTCCTGGGAACGCCAATTTCCACATTGGCTGAAAGCGCATGATAATTTGGGGTAAATATTGACTTGGCTTCGGCAGAACTTCTCTGTGCCGTATCAGGTCACCTCAAAAAAAACCGTTGCCAGGAAAACTTTCCGGCTGAGGATGAGCATGTCGTGGGAAAAAAGAAAGTCGAAAGAACGGGACCACGGCGCAGGTATGTCTTGGAAGTTTTAAGAGACTTCAGGGAAGTGCTTTTCTCTGGAAGTCGGTCGGATCAGACGGATCGGACGGATCTGCGAGGGGCTCAGGTGGGGGTCAGACCATTTGTGTGAATCACTGAGCAAAGTAGACAGAGTGGACGTGTTAAGATTATAGATCTATTTTAGGCCCCATTGTACCTCTTCTCTATGTTCTACCCGTCAACTTCCATTATTTTTTCGAAGAAGTTCATATTGCTGACTCTGCAAGCCATATACTTTCAAGATATTGTGGGATTCTCGACTCGGCAAACTGTCTTCCGACAATCACGAACAAATGATGACTTGGGAAACCCTGAAAGACCTTGAGAGTCACTCCTGGGAACGCCAATTTCCACATTGGCAGACAGCGTGTTATGACATTGACATTTTGTAAACAGTGATGCGGTAACAGGTCTTTTGCTAACCTGGAATAAGATAAAAACCTTTGTAAACTCTGAGGCTTTGTTCTCCCGTCAAATGCCTGCATAAGTCATGGTCTTTTCCCGGGTGTCCTGCCAATGTGGAAATTGGCGTTCCCAGGCTGCGCGATCAAAGGTCTTCAATTTATCAGTGTTAATCAGTGTTCATCTGTAGTTCTAAGGAAGGTCGTGTCAGTGTCAACTCTTCGGTTAAGATGTCTTTTTCCATGTGTTCAGTGATTGACCTGGTTCAATTAGAAAAGTTCATTTGGTTACGGCTACGTGGTGCCGTGTGACCTGTTTCCCGTGATTAAAATCTTCCTGTTCCCCATGTTGTCCTTTAGTGTTCCTTGGTGTGACTTCGTGGAATAAGTCTTCCTCTCTCTGTCGCTGTAGGTAAACAATGTCACTTTGGTTGCCATATGCAGGGATATGATAATCCATGTTTCAAAGGAGATCAGCTATCAGGAAAACTGAACGACTTCACTGGCAAAGAGATCTTCTCGATAGTCCTCCTTTAAGATTCACCAAGTGTTTTTTTCAGAGTCGCAAGCGCCTCTTTGAGTTCCGTAAGCACCTCCTCTTTACGTCGTAACTTGGACTCAAGAAAATCAATGCGCTCCTGATCTTTACGTTCTTGGGCCTCTGTATCATTTTGAAATATCGCGGCGGCGTTTTCAAAAAATTCTTCCCGCCAACGGTAAATATCTTCCGGCTGCAAGCCATGTTTCTGGCATATCTCCGATACTGAAATCCGATCTAATAGGTGACTGCGTAATATGCCCATCTTTTCTTCGGCAGTGTATGATTCAGCGTCTTTCATTGTCATGACTTCTCCTTTCCTGTTTACACATTGTGGCCCTTTGAGAAGTATGTTTTCTATTGGAGTCAGGTTAAAGAAGCTTCTTATTCATTGATGATCAATTGAATTGCTCTGAGCTCCTCAATTAAATCTTCAAAATTTGGCACTTCACTTTCGAACATTCCGGCAGACCTCATGGTGGCATAGTCTTGTTTTATGTGGCTGAGGAAGGGTTCTTGAGGAACTAATCGAAAATTTCCAGCCAGGCATTCGGTATAATGAGCATAATTTGAATTAAAAAAGAGAGTCTTATGTCGAATTACATCTTCAAGAAGTAGCCTGTCAGTCAATGCGTGTTGTCCAATTTCACAGCGTGAAAGCATGACAAGGTCATAAAAATGCCTGGAGAGTCTGTTGGGATGGTTGCCGCGCTGTGGTCGATTACATTCGACATGGATCAAAGTGGCTTTTTCCCAAAAAGTTCGTTCGGCAGCCAAAACGATAACATGGGCTTCAGGAAATTGGAGTTCAGGAAGACCTTCACTGATAAGTGTGGTTAAAAAATGCGGTTCATTGGGCTCAATGGTATTTCGTCCGCCAAATTCAACAAGAATCCAGTTGCCCATATACCCTTCATTTTCCTGGGTCAGAACGGGATAGTGAAGCCAAAGTGTTTCACCGTCTTTGTCTGCTTCCATGCGTCCTTTTCCATTGGTCACCTCTGAAAAAGATTGTGATAAGGCGGGATACAACACCTCAAGAATATGGTTCTTTGCCTTGGCTTTAAGTTTTTTATTGAAATTCTTCTTGGCACTCTTCGAGGTGTGGGTTGAAAAAATATCAATATCAGGGTTTGGAATGAGGTCGCGAAAGTCAAGAGTAATATCCACATCTTCTGAGAAGCGAGATATTGCCTGGAAAACCTTGGATAAGGAAGTACCCCCTTTAAAAGCCATGTGTATTCCGGTATCCATGGCAAAAAGTTCCCGTAATACCCAGCAGAGCCATAGATCTTTATGGAGGATTTGCGCTGTACGTCCTGTCTGCACGGACATGTAATTGAGGATATCATGTTGCTCTGCTAAAGACAGATGAAGAAACTCAGCCATGATATGCTTCTCTTTTGAATTTTATGAAAACATCGTGCATCCACCCGGGCATAAAGCGCTGGGAAGAACAAAGCACTTCAAATTCAGACTGTGGTATTTTGGCTTTTATTTGCATAATTGTCTCTGAAGTCACAGCTTCTTTTCCCAGATACCAAAGTGCTGTGAGTGCCAGGCCAGCCGGTCTTCCTGCCAGCGCCAACTTTCTCGGGGAAACCTTTTTGAGAATGATAGTCATTTTTCCTAAAGTTACCTTACGGCTGGGACCGTTGGTGTAGAAAACTGATCTCGTTGGCACTTGAGTGCTTAGCCCCATACGTCTGGCGGCTTCAGCACCACTGACTTGAATCCGGTTTCCCATTTGTTTGGCAATGGTTTCGGCAACCTTGAACGCTTCTGGTGGAACTTCGCCCACATGGGCACTGATTTTCGGTCGTACATATACGCCACGAGCAACTCGCGAGAGATGCCCAGCCTTTGTCATGCGACTCAATGCCTGATCAACAGCAGCCCGGCTGCCCATTTCCATACATTCCAGCGAAGAAAAGGGCTCCCCTATCGGGCGACTGTTGATATGCTTCATTATTTTTGCAGTTGTGCTGTTCATTTGTTTGTTTCCTGTCGTCAGATATATTATACATATTTCTGACATAAAAAGAAAGTTTTTCTTCCGATACAGGTATGGGGTCAAGCCTCCATATTGTGGTCAAACTCTTATGGGAGTTTATGGGTTTTAATGTGAGTTTACAAACCATCTTTCCTGACAGGGGTTCAGCCCCTTTACAACAATCCATGAGTAATATGAGGGGTCTATCAGATTCAAAGCTTTGTGTGAAATTCTTGTGAACTGAATATTCACAATGAGGATGAGACAGACACTGTCACCTATGGGGCTTTTTGATACTCCTGCACGACGTAGCGGGCATCTGCAGGCAACTCGGCACGGATAGTATCGAGGTCGTTTTGGGTGAGTAGAGGTTGCATGAAGGTGGTGCGAAAATGGTGGGGAATGGTGCTCTTGGTGAGGAGAGTAATACTTTCTTTGATGGCGGGGTAATGGACAGCGGTGCCGGAGAGGAGATCATATTTTTCTTCAGGAGCTTTGATGTCCATGGCGACGTAATCAACGAGGGAGGCATCGAGGAGCATGGCGAGGAACTGAGGATTGCAGCCGTTTGTGTCGAGTTTTATTTTGAGTTTGAGTGTGCGGACTTGTTGGAGGAAATCATATAAATCGGGTTGGATGGTGGGTTCTCCGCCGGTGATAACGACGGCATCGAGGAGGGCATGTCGTTTTTTGAGGAGGGTGAGTGCCTGGTCACTGTTGAAGATTTTTTCAGGTGATGCTTCCAGGGGCAGGAGTTCGGTGTTATGGCAGAAGGGGCAACGGAAATTACAGCCCTGAGTGAAAAGAATGGCGGCTACCTTCCCGGGGTAATCAGTGAGTGAAAAGGGTTGGTAGCCGCCGAAGATCATTTTAATTTTCCATATAGTCGCCCTGTGCTGTGTCAGATGGCTGTAGTTTCGGGTGTCTCGACGCTGTAATGGCGGCGAATTTCGAATTCGGCCTGTTTCCCTTCGTTCCACTGGTTGATGGGACGGAGGTACCCCACAATGCGTGCATAGACTTCGGTAGCATTGCCGCAGTCAGGGCATGTGGGATGTTCGCCCGTGAGGTAACCATGGGTGGGACAGATGGAAAAGCTGGGCGACACGGTGAAATAGGGCAAGGAATAGTTCTCACAGACTTTTTTCACAAAGGCTTTGACAGCCTGAGGATCAGCGGCCGCTTCACCGAGGAATACATGGAGAACGGTCCCGCCGGTATAACGTGTTTGCAGTGCATCCTGCAGGTCAAAGACCTGAAAAATATCATCGGTGTAATTCACGGGCAGCTGCGTGGAATTGGTATAGAAGGGTTCGGCGCCTTCGGCCACTTCCTGATGATTAGCGAAGAGAATGCCGCTGTTCTGTTGGCGGTCGAGGCGGGCCAGTCTGTAGGCCGTGCCCTCGGCGGGTGTGGCTTCGAGGTTATAGAGGCTGCCTGTTTCTTCCTGGTATTCGGAGAGTCTGTCGCGCATATGATCCAGGACGCGACAGGCGAAGGCAGCTCCCTCTTCTGTACCGATGTCTTTTTGGATGAGGTTGAGGCAGGCTTCATTCATGCCCACGAGACCGACCGTGGAAAAATGGTTGTGCCAGAAAGAGTCGAAACGTTTATAGACATCTCTGAGATAAAATTTTGTATAGGGATAGAGGCTTTTTGCCGTAAAAGCTTCAAGAATTTTTCTCTTGGTCTCGAGGCTTTCTTTTGCGAGATCCATGAGCCGGTCCAGGCGGCTGAAGAAGTCTTCTTCGGAAGTGGCCAGATATCCGAGGCGAGGCATATTGATGGTTACGACGCCGACAGAGCCTGTGAGCGGGTTGGCACCGAAGAGGCCTCCCCCCCGCTTTTCGAGGGTACGCAGGTCAAGACGGAGGCGGCAACACATGCTTCTTGCGTCATCGGCGGACATGTCGGAGTTGATGAAATTGGCGAAGTAGGGAATGCCATAGCGTGCCGTGACTTCCCAGAGCTGATCCAGTCCGGGCCGCTCCCAATCGAAGTCAGGGGTAATATTATAGGTTGGAATGGGGAAGCTGAATACGCGTCCCTTGGCGTCCCCTTCGGCCAGCACTTCCAGGAAAGCGCTGTTGAGGAGGGTCATTTCATGCTGATAATCGCCATAAACCGTATCTTGATTTTCCCCGCCGATGATGATGGGTGTATTGGCCAGGGTGGAAGGCGGCTGCAGGTCCATGGTCAGGTTGGTGAAGGGCGTCTGGAATCCGACCCGTGTGGCCACGTTCAGGTTGAAGACAAATTCCTGAAGGGCCTGCTTGACCTCCTCAAAATCGAGATTGTCATGGCGGATAAAGGGCGCAAGGAGAGTATCGAAATTACTGAAAGCCTGAGCACCGGCCGCTTCGCCTTGCAAGGTATAGAAGAAGTTCACGATTTGGCCGAGAGCGGAGCGGAAATGTCTGGGTGGTGAGCTTTCGGCCTTGCCTGGGGCACCACAGAAGCCCGAACGGAGGAGATCCTGCAAGTCCCAACCGACACAGTAGACGGAGAGGAGTCCGAGATCATGGATATGGAGGTCGC
This sequence comes from Candidatus Hydrogenedens sp., assembly GCA_012522755.1. Classification (GTDB taxonomy): domain Bacteria; phylum Hydrogenedentota; class Hydrogenedentia; order Hydrogenedentales; family CAITNO01; genus JAAYJV01. Next base: position 24,129 of record JAAYJV010000112.1, read on the forward strand.
CGCTGTCATGGGCTTCCCGGATATCTTTTGTATAAATTTTATTGAGCCAATAGGTCTTGCTCACTTCGCTGGAAATATAGTTGTTAAGGCCCTGGAGGGAATAGGCCATATTGCTGTTTTCCCGCACTTTCCAGTCCAGCCGCTCCAGATAACGATCGATGAGCTCCACATCGGCTTTGCTGATGAGCTCACGCACGCGCGCATGCTGGTCTCTGTAGAGGATATAGGCCTTGGCGGTTTTTTTGAAGGGCGACATGAGCAGCACTTCTTCCACCACATCCTGGATACTTTCCACGGTGGGAATGGCAGAAATCTCACATTGCTGACACAGTCCGAGGACACGCATGGTGAGTTGACGCGCTGTATCTTCGCCGAATTCACCTGTGGCTTTTCCCGCTTTCAGGAGTGCCGCAGTGATCTTTGAAGCATCGAAAGATACAACTCTTCCATCGCGTTTTTCGATTTCTGAAAAAAAGAAAGGGTAAGGGTGCTGCCCATCCAAGGCGGCCTGGGGTAAGACAGGGTTCATGCTCTAAGCTCCTCCTTCTGTCCATTGCGACGCCATCGCCCAAGACAGGGCCGCACTGGACAAACTGAGATCTATTGTAGCCTCTTCAGACCACAAAGTCAAGTATGATTTCCCGGACATACCACAATATAGTGTGTAGTTGAGAATAGACTGTATTCACAGGTATTTTGAGTAAAAAGGCTGTGAAATCCTCAAGGCTGGTTGGTGCAGATGACTCGAAATCCCACATCATGGACCGGTTGAGAGGCGGCATAATGGAGGCGAAAAGCGGAGCGAGCCCGTTTGGGAATGTCCATCCAGGAACCGCCACGGACGACCTTGCGCGGCTCTCCCCCATTTGCGTATTTGGCACTGTTGTAATCGCTCAAAGTCCATTCAGCGACATTGCCGTGCATGTTGTGAAGTCCCCAGGGATTGGCTTGGAAGGCATTGATGGGCGCTGAAACACGCCAGGTATCGTTAAAGCGTGTTTCTGAGGGCCTCCAGGGGGGATGGATGGACGGCACATGGGGATAATACACTTCGTAATGGGTCGCATCGGAGAGGTTGGCATAGGGCGCAAAATCCGTGTCGAGAGAGCCGAACCAGAAAGCGGAACGGCTTCCCGCTCGGCAGGCATATTCCCATTGTTCTTCCGTGGGCAGTGAGAAGTGCATACCTGTCTGTTCGGAGAGCCATTGACAGAAAGCGTTGGCCTCTTCCCAGGAAACACGGACGACAGGTTGTTCCGGACGGTTGAGTGCAAAGCCCCGTTCGTCATCACCAAACTGGTAGCCTTCTCCTGTTTCCAATCCGCTGTCGTGGTTTGGATCAAAGAAGGCATACTGTGCATTGGAAATTTCAAATTTTCCCATATAGAAAGGCTTGTCCACAGTGACTTTTCTGGCCGGTGCCTCGTTGTCATATCCGGCATCTGAGCCCAGCATGAATTCTCCGGGCCGAATCAATACAAAGTCAAGAGACAGTTCCGGGCTGATCCTGATGGTTCTGCTATGGCTGGCCAATGAATCTTTTGTCGGGTCATAGCTGACAGCTGCGTTGTTATCGTAGTCCGGACGGGTGTAATCATCAGCAGCGGGCGTGGCGGGAGGCTTGATACGGGCTTTTTCGGACAGGGCATCAAAGTCTTCGTCAATGCCCGTATAGCGCTTATGCAATTCCCGGCGACGCTTGGCACCATGGATGGCGGCGGCATGTTTTTCTTCGCTGTAAGCCACACATTCCTGCCAGGACCCATGGAAAGGCGCATTGAGATCAATCCAGGTAATGAATCGATCCATACACTCCTCATCCAGCTCCACGCCATAATGCCCGTCTCGGAGAATCTGAATGAGCATGCTTGTATCGGCGTGAAATGCCCGGGAGGGCAACATGTGGGCATCGCTTTCGAGGGTAGGCGTATGGACCCAGCTGCGCAATGCCATATACGAAGGTGTGAAATGGAGCTGGAAAGCGGAACCGTATTTCTGAACAGCTTTATCAGTGAAATCAGGGATGGTCTCATCCTTTTTGCCGTCATGACAGCTGATACAATGGGCGTCCAGCACAGGTTGAATCTCGCGTTGGAAGGAAAATCCCCGGGCCGGGCCGTACCAGTCGGCGATGGCATCGGGGGGCCGTTTGAAAGCACTGGGCGCTTGTTTTGGAGGTACTGTTGAGTTCTGTGGCTCGTGACATCCCGCACAGGAGAGCAGTTCTCCCGGTGCTGCGGTGATCCAGCTGCGCATGAGTGCCAGTGCCTTGCCTTCCTCATCGAGAGGCTGCAATGCCACAGGGGTCATGGCTGGGATGGTGAAATGGGCGGAGCCGTCTTTTTCCACGGGTACAGTTCCGAGTATCCGGCGCACATCCCAGGGGCCGTCAAGTCCCACACGGTCAGGCTCACATCCGAAATCATGGAAGGTATATTCATAGCCGATAACACGAAGGCTTTTCACGGCTCCTTCCGGGATACCTTCCGTGCCAGGTCCGTGATAGATATCGGCGAGCTGCAGGGTGGATTCCGTTGCGCCGGGCACAGAGCTGTCGGGGATGATGGGCTGCCGTTTTGTCTTTTTCCAGGCCGTCGGCTCCAGCATGGCATAGCCCTCTTCTTCGTGGAGGAGCAGGAAATTATCGAAACGATCAACGAGATAAATACCCCAGAGAGCATCCGCGGCGGGTTTGCAGGCGACGAGATAATAACTGTCGCTGAGGGGATAAGGATGAAGGAATCGGGGCCAGCTGGTGGAGATGAGTCCGTCGAGGATGACAGGCTCCACTTTTTTGCCATAGCCGGGGATACGCTGTATGACGCCGTCTGCTTCGTGTCGGCCCAGGCTCGGGTCAAAGAGCACCAGTTCACCCTGACGGTGGGCATCATGGTGTCCACCCACAATGGCAACGAAACGGCTGGGATGATCAGGTACGGCTCGGGCATAAAACATGGCTGTGGGCCAGAAGGAATTGCTTCCGTAATATTCCAGTTGACGGCATCCGTCGGGGTTGGCTGAGAACAAGATCCGCATGAAAGCATGGGCGATATCGGCATATTCCCAACGCTGATAAAGGAGGCGGCCATCGTTGAGTACGGCTGGGCACCAGTTGTGATCCTGATCATTGGTGAGCCGCCGGATGGAGCCGTCCGTGTCCCGGAGATAGAGATTGGTCACCTGCGATCTGCCGCCCACACAGGGCACACCGATAATGGGCGCTGTGGAGGTGAAGACGATACGCTCATCTGGAAGATAACAGGCATCAAAGTTATGGATGTCCCCGTCCTCAATGGTGGGTATTATGGACAAGGTGGCCGAGGCAAGATCAACCTCTCCTATCCCCCATTTTCCAGCCAGGTCGGGAAGGGAGAGGAGTATTTTCTCAGCGTCATAATGGAGTTCAATATCGCCGATGAAGACATCACCCTCGGGGATGAAGAGCGTGCGGATGGCGCTGTTGTCGGAAAGAGACAGGGCCTGCAGCGAGTTGTCATAGCCCGTCACAGGCAGGTATTCATTGCCATAGCTGTTATCGGGCAGGCCCATCTGCCCGACATTGCGTCTGATGAAAATCACCTCATCGAAGTCGAGTAAGGGATTGGCGAGAAGCGCTTCCCTCTGGAGCTGTATAAAAGCTTCCGTCAATGCCGTATCTTGCGGCTTGCTGATGAAGGCCGTCCTGATTTGTCCCAGACGGCGCAGAAAGCTTTTGCCCTGCGGATAGGCGTCGCCGTATTCTTCCAGGAGATGGCGGATGGAACGCTCAAGGGCAGTGAAACTTTCGGGCATGATCTGTCCCGAGTCGGGATCTGTTGTATAAGGGAATTCTGTGCGGATACGGATCGGCTTCCAGCTGGAAGGCGTGGCCAGGTACTGGAGCATGTTGCGGGTCAGGGTCAAGAGATTTTCTCTGTGCGGGTTCCCGGTATCAGCGTAATCAGGCCAACGCCATCCGAAGGTGAGCAGATGTCCATGGCCATGCTGATACTCCACGAGAGGCCTGTGTATGCCTGCAGGACTGTTGGCCAGGACCATTCCTTTTCCGGGACCTCCCCAGTAAAAATCAGCAACAGCCCGGCACCCGCCCATACTCATGGGCACTTCTTCAAGATTTTCGGGCAGTGAGAAAAAGATGGGATGTTCCTTCTCCACCACGACCAAGGGTGCGGGATCGCGCCAGTTTTCGAGATAATGCCTCTGGGGCCGTATATATTCGTCCAGTCCCAGATAAAGCACCATTTCGAGGGCACCGCCGGAAAGAAGAGCGCCTTTACCGCTTTTGATGAAGGTGGTGATGGCTGCGCGCAGCTCCCCTCTGTAAAGGGCTGTATCACGCACGTCATCACCCTGATGGTACCAGATCACATCAAAGTCAGAGAGAGGTCGGACAGTTCCAGTGCTGTCTATAAAGCTCTTGTTTTCATGATTGAAAAGTATTTCCCCCACTCCTTCCTGTGCGAGGAATTCCCAGGCGGCTCTACTGTGAAGCCCCATAGCCTCGAGCGATGAATCGGCTGTGAGAAAAGCAATCTTCATATTTGCAAGAGGACTGTTGTTTTCAGCCACGCTCCAGAATGAAGCTGCCAGAAGAATAAGAATGAGACAGAAAGAAGAAACTATGCGCATGGCCAGGGAACTCCGTTGACAGTGGATATAAAAAGACATCCCTTATAGTGGCGTATTGAAATGAATGGAGTCAAGTAATTACACTACCAGAGAAGTTCTTTTGCCTTTTCAGGTTTCAAAGGACAGGAAATCAGAATGCAGATAGAATTATTCATAGCATAAGGAGTTGACATGGAACTGCTGAAAGAAATCTGGGCCTTTATGCGTGTGCGCAAAAAATTCTGGCTCGCCCCTATCATTATCTCACTGATTCTGCTTGGCTTGCTCTTCTTCTATGCCGGATCGGCTGGCGTGATCTCTCCCTTTATCTACGCTCTCTAAACCAAGCCCCCTCTATCAACGAAGGATTGACCGCTTCGTCTTTATACGATGAAGGAGTGTATCTGAATGGCTGACAGTGTTCTCAGTGACAAGCCCGGGGAAGTTGTGAAGAAAGCTTTTTTCTCCAGTCGACTTGAGTTGTGGCTTTTCACGGGTATTTTGATCATAGCGGCGTTGCTGCGCTTCTGGTATTTGTCTCAGGTGGTTCATGCGCCCGATTACAGTGCGCTGCAACAGGATCCCGAAGTTCAGGATCATTTTGCCCGTGCGATTCTGAGCGGCGACTGGTCTGAACGGCCCGGCGAAACGGACCCTGAACTGCGTACGACCCCTTTCTATCGTCCTCCCGGCTACGGTTATCTGCTGACGGTGATTTATTTCTTTACGCAAGGCTCTTATCTGGCGCCGCGTCTGCTCAATATCTTTCTGGGACTCGCGACGGTTGTGCTTCTCTTCCGTCTGGGAAAAGATCTTTTCGGTTCTGCGGCTGGTCTTGTGAGTGCTTTTTTTGCGGCCGTTTACGGAATTTTCATTTATTGGGAAGGGGAGGTCAACGATCCGGCTATTTTCGTTTTTCTGGCCTGTGCCCTTTTCTATCTTCTGTTGAAGTGGAGTGAAAATTTCAAACTCCGCTATCTCATGTTGCTGGGGCTCTTGTTCGGAGCTTACGGACTGGCACGGCCGAATATTCTGGGCTTCGGTCCTTTTGTTGCTCTCTGGCTGGGCTGGATCGCCTGGCGCAAAAAGAGGCTGTGGGTGCTTCCTGCAGCCTGGATCGTACTGCTGGTGAGTACTTTTGTCCTCATCATCCCCGTTACAGTGCGCAACTACGTGGCTTCCGGCGAGTTCGTGCCCATTGCCACTTATTTCGGCCATAACCTGATCATCGGCAATCATGAAGAATCAGATGGCATCTCCCCCTGGCTCCCCTACCTGCAGGAACTGGAAGGGACGGGCAAATGGGCTGCAAAAGATTATGTGAATGTCATTCGCGGGCTCGCGAAGGAACAGGGCCGTGAGTCGCTGAGCCATACGGAAGCCTCTTCCATCTTTGCTAAAAAAGCCCGGGATTATATGCGAAGTCATCCCGGGGCAACGCTTAAAGCCATGGTGAAAAAGGGGATTCTTCTCTGGACACCTGTGGAAATCACCTGCAATAAAGTGGTTCAAAAGGAACTGAGCTATTACTGGCCCTTGCGTCTTTTGCCCACTTTCCGTTGGATTGCCCTTCTGTTCACCACCGGCACAGCACTTTTACTCTGGAAGCTTCTGCGCCGCGGCTTTAATGGGCTCCACGAGGAAGCCAGGCCTCTTGTATGGCTCATGATTTTTTTCACAGGCTACTATCTCCTTTCTTTTCTGCCCTTCTTCGTCAATGGCCGTGCCCGCGTGCCCGCTTTGCCCATTCTCATTCTTCTGGGTTCATATGGTGTTCAATGTCTTGCCGGATGGCTGCAGAAAAAAGAATATGGCAAAGCTGCGCTCTACGGTGGTGCGCTGGTGGCCTGTCTGGCCTTTTTCTCGGTGGAATGGATTCCCGTTGAGCCTGATATTTCGCGCTGGCATTATCAGCGTGCTGATTCCTGGCTGCGCCGTGGCGAGACTGAAAAGGCCCTTGAAGAAGGACGCTCTCTCATTACAGCCCGGGGCAAAGCCTATATGCACCAGCGTCTGGGTCGAGAGTTCATGGCTCTGGGCTATCCCGATGAAGCCATAGCCCAATATCAGGCCGGTTTGGAGCGGGATCCCGAATATCAGGATCTCTGGTTTCTTCTGGGCACGGCTCTGGAAGAACGGGGCGATGTCGAAGTGGCGGAAAAGACCTACAGCGATGCGTTGAAGTTGAATCCCTATGATGCCCGGGCGCTGAATTCTCTGGGCATGCTCTGTTATGGGCAGGAACGTTATGCGGAGGCTCTTGAACATTTTGATGCGGCCCTGGCCGTGGCACCCGATTATGGTGATGTGATCGATCATATCAGCCAGACCATGAAAGCACTGGGGCGGGTGGATGAAGGGATAGCCCGTTTCCGGGGAATGCTTGAAGGGGATTCTGAACAGAAATATCTACACTTCTTTCTGGGTCGTGATTTGCTTGAGATCGGCCAACGCGATGAAGCCTTGCGTCATTTCGCTGAGGCCTTGCGTATAGACCCGGAACTGGATGGAGCCCGATATTTATGGGCCCGGGAACTGAGCCGACAGGGACGTTTTGAAGAAGCCATTGAACAGCACCGCATTGCTCTGGAGTTCAATTCAGAACTGAAATATACACAGGCTGCACTGGGTCGTGAGTTATCCCGTCTGGGCAATACCCAAGAGGCTATCCACCATTTTTCGGAAGCTGTCCGTATAGATCCCGCCTTTCAGGATGCCCGCTACCTTCTGGGCAAAGAGCTCGCCCGTGCCCGGCGCGTTGACGAAGCCCAGGCGGAATATCAGAAAGCCATTGAACTCAATCCGCTGGATGCCCGTGCGCATCATGAAATGGGCATGTTCCAGGCGGAGCAGGGTAATTTTGATCAGGCGCTGGAACATTTTGAAGCGGCTCTGAAGGTCGATCCCGGATTTGCCTATGCACTGGACAGAATGGGCCGTGTACTGGCTGTCATGGGCCGATCAGAAGAAGCCATTGCCCGCTACAAAGACACCTTGGAAGCGGATCCTGAAAATCAGGATATCTGTTATCTTCTGGGCCGAGAACTCCTGGCTCAGGGCAATCAGGAAGAGGCGGAGACCTATTTCCGTCAATCTCTTCAGCTGAACCCTTCCGACGCCCGGGCCCATAATGAACTCGGCGCGCTGCTGGCTGCACAGGGCAAGAATAGCGAAGCCATGCGCCATTATGAAGAAGCGCTCCGTGCAGCCCCGCAATTCGGCTATGTCCTGTACAAGATGGGTCAGCTCCTGGCCGAGGAAGGCAATCTGTCGGCGGCGGAAGCACGATTCAAAGAAGCGCTGAATCTGGACCCTGATAACCAGGACTTATATTATCTCATTGGCCGTGAACTCGTTTCGCAGGAACGCAATGACGAGGCCGTCGGCTATTTTGAGAAAGCGCTTGCCATGAATCCCTCCGATGCCCGGGCCCACAACGATTATGCGCTTATCATCGGCGCGAAGAATCCTGAGGAGGCCATGGCACATTATGAGGCGGCCCTCGAGATAGCGCCCGATTTCTCTCTGGCCCTCAACAATTGGGGCAACCTGCTTGTAGAACTGGGCAAGCTGGATGAAGGGGAAGAAAAATACCGGCTGGCCTTGAAAAACCGTGAAGAAGATGAATATGCCTGGTACAACCTGGCCCGGCTGGCCGAAAAGAAAGGGGATTTGACGGAAGCGGAGGCCTCCTATTTGAAGGCCTTGCAGAACAGTCCGGAGAACTCTCAGATCCCCAACAATCTGGCACTGCTTCTGGCTGCTCAAGGAAGAAGAGAAGAAGCCCGGAAATATTATGAACAGGCACTGGCCATTGACGATGCCAATCCCCTTCCCTATAACAATCTGGGTCAGCTGGCGGAGCAGGAAGAGAAGTGGGAGGAAGCACTGAATTATTATGAACAGGCTCTGGTACAAAAACCTGCTTTCCTTCTGGCGTTGAATAACCTGACCGCCCTGTTGCAAGGTCTTGACCGGGATGATGAGAGTATCCCCCATTTCATGCAGGCACTGGAAGAGGCTCCGGAAAATGGTGATATTCACAACAGTTACGGTTATTACCTCTTCCGTCGTGGTGACTTTGAAGAAGCGCGCAGTCATTTCATGAAAGCGGTTGAATATATCCCTGTTTTCCCGCTGGCCATGAACAATCTGGGTAATCTGGAGTTTCAAGTCGGGAATCATGAAGAGGCTGAAAAATGGTATCAGAAAGCTCTGGAAGTGCATCCCCTTGACCTGCGGGCGGACTATTATCTGGGTCGCCTCTACCAGGCACAGGGCCGCAGAGATGAAGCTGTACGCATGTTTGAATCGGCGGCTGTGAAACAATCCGGCTTACCGGGCCTGCTTCTGGAGACAGGCAACGCACTGGCGCGGGCCTCTTCACTGAAGGGTGCCGTACATTGTTTTGAACAGGTACTTCAACAGGAGAGTGAAAATCAGACGGCTCTCTTTAATCTGGCGTCCATTTACCTGGAGGGCTTTCAGGATAAGGAAAAAGCCTTGCCGCTGCTGAAACACCTGCAGGAAAGAGCACCGGACTTTCCGGGACTGAGCCAGCTGCTGGAGAAAGCGGAATAGCCTTTTTTATGCGGACAGGAAGTGTTCAGTTCAGTCCTCGTCGGGTGCAGTCTTTTCTTCCTGTAAGGGGGCTGCGAAGACAGCGAGATTGTTCCCGTTCTTGCGCTCCACACCGGGCGGATTCAATACGATAAGAGCCGGTACCGTTGTCGGCAAGGGGACATTGAGGACCCGGGCTTCAGGATCAGCCACAACGAGTGTTGATGAACCGCCCCCGTCCAAAGCCAGTGCCTGAACCGTCTTTTCCTCCATAAAAAGGCTTGCCATATCATGATAGGTGAGCCCTTCACTGTGTCCGGGCTGGCGGCCATCACCAATGAGCAGCAGCAGTCTGTTGTCAGCTGTAAGCCCTATGGCTGTTCGCGGATGACGGTCTCCCCCCTCTTCCACATTGATTTTACCATCCAGTACGAGCATTCTGTTGCCGGAGAGGACATTATATAAATCGACAGGAGGCTGGGTTTCTGCTGTATTCTCTCCCCCTTCCGGACGTTGCACATAAGAGACCGTGTTATCCCGGGCGATATTGATGGCATATTTCGCCCAGCCTTTATCCCACCTGGATACAATGCGTCCATCAGATACGGCCAGGCCCAGGAGGTTCGTATCATCCTGATGGTCCAGTATGAAAAAATTGCCGTTGATCCCCAGTTGCGCTTTTTGTTCCTGAACAAATTCCAGGGTAGTGGCACAGCGTGTGTCCCTTTCCGACTCTTCGGAATTGGGAGGCGTTGTTGTGAAACGGATATGAGGATCGGACAAATCTATGCGAACCAGATGAATATGCTGTGGCAATGGCTCTGTCTGGATGATGACCTTATGCTCCACTCCCTGGAAGAGATCTGTCCAGGAATTCTCCGCTCCGGCGCAAAGGGCTGTACTCAGAATAAGCAGCAACAGAAATGAGACAGGACGCCTGAGTCGGGGTGATTCACTGAATCTTGGATAGCTTCGCAAAAGAGTTTCCTTTATGTTGCTTGCAAGACGCTGATACAATCTTTTTTTAATTGTCGAGCATCTTCAGTATAATTGAAAACAACACTGTGACTTTCATTCCAACAGCAATACATTAGGAGTCGACATGTCCGATAAGATCAAATCTACCAATATCACCTGGCACGATGCAACGGTAACAGTTGAAGACCGTCGCAGGAAAAACGGGCATCAGGGTGCCGTTCTCTGGTTTACAGGCCTCTCCGCCTCAGGAAAATCTACCATTGCCCAAGCTGTACAGGCCGCTCTTTTCGAGATGGGTTGCCAGGTTTATGTATTGGACGGTGATAATGTGCGCCACGGTCTCAATAAGGACCTCGGCTTTTCTCCGGAAGATCGCGAGGAAAATATCCGTCGTATAGGTGAAGTGGCGGCACTTTTCTGTGATGCCGGATTTATCGTAAGTACGGCTTTTATTTCGCCTTACCGTTCCGACCGTGACAAGGCCAGAGCCCTCTGTCCGGAGCAGTTTTGTGAAGTCTATGTGAAGTGTTCTGTTGAAGTCTGCGAAACCCGTGACCCCAAGGGCCTGTATCAGAAGGCGCGGGAAGGCAAGATTCCTGAATTCACCGGTATCAGTGCTCCCTATGAAGAGCCTGAAAATGCGGAACTTGTTCTGGATACAGCTGAACTGTCCGTGGAAGACTGCGTGGAAGCCGTGCTCGCTTATCTGCAGGAAAAGGGAAAGCTCAACCGCTGATTCATTCAGGCAGATATACGGTTCTTTCTGAAGAGCCTTCCGGGTTTCTGATGATGGAAATCCGGCACATGAGCGCATAGGTGACCACTCTGATCAGGCAGAGAAGCAGCAGCATGATGCGCAGTCCGAAGCCGCCCAGAAAAGCGTACAAGCTGATGAGAGCGCTCATTGTCAGAAGCCTCCCTATGGCCAGAGGGGTCTCCCAGGCACAGAGATAGGCGATACGATCGGCCGGCGATTTCATCATGCTTTCCATGACCTGGAAGCGTACGGCCGTATCGGGGATCCCATAGAGGGGCAATGATATGGAGCGCAGCAGTCCGAAAATGATCAGTGTCCACACTGTCGTTTTCCAGAACACGATGAGGCCTCCCAGCACGAGAACCACGACTCCCCAGAACATGAAGCGCTTTCTGGTGTGGGGTTGCACATAGCGCCCAGCCAGGTAGGAGACCATTATGGTGACCAGCCCCTGAAAGGACACATAGCCCCCCACTCCGGCTTCGTTGCCGAGCTCCAGAAACATGATGAGCGCCAGCAGGAAATGAAAGATATGGAAGGAGCCCGCCAGCGATATTCCCGCTGCAAGGAGAATACGCCAGTCCCTGTGTTCCGGTGGAGGCGCCAGTGCCAGCCGAATGGGAAAGGAAGTGCTTTTCGGACTGGCCGGTATTTTGAAGCTGAGCACAATGGCGATCATATAGAGGATCAGGGCGAGAATGAAAATCAATTCGTAGCCTGTCTGCGGCTGGGCGGCACAGGCAATGACCAGTCCGCTGATGAGGGGTGCGAAAATTTTGGCCCCTGCGGAAACAGCCGATATCATCCCCAGAAAAAACTCTCTCCCCCCTTTTCCCGCACTGAAATCATACTGGAAGGTATTGTTGCCCGCCCAGAAAAAACCCCAGGTGATTCCGAGTAATCCGCCCAGAAGGCCCGCATACTGAGGCGAGGCTTCCCTGAGAAAAAGCAGCGAGGCATAATAGAGTGCATGGAGTATGAGACCGATGCGAAAGAGAAAGCTCCGGTCTCTTTTTTTTGCGAGCCACCCTGCCAGGATGAAGGCGAAGGGTGTCACGATATAAAGAACAGTGTAATGGTAAAATACCGTATTGATATTCTGGCTGTTGATATAAAAATAGACCCCCACGAAGACGGAACACAGGGCTTCGGCAATGCTGTACAGGGCATTGAGGCCGATAATGAGCCAGGCATTGCGGGACAGCGTTTTCGGTTTTCCGAAAAGGGGGGACACTATTTACAACCTTTGTGGCTTTGCTTGTTATAATGCAAGTCAGCTATGGAGCATGGGTGTGAATGCCGGGGACTTCCGGCTGGACATGATCCTATGATAACAGAACGGGAAGCAGGATGACAGAATACGTTCTTGAAATGCTGGATATCACCAAGCGTTATCCCGGCGTGGTGGCACTGGATCAGGCGCGGCTGCAATTGCGTCCGGGCGAGGTTCATTGTCTGGTGGGTGAAAACGGTGCGGGAAAATCCACACTCATGAAAGTGCTGGCCGGAGCCATCACCAAAGATGGAGGAAAAATCCTCATCGCCGGTCAGGAATGCGCGTACCAGACCCCTTTGCAGGCGTCCAGACTGGGCATCAGCATGATTCATCAGGAATTCAATCTGGCACCGCAACTGAGTGTGGCGGAAAACATTTATATGGGCCGTGCTCCATCACGACGAGGTGTCATCCGCTGGCGTCAGATGCATGAGATGGCGAAAAATTCGCTGGCCATGCTCGACTCTGATCTGGATCCGGGCCGGCTCGTGGCCACCCTCAGTGTGGCGCAACAGCAGATGGTGGAAATTGCCAAAGCTCTGTCCATCAATGCCCGCATACTGGTCATGGATGAACCTTCAGCCACATTGACCGACCATGAGCTGCAGTCCCTCTTTGAGATCATGAACATGCTCTATCGTCAGGGGATGGGCATCATTTATATCTCCCACAGGCTTGAAGAGATCTTCACCATAGGTCATCGGGTGACGGTCATGCGTGATGGTCATTGGATCGGCACGGAAGATCTTTGCGATGTGACCCGGGAAGCGCTGATACGGATGATGGTGGGTCGTGAACTGCAGGATGAATTTCCGCCCCGTGAAGTGGAAAGAGGAGAAGTACGCCTTCAGGTGGATTCTCTGGCACGGAAAGGCTCTTTTCATCCACTGTCTTTCAGTGTCCGGGCTGGCGAGGTCGTGGGGCTCACCGGCCTTGTGGGCTCAGGCCGGACAGAAGTGGCCCGTGCCATCTTCGGCGCTGATCCCGCCACTTCCGGAACGGTCCGGGTTGATGGTGCTGAAGTGCGGGCCAGGACGCCCCGTCAGGCCATCGCTCAGGGAATCGGGCTCCTTACGGAAGACCGCAAAGGACAGGGGCTCATCCTGGGTATGAGTGTGCGCAACAACATTTCCCTGGCCAATATGAAAGCGATCCGGCGCGGCGCCTTCCTCTCCCCTTCCCGGGAAAAACAGATTGCTGAATCCTATGTGAAGGATCTTCAGATAAAAACGCCTCATGTGGAAGAAATCGTGCACCATTTAAGCGGTGGTACCCAGCAGAAAGTCGTACTGGCAAAATGGCTGCTCACCGATTCCAGAGTCTTGATTTTTGATGAGCCCACCCGTGGTGTGGACGTGGGTGCCAAAGTGGAAATTTATAAACTCATCAACAGTATTGCGGCACAGGGAGTGGCTGTACTGATTATCACGAGCGAACTGCCTGAAGCACTGGGCATGTGCGACAGACTGCTGGTCATGCGCGAAGGGCATTTGATGGGCTCTCTTGACGTGGAGGAGGCGGATCAGGAAAAAATTATGGCTTTGGCCACAGCCGATCCCTCAGAAGCGCTCCTTTCCGGAGTCTGAGTTCATGAGAGGCGGCCGGTCTTTACATGATAAAGTGGATATCTTTTTCAAAATTGTGGACAATAAGAATTGCGATGCTCTATGGAAAAACAACGGAGAAGTGTCATGCTCAAGCAGTGGTCAGTATTATGTATCCTTTTACTCAGTCTCGCTCTGACAGCGGGTGCTCAATTATCGACTCCTTTTGCACTGAAATGTGAGTACAGAGTCAACCCTGAAGGGATAGACGCTCTTGCGCCGCGCCTGTTCTGGAAGCTTGATTCAAAGGAACGCGGTCAGATGCAAAGTGCCTGGCAGATTCTCGTTGCCTCGTCGGAATCCGAGCTCGCCCGGGACATGGGGGATCTGTGGGATTCCGGCAAAGTGCTTTCCGACACGAGCATACAGATTCTGTATGGCGGCAAGCCCCTGGATTCTTTTCAGAAATGCTGGTGGAAAGTCCGGGTCTGGGATCAGGATGACAGAGCGGGCGCCTGGAGCGAGAACGCTTTCTGGTCCATGGGTGTACTGAGTGAAAAGGACTGGGCCGGTGCCAAATGGGTAGGCATTCCCCCGGAGAAAGTCGAGTCACCGGAACAGGAGGCTTTCACTGATTCCCATTGGATCTGGCATACCAGCGGCGAGGCCCATCTTGAAGCGCCCGTGGGAAGTTGTTTCTTCAGAAGCCAGTTTACCGTACCTCCTGAAAGTATCACCAGAGCTGTTCTGATGGTTGGTGTTGATAATGGAGCGACAATTTATCTGAACGGTAAAGAGGTGGGCAAATGGGCTTCCTACAACAGTGCGGGCACCTTTCTCCTGCAAAACCACATCATCCCGGGGATCAACACCCTGGCTGTGGAGGCGAGCAACGCCGGCACAAACCCCAATCCTGCGGGACTCATTGCACTGATCCAGTTGGAAACCGCCTCGGACTCCCGTTTGAACTGGTATTCCGATGCTTCCTGGAAAAGTACCGATAAAAGGGATGCGGGCTGGGAAAAGACTTCTTTTGATGACAGCCACTGGAGCCAGGTACAGGTTATGGGTAAAAACGGGATGGAACCCTGGCCCGTTGTTACTGTTGCTGAAGAGCGTGTTCTCGCCGCCCGCATGCTGCGCCGTGAGTTTGAAGCCAAAGGGGCGGTACGCCGTGCCACGGTCTCCCTTTCCGGACAGGGCCTTTCCGAGTTGTATCTGAATGGCGAAAAAATCAGCGACCATGTCCTCTCCCCCGGTCTGACCCAATACAACAAACGCATTTTTTATGTGACCCATGATGTGACTGATTCCATCCGTTCGGGAAAAAATGCTGTCGGTATCTGGCTGGGCAATGGCCGTTATTATGCGCCCCGACGAGCGGAGCCCACACGGACAGATACTTTCGGCTACCCTGAAGCGCTTATGATTCTGCGTCTGGAATATGAAGACGGAACGACGGAATCGGTGGTGACTGATACGGATTGGCGGATCACGGGCGAGGGACCCATCCGCAAAAACAATGAATATGACGGCGAATATTATGATGCCCGACTGGAATTGCCGGGCTGGGATCAGGTTGGTTTTGATGACAGTTCCTGGTTGCTTGCTCAGGAACTGGACACGGAACGGGGAGTCATGTCCGCACAGATGATGGAGCCACTCCGGGTGGTGCAGCATGTCCGTCCCATTGCCCTGTCCAATCCCAAACCGGGAGTCTATATTTATGACATGGGTCAGAATATGGTCGGCTGGGTGCGCATGAAAGTCCGGGGTCCCAGGGGCACCTGTGTGCTTCAGCGTTTTGCCGAGGTCATCAAAGACGACGGCACCCTCTATCTTGATAATATCCGCGGTGCCAAAGTGACCAACGAATATTTTCTCAAGGGCGGCGGCGAAGAAGTCTGGGAGCCCCGATTCACCTATTTCGGCTTCCGTTATCTTGAAATCACGGGATATCCCGGAGTGCCTTCACTCGATGATATCATCGGTTGTGTCGTCCATGATGACGTGGCCACAGCGGGTCATTTCAATTGTTCCAATGATCTGGTCAACAAAATTGCCGACAATATCCGCTGGGGTGTTCGCGGCAACTACCGCAGTTTCCCCACGGACTGCCCGCAACGTGATGAGCGTCAGGCCTGGCTGGGCGACCGCTCAGCCGAGTCTCAGGGTGAAACCTATCTGTATGACATTTCGGCTCTTTATGCCAAATGGGTCTGTGATATGGAAGACGCCCAGCGTGAATCGGGCAGCGTTTCCGATGTGAGCCCCGCCTATTGGCCCCTTTACAATGACAATGTGACCTGGCCCAGCAGCTTTATTCTCATTCCGGGCATGCTCTACCGCCAGTATGGTGATGCCACAGTCATGGCCAGGCATTATGACGGTCTGAAAAAGTGGATTACCCACATGTCCGGCTATATTGAAGACGGCATCATCCATAAAGACAACTATGGCGACTGGTGTGTGCCCCCTGAAGAGCAGCATATGATCCACAGCCAGGATCCGGCGAGAAGAACAGCGGGCGAATTTCTGGCTACAGCCTATTTCATTCATGATCTGCGCTGTATGGAAAAATATGCAACCCTGCTCGGCAAAGAATCAGATGCGAAAGAGTTCAACCAGGCCGCTGAAGAAATGACAGACGCTTTCAACCGTGAGTTCTACAAGAAAGAGGCGGGCCATTATATCAACGGCACGGAAACTTCCTGTGTCCTTCCTCTGGCCTTTGATCTGGCACCGGAGGAAGCACGTCCTTCCATTTTCAATCATCTGGTCAACAGTATCATGGAAAAAGGGCAGGGACATCTTTCCACAGGGCTCATCGGCGGTCAGTGGCTCATGCGCGCCCTCACCAATGGCGGCCGTCCGGATGTGGCCTGGACACTGGCGAGTCAGACCACCTATCCCAGCTGGGGCTATATGGTCAGCAAGAAGGCGACAACCATCTGGGAATTGTGGAACGGCGATACAGCAGATCCGGCCATGAACTCCCATAACCACGTCATGCTCGTCGGGGACCTGAACATCTGGTTGTATGAACATCTGGGTGGCATCCGTCCGGAAAGCCCGGGATTCAAGAGCATGCTGCTGGATCCGTCCATGCCTGAAGGACTGGATTATGCCGA
Source organism: Candidatus Hydrogenedens sp. (assembly GCA_012522755.1). Taxonomy (GTDB): domain Bacteria; phylum Hydrogenedentota; class Hydrogenedentia; order Hydrogenedentales; family CAITNO01; genus JAAYJV01. The sequence continues at coordinate 40,983 of JAAYJV010000112.1, forward strand.
AGCCTCCTACGACTCCATACATGGACAGATATTCAGTCGCTGGGAAAGAAGCGACGAGAGTATTCTCTGGCGTGTGGGGATTCCGGCCAATACGACAGCGACCCTGGCTCTTCCCGCCGATGATCCCGCTTTGATTCAGGAATCGGGCAAAGCCATTACGAATTGTCCGGACTTGAAATTTATCGCTGTTGAAGAAGGAAAGAGCCGCTTTTCCGCCGGCTCAGGCTGGTACGAGTTTACAATTTCCGCGAAATAATGTATAAGAATGGGGAGGCTTCGCCTTTCTTTCGTGAAGCCTCCCCGGCGTTTTTTTCTTTGAATACAAGAATACTGTGAATATCATTGTGACCCCGTCTCTTTTGGAAATTTGCGGTATAATATAATATAAGTAGTGCCGGAATTTCAGATTCAGGTATACTATTGACAAAAGAGGCTTTCAGGCTGAAGCTTTCAGCATTTCGGGAGCCTTGACACTATACAGGTATTATCAGTTGTAGAACCGTGGTGCTGGACTACATGACCAGATAAGGCAGATTATGAACATACGATCCTCTCACCGGGTTAAGGGTTGCGGAATCTTTCTTTCTCAGGAACGGGGCGCGGCGCTCATTGTTGCTCTCTCTGTGTTTCTGGTATTGCTTTCCCTGGCGATCACCTTTTCCATTATTGTGCGTTATGAAACACAGATGACCACCAGTGCCGTCAGTCGTGCCCAGGCGGAGCGGATGCTGGATGGAGCTGTGGCACAGGCACAATATCGTCTGAATCGTGATCTGAATCTGAGTCCTGATGCCATGAGCCTGGACCACGGCTGGCGCAGCTGGTTCAATGGTGCGGCCTTTGTCGGCAAAAACTGGACGCAGGCCTTTCAAGGGGAAAAAAGGGACAGTCCCTTGTACCGCGGTACTGAGGGCCTGATCTCTGTGAATCTGGAGTCTGTGGAAGCCTATCTGCGTGCCCGGGGCGTTCTCGAAGGTGTTTTATATGTACATTTCACGGACGATGGACATTGTGAACCACTTTTCAGGGGTCCACGCACAGAATCCTGGCTCAATGTCCCCCGTCATATGGGCAATGATATCCTTCTTTTTGACAATGAATCACCCATGAGGCTGATGAAGTCAGCAGGCGAGTTTGTGGCTCTTCCCGATCTCAATAATGCGCTTGCCCAGGGAAACCGGCCTGAACGTTTTCATTTCTGGTCAGAGGTGGACAATCCCGACGCTTATCCTTTTGTCGTCCCTGATGAGGGAACTGTCAAGATGGAGAGTAATGACGTGATCCTCACAGCCCTGCCCCAGGAAAGGGTCAACCATTGGGCTGATGTGGACAGTACCGGCGATGGCATGAGAGATTCCATCTGGCTGCCTGTTGCCCGGGAAGTGAACCACTTTGGTGATGGCATTGACAACATGCTCAGCGGAACACCGGACCCCGCCAGATATGGTGGGGATGGGGAATTCGACCCGCTCTTTGAATCGGCCCCCTTTGTCTATCATGGTCATGGCCTTCCTGAGGCGGCAAGGAGCGAAAACCTTTATGAACTGAGTCAGATAAAGAACCAGCATTGGGCTGACAGACTTGACCCGAATTCTTATGGTGACGGCTATGACAATGACAATAGTGGCGGTGTCGATAATAGCGGTATCGATGATGATGCTGAAAACAAACTTTTCCTGACCGTGCCCCTGCCCAATCTCATGATGCAGGTGGATCTGAACAATGACGGCCTTTTTGACGAACGTGACTATTACGAATATGAAGGCGTCCGCGGGCCTCTATATGTGAAGTTGCCTCCCCAGATTCATGTGACTGTCATTGTCGGGGAAAATGCGGCCGGTCATCCGATCTGGGATAGCGTTCCTCTGGACATTACTGACGTGGACACCCTGGATAACGATTATGATCTGGTGGTGAACAATTTCCGCACCTATGCCTATGTGGGGCCCCATAGGCAGGTATCCGCTGTTGAAGACACATACAAAAGATATCGCATCCCCTATTCCGAGGGAGAATACACTTCCTGGCTGCCTTTTCAGGATCCTGCAGATGCTTCAAGAGGCTGGCATGGTGATGACAAGAAAAGACCCGTTTTTGCCGGTGCCCATAACCGTGGCTACCACGACATCAGTGTGGATGCCGCTCTGGGCGGCCCCGATGCGCTGAAGTTCTTTGTGATGTCCGGCCAGCCCAAAGAGATCGTCAATGACAATGATCCTATCCGCCGTATTTTCAGGCAGCGTAACGCCATTCATATCACATGCTCCGGGGAACCCGTCTCAGAAATCATCGGACGTTATGCCGTTCATATTGATGATGAATCCGGCAAAGTGGACCTGAATACGGCCGGCGCTTATATGCAGGATCCTGACACTGGTGCGGAGAAACGATCGCTCCATCTGGGCCGCACAACCTTTGAATACGACAGCCGCCTGCTCCCCAAGATGGGAGAAGGGTTTATCCGTCAATTCTGGCATTTCCGCACAAGTGATCCAAGCGTAAGTGGTGATTATTTCGGAGATGGTTTGAGACCTGGTTACGGGATGGTGGACGACAACGGCAATGCGTTGCTTCTGGCCCTGAGCGGTTGGGATGAGGATGGCCGCCGTATCGACAGGGTGGGCCTGCACCTGCCGAAAACAAGTGATTTTGCTTTGAGTGAAATGGCTAATTCGGGAACTTCTCCCCTTCCCCCCGGTCTTGCCCGTGTAGAAGACAACGGACTGCGCTTCAGGGAGCGTGTAGCGCTGCTGGGTCACTTTGAGGGTATCGACGAGCCTTCAGAATTGCAGTTGTATAATCCGCTAAAAACAGACCGTCTTTTTCTGCGTAAAGAAGACTTGCGGCTTCAGAGCGGGATCGGTGTCAATCTCTGGGAATATCTGCGTAATCTTGTTACAGCGAACAGCGAAAAACGAAACAGCTTCCATCTCCATTCCCATGATCAGGCCGAAGCTTTCCATCAGCTCGATCCCAATACGGCCACGCCGCAGCAACTGGCGGCCACTCTGATTTTGAAAACAGAGATGGGTAATTCAGCCACAGGGATTGGAAACAATCGTTACCAAAGCTTCTTTTCCGAAGGCCTGCGCCAGTTTGACACAGCCTTCATTGGCGATATCATGGGTGCCAGCAGCAAATCTTTTCCCGCAGATCCCCTTTTGCAACTCATGCGCCTGGCTACGGATATTGCCGTCGCCAGAACGCCCCAGCTCGGCATAAGACGATTGAGCACCGATAATGTCATACGCAACCAGCGTATCTACCGCAATTATATTGACAGCTTTGAATTTAACAATCTGCCTTCTGCAACCTATCCCCGGGAGCCTTTGAACGAGCGGGAGAGAATAGCGGAGAGTGAACTCTTTCCAACGGGTGATATTCAGGAATTCATTGAAGCCAGTGCCGACACCAGTAATGACAAAAGAGTCATTTCTCCCGACATGTGGTGGAAAGAGCAGACCGGCGAAGAACGGCTCATCCAATATACCGCAGCTTCCCTCGACGCCATACGCATCAATGAAATCATGGTGCGGCCCGTGCGCCGTGTTGAAGCGGAAATGGAAGTAAGTCCACCGGCTGATGATCCAGAGAATTTCAATCTTGTTCCAGCCCCTGTTGCCGGCATGCTGGATTTTTATCTGGAGCGAGACTGGCCCCATCCTGACTGGAATCCCATGAAGTGGGTTTTACGCTCCGCCTATGACGATCTTCTTAATAACGTCCCCCAACCCCTTCTGGGTGATCGTACTTCCTGGGTATGTGAGCCTGTTCTTCCGTTGACCGATGCCGATCTGATGGAATTCAGATTCCTCGCAAGCGATGGCCTGCCTGCCGGTCGTTATTATCTTACAGCCAATTTCACCGATCAGTATGGCCGCATGACTGTCAATGATGTGGATGTGCTCCAGTATGCCATCAAGTATGTGCTCCCGGGCGGAAGGGGCATTGCTGATGACTTCAATCTGGCACATGATCTGATGCTTTTCTTTGAGAGCATTGGCCTTTCAGAAGTTTCCGAAGCCATCAGTAAACTGATGCATCACAGTTTCCAGAGCCTGGATGAGCCGGAGTTCTTTGCGACGGAAGCCATGCTTCAACAGGGTTCAGCCTCAGCTGTTGGCTGGGCATTCCTTCCCCATCGCGGTGTCTACTATGATTTTCTAAATGAAGAGCAGGATTTCGGATCCGCATTGGTTGACTATTTGACAAATCACGGTTTGACCCTTCCAAACTCCTTTCTTTCAGATGAATTATTCCAGCTCTATTTAATTCCTCACTTCTGGAGTCTCATGGGCGGAGCCCTTGGAGAGGAGCCACTGAACTGGACGGGACTTATTCCTCCACCTGCGCCTGTTTTACCACTGGATCCTCTGGACCCCCTTGCTCTTGACTATGCCTGGTTCCAATTGCTGGGATTACTCGATTCCATGTATAACAGTGCAGCCATCGGGTATCACTACGATGGAACAGGTGCTCACACCGTCCTGGTGCCGCCTGTAGTGTATGGTGAATTCGGCGAACCCACGGAACCGGTACTTTCCGTTGCCGTGCGCATGAATCCCCGCTTACGGGATGAATATGCAGCACTGCTTGATGATTATATGAACGGATTTTCGAGCGAATTGCCGCAGCCCCTTTCCATGGGTGATTATCAGCATGTGCTGGCCTTGATCAATAATGGTCTTCTCCTGGTGGATCCTGACACTTTGATTCAACCTCTTCCCCTGGCTGTGAATTTCTTTGATTTCAGCCAGGAACCCAGCCATGAATATCTTGAGCTGGCCAATGTCTCTGATGAAGAGGTCGATTTGAGTGGCTGGATTCTTGAAGTGGGTATTCCTGATCCTCCGGGAGTTACCCATGATCCCATGATGAGTGATCCCTATAAGAGCCGGTGGCGAATCCCCGATGGAACGAAAATCGCCGCTCAGGGTTATCTCTTGCTGGGAATCAATCAGGGTCCCGCCGAACTTCTGGCAGCGAATGGTATGGGACTGTTTTCGGCTTCTGATGATCCTTTAGAGATAACTGTGCCGCCCATCGGCAACACTTTTACTGTAGACCCGGACGATTTCCCGGGTCTGTATGATGAGACTGGCAGTGTCTTTTATCGTCTTGATGGCAAAGATTATATTGACAACGATGGCGATGGCTTGTCCAGTCAGAATTTGTGGGATATCAACGTCGCCCTCAGTCTGGAAGAACTTGAAGCGCGGGACACGGATCATGTGCTCTCTGAAATCCGGACCCATGGTCTGTTCAATGATGACCGGGGAATCCCGGCTCGAGCCCGCATTGTACCCCTGAGAAACGAGCAGTTGTGGAAAGAATATAATGATCCTCATCCTGGTGCAGCTCCGTCCAAAATGGAAGAATACCTGTACAGGCTGAATCCGTACAGACCCAATGCCATGCCCGTCAGCTTTGATAAGATGACACTCACTTCTGAAAGCAGTCAGGAAGGCTTGAAATATCTTGCCCGCTTTCTTCTCCGGGGTGGCATGTTTCCCAATTATCCGGAACGGGACGGCATTGACAACGACGGTGACGGCGCCTATGTGGTGTCCAATCCCATGAAGGGATTTGTGCGTGTGCCTGGAGGAATTGAACAGGATCTTCTGAGCTTTGTTCCCGGATCGCTGGACAAAGACATGGTTGACAACAATCTGGATGGCGTTATGGATCAACGGGGCTACGAGCGTTTGAGCCTGGATCAGAGTTTACCGCTTATTGCCAGACCCGGTGATGCCTATGACAGCCATGGCAATCCTCTCATCAGTGAAGGGGTGGACGAGGGCCGACTGGGCTATCCTGTATGGTATCCCGATGTGGGGACACTCATTCCATCCGCTCACAGAGGATTTCTGCCGACAGTGTCGGGTCTCCCCCGCTTCTTCGGCCCGGGATCCTATGAGGCAACACCCCTGTCTCTTTTTAAGCTTGATTCCCCTCCTGCTACAGCGGCCTATAGAGAATGGGCATCCATAGTTTCCACTGGTCCCCAATCAGTTTCTGAACTTGGCACAGCTCCTGATCCTTTTGAGGGCTTCGATCCGGCGGGATTATTCCCTTACAACCAGGAGTTTTTCCCTGTTGTGAACCCGGATTCAGACTCTCCGGACTGGCTGGCCTTTGTGGAACGGCGCTGGAATCCCGGGGACAATGTCATTGTCACCCTCTATGTGGGACACCCTTCCCACGGCCTGATTGCTGATCAGGTCAGTTACAACGAGTTGGATGTCATCAATCGCACGAAGGATGATATTGTTGACTGTCCCTATAGAATCCCGGGTTTTTCCAATTACGGATTTAACATTGATGGCAATCTTGAGTGGCTGGGTCCCCTTGGTGACCGTGACGACATTGCAAATATTGTCTGTATGGCTCCTGGCGATCCGGGCCGCCATTCCTTCTGGCTGCCTGATCATATGGGCCTGGATTTCTACCGTTCCCTGGAAAGAAAACATCCCTTCTATCATGGCGACCGCTTCGGTCTGGCAAATCGATGGACAGCCACGGACGGGATTTATGACGACTGGGCCGAGAGTATGAGCCGTTTTGAAACAGGCCTGGGTTTTATGCCTACAGGCCCCAATTCAGCTAATCTCGCGAAGCGATCCGGGCGTCAGGCCACAGATGGCGCGAGTCTTGTCAATCACCGCTTTGAAAATAAACCCGATGCTGTCTTCACAGACCACGCCTCACAACTTTATGGTCATGCCTTCTGGGGCTCACCTTTGCGGATGAATACCCAGGCGCGTCATTGGGAAAATCCCCCTGATTTGATGCAGTGGGAATTTGGGCTGAAACGGTGGCTTGATCCTGAATATGAATACCCGGTCGCCGATGACTCAAATGCTTCCCCTCGGATCCGCAACCAACGTTATCGCCGTCAGTTTGCCGGACTGGATGCTTACAGAAATACAGGCCATGCCCTCCGATTGAATGATACTCCCGCACAGGATGGAAGCAGGCGACTGTCCACGGACTGGGCTGTCCGTCGTGCAAAACTCCGAAAAAAACCTTTCGCCACGCTGGGTGATCTGGTAGAACAGCCTCTCTTCTCTTTTGAGAAACTGGTGGAAGGCCCTTCCCGGTACTTGCCCCCGGATGACTTGTTCTATCCCCTTTATACACCTCAGTATGCTGTGAGTGTATTGAACACCCACTATTACTCCACGGAATCAAAAGTACATCCAAACGAAAATTTCCTGCCTTACGGCCATATTCTGGACCGTCATTGCTATGGTGTTGACCGTGATCTCACCAGTGCACTGCTGGGCCAGGCGGTCTATGGTGGCGGCGGTTCTCTCTATCCGGCTAAGCCCTTGGAAGACAACTTCCCCACAGTCGTTTCTGATGTCATGTCCATATCCGCCATGAATCCCAAAGTGCTGACCGTAGGCCAGGCGCAGACAATTCCTCTGTGGCCTGCTCCCGGTGCTTTGGATTGGGAATCCGGTTCAGAAATGAATCACGAAAGATTAAGAGGTCTTTTCGAATGGCGGGATGATCTGCCTCCCTACATGTGGACTCCTGTCTATTTCTGCAATCTGCCCCAGGGAGGTGATTGGCATGGCGAGGAATGGCCCTGGCAAAAGTTCCGTTATCCCCGCATGGTCGGTGTGGATGGCACGGGCCAAACTGTGACCTTTCCCGAAGAGGAGCTGCTCTATTCCGGTATTGAGCCTGTCTATCTCTTCAACGGGCAACTGATGGGCATGCGCATGACCGGAAAGAGAGCCAATCAGATTGACGAAATGACCAATGAGTTCACTCTGAACCGCTATGCCGAAAAATGGCCTCTTCGAAGAGAAGCGTCCATTGTAGGCGGCCACACGGGTACTGACCGGGCTTCCATGTATGTGAGCCGGGCCATACCGGAATATGGTTTGGGCAACCGGCCGGAAGTGCTTTTTGTCTGGGATAGAGAGACAGGGCTGGAAAATGGCGAGTATATCGCCTATGTGGGAACCTTTATCCCCGGTATGAAAGAAAAGATGGAGAGAGCACAGGATGTGCTGAGGCAGATATGGGGCAGTGATCTGCCCTCTCTTCGTTATGACGGGCCTACCCGCGACAGAACCACCACCATTTTGAATCTGGATCCGACCCATACGGATAAGATCAAGAGTCGGCTGGGAGAACGTTTTGCGCCCCGTCTGGCCCTGGAGTTCATTACCGATCGCAGAGCTGGATCACAAATGTACATGGCCGGTCATAGAAGCGATTCAGAACCAGCCATGACCCATCCTGATGACTGGCTGACAGGGCCCGGTCAGGTCTCCGGTGCCATCTATACCCCTGATTCGCAGGGCTATATCTTCTACAGTGACAACCCCTCCGTTGCCTGGCGTCCCATTCCCGTGCGGGTGGAAGACAACTATCTTGCTCTTCGAGTACGGAATATGGGTAATGAAAACGAGATTGCCTGTATTACCCATGTGGTCTTGGCTCCGGCACCGCGTACCCACGGGGTGATCAATATCAACACGACAGAAACAAAACAGGTTGTTGAAGGAGAAACGAGTCCCAATAACTGGACTATAGAGCTCTTCAATGCCCTCTTCGGTCTGCCGGGTGTGGTCAACGCCTTGAACGTTGAAAAGGATTCAGCCCGGGCTCCTTATCTGAATGCTGCTCTGGGTTTGCCATCAGCAACCATCCCCAAAGCAGAGGAGCGGGATCCCTGGCGCCGGCGTTGGCAGACAGACGAAGAAAAAGCATTTCTGAATGACCTGGGACCGCTGCCTCCTCCTGTCAGAGAAAATATTACAGCTCCTTTGCTCACAAGTGCTGAGCGTGATGAAGGAATAACAGGTGCATGGGAAGAAGGTGAGGAAGGACGGGCAATGTTGCGGCTTTCTTCGCTCATAGCGGGCGGACGTCCCCATCATGCGGACGGCCGGTACTATGAAGATATCTCTGATCTGCTCAGAGGTTCCTATGCAGGTGGCATTGCCTACAGGGACGGTGCTGACGGCCCCTGGCCGCTGAGTAATCTGGGCCTGACTGATTCTTTTGCTGTCATGGGCAATGCTGGTCAAATCGCCTCACGCTACCAACACCAGTTTGAACGCCGTCACGATGAAATTGTTCAGCGTTTCAGTCAGATGGCCAATCTGGTGACAACACGATCCAATGTTTTTGAAATCATTGCCACAGTCCAGGTCGGCTCCGTCATTGACAGTGATGGTGACGGCGTTCTGGACTACCGAGGCGATGAGTTCTTCCCCCAGGCGGAGGCCAGAGGTCGCGTGATTTATGATCTGCACAGCCGCAGCGTATTCCAGGATGAATACAGAAGCCAATCGCCTCAGTAAGTGCTTCAGATGATTTTATCCAAGACAGACATGCTCAGGCCGGGCGGATAAAAGCTCTGCAGGGAGCCCCATCGGCGTGAAGCAGTCGCAGGGGGAGCACGATAAACTCGTGCTCTCCCTCTTTCACTTGCGCCAGTTGCAAGCCTTCCACAATGACCATCCCGGCGCCCAGCAGAATGCGGTGGGCCCGTCCGCCCCCTTTGTAGGGGTCTATGGACATGGAATCTATTCCCACCAGCTTCACGCCATCGGCCGCGAGCCGTCGGGCGGCATTTTCCGTCAAGGCGATGAAGTCTTTCTGAAAAGGGCTGTCCGCGGGCTGCTCTGAATTGCGTGTTTTGAAAAGAATCCGTTCGGGAAGTTTTTCATCGGGCAGGTCTTCCGCCTGAATATGTCCTTCTGATAAATGTTCAATGACCAGAGCCGGGCCAAAAAAGACGCGGGGATCCACCTCTTCCAGCTGTTTTCCCTCTTCCATGAAATGCCAGGGGGCATCCAGATGTGTGCCCGTGTGGGTACCCAGTGTGAGTCTGGAAACATTGCAGGAGTCGCCCTGAGAAATCCGTACATCGGGCTCCAGAGAAAACACGGGGTCGCCGGGCCACGGGGTCATGCCTTCGTGCATGGGCCGGGTTATATCAATCCAGGAAGCTTCCATTGTCTTTCCACCTCTTTTTTGGACTATTCGCCATGGATCCACTTCTCTGTAAAGCAGACATGTTTGATGGTACTCCCCTCTGTTCCTGTGCGCCGGTAGGAATAGCTGAGGTGTATGCGTTCATCAGCCCCTTGAATCAGGGTGGGATAGGAGAAATTACCGTGTCCTATAGGCGCTTCTTCTATGATCCTGGAGACTGACCAGTTCTCCCCTTCATCTTCAGAGAGATAAAGGGTCAGGAGATGACGGCCTTCTTTACTGTCATTACAGGCCAGAATCCAATGCCCGTTTTTCAGGGTACAGGTGCTGACACTGGATCCGGGGTTGGGGATATCCATGAGACTCACTCCGGACCAGTTCATGCCGCCATCAGTGGAAAGAGCCTGTCGGATCTGCTGGGGCAGTCCGTTGTCCCTCATACAGGCGACGATATCGCCATTGGCTTTTCGCAGAAAGGCGGGTTGGATATTGCCCAGCATGAGCATGTCCTGATCCATGATAGGCATGCTGCAGCGCCAGCTTTCGCCCCAGTCAGAGGTGAAAATGGCCAGCGAAAAGTTGAATATATCGTGGTACAGTCCCAGCATGATCGTTGTATCGTCAAGCATGATGGGCGATGTGCGGGGCATCCATCCCAGACGCTGAACCAGTTTGTCCTCGCCACGCTTGCGCCACTCATGCAGTTCTTTTTTCTTGCCGGGAATCAGTGTTTCTATCAGGTCGTCATAGGTAACCAGCCCTTCATCCATCATGGGAAAAAAGCGTTCTTCAATACCCTGAGGACGCATGTGGATCACATCCTGCCAGTCCCAGTCGGGCGGGCCATCCTCAAGATATTCCGTGGCTCGTTTGTATTTGAGCAAGGCGCTTCCCCACTCATTGTCCAGGATGGCAACCCAGAAGAGCCACAGTACCTGGCGCGAGTCGAGAAAAAGGACAGGATTACAGTCAGGCAGGTCGGGTGAGTCCGCCATGGGAAAGACTTCGGACCAGTTGCTCTCCCCCGCTCTCTTTCTGGCGCCCTGAATGACCACATCATCGCTCTCCCGTTCTCCGGTGCCGTGAAACCAGCAGGCCAGCAGACTGCCGTCGGAACATTCCACAATGCTGGAACTGTGGTTGTGTTTGTCATTGGGGGGAAAGATAAATTCTCCGTCAAAAGAACCCAGAATGGACAGGGTGATAATCAGTGATGAGAGCATGACGACTCCTTTTCCCATGTTGTCAGATGAAAGAAGAAATACTTTTCAGTATAGAACAAAGGCCTGCCGGAGAAAGTTTCCGACAGGCCTCACAAATATTAAACTGATTTCAGGGGGGTCAGGCGATGAGACTTTTGATTTTCGCCAGGATGGAGGCCGGATCCAATCCCTGATGGGGCATATGCTCGCTCAACCCGCCCTGGCCATGTTTCGTCACACCCAAGGCGGCATAGCGGGGCGTGCAACCCCGTTCCAGGAGCCAGGAACCGAAACGGCTGCCGAGGCCGGTTTTGGCGTTCTGACTTTCCACGACCAGCACAAAGGGAGCTTCTTTCAGGAGTGCCAGAGTCTCCTCATCCACGACATTCAAGGTGGATTTGTTGATGAGACCCACATCAAGTCCGGCTGCTCTGGCCTGTTCCACAGCATCGAGAGAGCGGCTGAGCATGTCACCGTAAGAAACAACATAGCCCTGAGTGCCCTGACGGATGATATCGTCTTTGCCGGCAACAAACTGGTAGGGTGACTCGTAGAAGCGCGTGCCGTCCTCTTTACAGATGAAGGGCGTGGCACTGCGCAGGGTAAAGACAAAACGTGCGCCTTCGTCATTCCAGATGGTTTCCACCAGGCTCTTCAGCTGGAGCGCATCAGCGGCGAAGTAAAGGCGTGTCTTGTCGCCTTCGGCAATGCCGCAGTCAGCAAGAAAGATGTTGATCCCGTAATGACAGGTATTGTCGGCCATATCGTCGATGCCTGCATGGGAGAAATGGCAAAGGACGTTGGCGTCATTGAGTCTGGCCATGGTCAACTCTGAAATGATCATTTCCAGGAAGGCGGAGAAGGTGCTGAAGATCCCCTGGCGTCCCGCTTCAAAACCGAAACCGGCTGCAGCGGAGAAATTACCCCGTTCCTGCACACCGCCATTGACGCAGACTTCAGGATGGGCCAGTCTGATGGCTTTGAGGCCCGTGGAACCTTCCAGATCAGAATCAACGACCAGCACTTTGTCTTTGCGCTCTTCTTCGGACATGCCGTCGAGAATGGAATTGACAATCTTTCCGAATTCGCCACGGTTGCTGGCTGTTTCCACAGTACAGCCTTTCAGAGAGGGGTTGCCCGGCACCTTTTCAACTGCTTCCAGATATGCCACGGCATCAGTGAGGCCTCTTGCGTTGAGATATTCGATGGCGGCGGGCCGTGCAATGACATCGTGACCGCCGGGCTGACCTTCCACAACAGGAACGCCGGGTGCCATAAGCCGTTTGATAACCACGGCTGCGGGACCTTCCCGGCGTACACAGGCGATCATGGCGTTGTACAAGGCGTCGAAATCTTCGCCTTCTGTCGTGTCGATGGTGAGACCGTGACCCTTCAGGGTGGCGGCAACATCAAAGCCCGGCAGATATTGCGAGGGATGACCGCTGATGGTCACGTCATTATCGTCGATGAGCAGTTTCACATTCAGCTGGCGGCTCACGGCGAAACGGGCGGCTTCCGCATCGTCCCCTTCCATCTGAGAGCCGTCTGAACCCAGCATGAAGACTATCTTGTCAGGATTGGCTTCGGCCACGCCGTTGACAAATGGCCACATATGTCCCAGACGGCCTGAGGCGAATTTGATGCCCAGTTCAGGGTCAAGTTCCGGATGGCCATAAAGTCCCTGATAAGCGGCGCGGTATTGAAGAAGTTTCTCAAAGGGCATCTCGCCGTTGAAAGCCGAAAGGGCATATTGCAGGGCGACGCGGTGGCCTCCTTCGTCAAAGTGTACAGGATAAAAACGGTCGCAGCCTTTCATGAAGGCATCGGCTATGAGCGCCTCGGGAACAATGCTGTAGGCGCCGCCTGTATGGCCGCCCAATCCTTTGGCTCCGGCAACAGCGGTGAAGAAAATGATCGTATCACGCATGATCTGGATATTGGTGAGCAATTGGGCGCGCTGCTCCGCCGTGATTTCATCCGTAAAGGGGTTGATGGCCACAGGCTTATAGGCGTTGACATTCAGAGGAAAAGACATACGGAAAGTTCCTTGTAAAGTAGGGGGTTACAGCATTACCACAGGCCGCGGGCTGTCCGTGTGGTGAACAGACAGTGCCCGGACTTGCCTCGGCAATCAGTATAACATGAGCAGGGAAAGCGTTTCATCCAGTTGAGAAAGTTGTTCTCCATAATGGGCGCAGAGAGCATAGAGGACCACCGAGGGATGAGAAGACTTTTAAACCAGGTCATTGACTGAACACACGGAAAAACACATCTTAACCGAAGAGATGACACTGAGCTGATTGACACAGATAAATTAAAGACCTGGGGTCGCACAGTCTGGGAACGGCAATTTCCACATTGGCAAACCCCGACATGAGGTTTCTTTCTGCAATTACAAAGCTCAGACTGACTCACAACCGGGAAAACTTTCCGGCGGAAGATGCGTAAGGGATTTGTTTGTCAACAAAAGACATTATCCCGCAATCCAGTCAACATTTTCACTCCATCCCCACCTTTGAACTTGAATGAAAGCATGGTTTCAGGTCATCCTTGTCCAAATTAGCTTTTCTTGGACAGGCCAATGCAACGACCAGTCAGCCTGATTCTGGAAAGCGCAAGTGTTGAATTATTTTTTCTTCCACGAAGTCACACTAAGAAACACGAAGGGAAGAAAAGAAAAGGAAAACTATAAAAATTCTTCATCCTTGTCCCAATGAG
>JAAYJV010000113.1 GCA_012522755.1 Candidatus Hydrogenedens sp.
ATTCTGGAAAGCGCAAGTGTTGAATTATTTTTTCTTCCACGAAGTCACACTAAGAAACACGAAGGGAAGAAAAGAAAAGGAAAACTATAAAAATTCTTCATCCTGGTCCCAATGAGCTTTTCTTGGACAGGCTCGTTCCATGTGCTGACACCTGTTTCCATGTGCTGAGCACCCGAAAAAGCTTGTCTTTATGGCATTGTGTGGCTGTAGAACCGTCTTACACGGGCCTTCGTAATTTGGACAGGCCAATGCAACGATCAGTTAGCCTGATCCTGGAAATCGGGAAAATGAAGACAAAACCAGCCCACAATACCAATGAATTCAACTGTGTGGATTCGATGGTGTCCTTAATTTGGACACCAGTGTCATTACTTATATAATCCGCACTATTTTGTTTTTGCTTTTTGAATTTGAAAGATATTTCAGTCTCCTCCATTGTTTAATATTGTTTTGCTTGACAGATATATTGGGCTGTGCTAAACTTTTGATGGCACTCATCGATTACCATATTATGTATTATGCGTGTATATGTGCTTTTATTTTCAACTCAGTGGAAGGATCGGGAAGATGAAAAAAAGAAACGGATTCACCTTAATCGAGCTGCTGGTGGTGATTGCCATTATCGGCATCCTCGCAGCCATTCTGCTTCCGGCACTGGCGCGAGCCAGGGAAGCGGCAAGGCGTTCCTCCTGTGCGAACAACCTGAAACAAATGGGCATTGTTTACAAGATGTATGCGGGAGAATCACCCTCCAACAAATTTCCGCCCATGCAAGGCTACCCTGTGTGGGACGGTCCGGTGACAGACCCGGATCCCAACTGCAACAAACACTATGATTATCCGGGACTGGGCCCCTCCGGTACAGCCATCTATCCGGAATATCTCTCTGATATCAATGTTTTGAATTGTCCGTCCAGTGCGCGTCAGGATGGCGTGAAAATGATGACTCCGGAAATTATAGCCGACAACCCCGGATGTGCACCCTATGAAGGTATGATTGCTCAGCCTGATATGAGCTATTTCTATCTTGGCTTCATTGTTGACAAGGCGAGCATGAAGACCATCACGACGGATGAAATTTTTCCGCTTACTGTAGGCAGCAAGACACTGGAAGTTTCCAATCAGCTTGCGTCCGCTTATTTTAAAATCACGGCCACAGCTGATGACTGGCGCCCGAAAACAGAGGCGCTCGACACTGATCTCACCGGGCCTTTTGCCTACCCCAACAGCGGGAACGGCACGTCAGACACGATTTATCGGCTCCGTGAAGGGATTGAACGCTTCATGATCACCGATATCAACAACCCCGCTGCGAGTGCCAAAGCGCAAAGTGAAATTCTGATCATGTCGGATCTCCTGTCCAATACGGGCGCTGATCAGCTTTTCAATCATATCCCCGGCGGCTGTAATGTGCTCTACATGGACGGACACGTGGCTTTCAAGAAATATGAGGCCCAAGGTGACATCCCCTGCAATGCGCTGGTTGCCAACGCCATTGGCCTGCTTGCCCAATAAAACAGTTCAATGAAAATACCGCAGCGGGAGAGTCCGGGCTGAACTCTCCCGCTGTCTTTTTTTTCTTCTTTGAGAAAGACCCTACTTCTCCACAGTATCGCCCTTGGGATCTATGGCATATTTTTTCAGGCGATATTGAAGTGTCTTGTAGGTCATACCCAGAAAAGTGGCCGCCTCTTTGATCCGGCCGCCGCTGCGGTCGAGGGCCTGACGGATCAATTCCTGCTCAACCTCTTCGAGATCCAGGCCGCCTTGAGGCAGGACAATGCCTGAAGCCTGGGGCTCCAGATGTTGAAATTTCGGTGCGAGATCCTTGACTTCCAAGACTGGATTACGGGCCAGGATAAAGGCCTCTTCCAGAGTATTTTCCAGCTCACGGACATTGCCGGGCCAACGGTAGCGTCGGAAAGCTTCCAATACTTCCGCGCCTATATCAGGAACGGAAATGTTGAGTTTCTTTGCAATTTTTGCTTTAAAATGCGTAATGAGCAAGGGCAGATCTTCCACCCGGTCGCGGAGTGGGGGCATGGTTATGGAAAGTACTTCCAGCCTGTAATACAGATCTTTTCTGAAAGTACCTTCTGAAACGGATCGTTTCAAATCGCAATTTGTGGCGACGATAACCCGGACATCCACCTGACGGCTCCTGGAACCGCCCACTTTCTCCACAACACCATCCTCCAGGACACGCAGGAGCTTGGCCTGGCTTTCCAGACGCATATCGCCGATTTCATCGAGAAACAGGGTGCCGCCATGGGCGAGTTCAAATTTACCGGTACGGGCTTTATCCGCTCCCGTAAAAGCCCCTTTTTCATGACCGAAAAGCTCCGATTCCACCAGCATGTCGGGAATGGCCGCACAGTTGACCACGATAAAGGGTTTCTTCGCCCGGGGTCCTGTAAAATGAATATGTCGGGCAATCAATTCTTTGCCCGTGCCGGATTCGCCCTGAATCAGTATTGTACTGGGCACATGAACAGCCCGCCGCGTCCGTTCGTAGACCTCGTGCATGGCTTCACTCTGACCGATGATATTTCCCAGAGAAACAGAATCATCAACCAGCCGTGCAAGCATGGCATTTTCGCGGCGGAGTCGGCCTCTTTCGCCGGTACGTTCAACAACGAGCAACAACTCGTCTTTGTCAAAAGGTTTTTCCAGATAATCGGCGGCCCCTTCTTTGATGGCTGTGACAGCTGTTTTGATGGTGGCATGGGCTGTCATGACGACAACATCCATTTCCGGACACTGGCGCCTGGCCCGCCGCAACAATTCCAGCCCATCCATACCGGGCATTTTCATGTCCGTCAGAAGGATTTGAAAGACTTCTTCCTGAAGGGTATCCAATGCCTCTTCCGCCGAAGCGCAGGCCACGACTTCATAACCTGAATACTCCAGAATATCCGTTATGATTTCCCGTTGTACACGGTCATCTTCTGTAATCAATATGCGATGCTTTTCCATGAAACAATTTCCTGCTACGGTGCTCTCATATCCTTGTCGGCGGGAAAGGTAATGAGCACCTGACATCCCTGGCCGGAAGTGGTGGACAGTTCAATGCTTCCGCCATGTTCTTCAATGATACTGCGTGTGATGGACAAACCGAGTCCTGTTCCACCGGGTTTGGTGGTGAAATAAGGGTCGAAGACGGTTTCCATCACTTCTCTGGTCATACCCGGTCCATCGTCGCGAATTTCAATTTCACATTGTGTTTCCCTGCGCCGTGAAAAAACACGAACCCGCCCGCCGGGAGAACAGGCGTCCAGAGCATTCATGAGCACATTCAAAACAGCCCGGGTACATTGTTTTCCATCAATAAACAGCTTCAAACCGGCACTGCGCAGATCCTGAGTAAGGCGGATTTCTCTAGCTTCGGCCTCTTGCTGAAAAAGGCGCACACATTCCGCTACGAGCTCATCGATATCGACATATTCCCTGTGCATTTCCCTTTCTCGGGCCAGAGACAGAAAACTGGACACAATCTCTTCGAGTCGATCCACTTCGCGGCTGATCGTTCTCATGGATTTCTCCGCCGGATGGCTCTCTCCTTCCATCATGGTGGCCGCATGGCTGCTGAGCAGTTTGATGGCATTCAAAGGATTGCGCACGTCATGAGCAACGCCGGCCGCCAGATTGCCCAGGGCGGAAAGACGCTGTGCCTGACGGAGCTGCGTTTCCATCAATTCTTTTTCATGAAGACTGCTGATCATCCTGTTGAAGGTTCTTTCCAGAGCAAGCACTTCGCCAACGGCACCGCGGGTATTGACAGGACGCAGATGCCCTTCACTGACGGCTGCACAGCTTTCCGACAGACTGGCGAGTGGTCGCAGCGCTTTTCCGATGAAATAGACCATGAGCCCGAGAGCAACAAGAAATACGATCATGAGAATGACCATGTTGTTGTTTCGGAAGGCTCTGAGGACTTCTGTCTGTGGTGCAATATTCATGATCACTGTCATGACCATGGGCTGATCGTTATTTTTCAGCGGTACCCGCGCCATACGGACAATGGCGCCATCCTCCAGACGTTGGATAGTGAAGGTGGCCGTATCAAGATCATCGGTCTGCTCATTGAGTTTGATGTCAACTCCCTCATAGAGGTCCATGAGTTTGCCGCCAAGTTCTTCATAGTCTCCTTCAAAGCCCTCTTCAATCTGAATCTCCAGGCTATGGGCTATTTCGGAGGCCTGAGCCTCCATCTGCCGCATGATTTCCTGAAAGAAATGATGGGTAATCACAATCACGGATCCCAGGAGACAAAGGAGCAGCACAGCGCAGAGCACCACAACACGAAAAAAAAGCGATCGGTGCCAGGAACGAGGGGGAACTTGAGGAGTATTGGTAGTCATAGTGCGTATCGGACTGTTCATGAAGAGGGAAAAACGGTACCTTGATCCTGCATGAATTTCATGATTTCCTGAATGTCTTCCCAGGCTTTTTTCTTGTCCACCGGATTGCGAAGGAGATAGGCTGGATGATAAGTCACCCTGCAGGGAATCCCGTGGTAATCATGCCAGAGCCCGCGAAGCTTGAATATGGGGTCTGTCGTTTTCAACAGGGTCTGAGCCGCTACAGCGCCCAGAGCACAGATAACCTGAGGCTTGAGAATCTCCAGCTGACGGAGAAGATAGGGTTCACAAATACGTACTTCATCCGGTGAAGGCACACGGTTTTCGGGAGGGCGGCATTTGACAACATTACAGATGAAAACATCCGCCCGAGGCAGCTTCATGCCCTTTTCAATGATGTCGGTAAGGAGATTGCCGGACCGTCCCACAAAAGGGCGACCCTTCGCATCTTCAGAGGCGCCCGGTGCTTCTCCGACAAAGACCAGCGGGGCCTGGGGCGACCCTTCTCCGGGCACAGCTTTGTTACGTGTTTCATGGAGAGGGCATCGGGTGCAGGCTGTAATTACCTGAGCAATTTCATCGAGAGTAGTCAAAGAAGATATATCCACAGGAGTTGTCATTTCATTGTTTTCCTCTTCAAGAGTCCGGACTTCCACCTCAATTTTCTGCTCCCTTTTGTCTTGAACATCCGCAACGGAGGCTGAAGCAGACTCATGTGTTGTCCCCGATAACGCTGTTCCCAGCGCCGTAAGAAGAGCCGCTGTTTCTTCTGAGACACTGATGGAAGGAGGCCTGCCCCGGGCATGTTTTTTGACCAGAACACGCACTTCATCGATGAGTTTATTATATTGTTCGTTGAAATCTGACATG
This sequence comes from Candidatus Hydrogenedens sp., assembly GCA_012522755.1. Lineage (GTDB taxonomy): Bacteria > Hydrogenedentota > Hydrogenedentia > Hydrogenedentales > CAITNO01 > JAAYJV01. The sequence continues at coordinate 5,232 of JAAYJV010000113.1, forward strand.
AATATCCTTACCTGACAAGCCTGCGGGTCTCCCCGCCCGACTTGTGATGCTCGCCTACTATAGTACCATTCCCGGGAGAATCAATAAAACATTGTTATAGATGAGCCGTATGCATACAATAGGGGAAAGTTCTTTTCACTGATACCTCAGCCTGAATTTTCGGAGAATGCCATGATATCCCTGCAATCAGCCAGATTCACCTCTCTCTTTCTTGTTCTTCCTCTGCTGCTCCTCTCAGCCTGCAGTCCGCCAACATCTTCAAAAGACTCGGGAGCGGGTTTTGCTTTTCCGGAACCTGTTGAAAGGGCCACCGCCCCTTCCGGCACAGAGGCGGCCCCGGAAACACTTATTGATGAATGGTATGCCATTGCGGCCAGGAAACCGGAAGAGATGGATATGCACCGGGCTTTCACCATAGCTCAGGAACTGGCGCAGCTGGGACGGGAAAATCTCGAAGCAATCTTCGCTGTTCTCGAAGATCCTTCTCAGTCTGATGGGGCGAAGATGCTTGCGGTACCCTCGCTGGGCATGCTTGTCCAGGAAGATGATCTGGAACGCCTGCACGCACTGACTGCTCCGGAGCACAGTCTGGCAACCCGGGGCTGTGCCACTCATCTTCTGGGTTCCATCGAAAATGACGAGGCCCGCGCCTTGCTTGAGGAACTGGCCAAAGATGAGACTATTCATGTGCGCAAGATTGCTCTGCTTGTTCTCATGCGTCATGGCAATCAGGAAGCGGCCAATAAAGCGGCTGAACTGTGGTTTCTTCCTGAAGCAACCGATGCGGATCGTACGGAAATTATTTATGGTTTCCCTGAGATCTTCGCCAGTACTCATTTGGAGCTTTATGCCGATGCCCTGAACAGATCCACGCTGGAAGGAGCTGTCCATTATCATGCCTTGCAGATCCTGAAAAACTGGGGAGGCCCCAAGGAGGCGCCGAGCATACAGAAATTTATTGATGCTACAGAGTATGCCCAAATGGAAAGTTTTGCCCGTGACGTTCTGGCAACTGTACAAGCCCGGAAAACGGAAGAGGACTCCTGATTAATGGTGCTTTCTTCCGTACAGACTGGAGGAGTATGGATCCCGGAGGAACCATCAGAATGCCCGCAGTGGCTGGATCCGGACGTGGCTCTCTCCCGGATTGATGATACTGTTTCAGTAATCCGGGACGGAACCGCCATTCGCTATGTAACGGGAGGCTCCTGTCATTACGGAAAGGAAAAACAGCCTGGTGCCTATACGCTCCTGGCACAGATCCCGGCATTGAAGCCTGAGCAGCTCGGAGGCGGTTCTTTTTGCCGGGATCATGGACTGCGCTATCCCTGCTATGCCGGCAGTATGGCCATGGGCATCTCTTCTGTTGATCTGGTCGCGGCCATGATAAAAGCGGGCATGCTGGGCTTTTTCGGATCAGGGGGTATCTCCATCTCTAAACTGGAGGAGTACGTCCATGACTTGTCCGGCGGGCCCGGCCCCTGGGGTGCCAATCTATTGCACCGTCCCGATGATCCGCAGTGGGAAGAGGAGGCTGTACAACTCTTTATGAACTACCGGGCTCCTTTTGTGGAAGCCTCAGCCTATTTACGCCCTACAGCGAATCTGGTGCGTTTGCGCCTCAAGGGATTGCATGAGGACAACCAGGGTCATATCCGTTCTGATCACTGCCTCTTTGTAAAGCTTTCCCGTGTGGAAGTGGCTGCTTCTTTTGTCCAGCCGCCACCGGAAAAGATAGTGAAGAAATTGTTTGAAGAGGGGAAAATAACGGCGCAGGAAGCCCGTTTGGCTCCTTATATTCCCATGGCACATAACATTACGGTTGAAGCGGACTCAGGAGGACATACGGACCATCGTTCCGCTCTCACACTCTTTCCCACCATTAAAAACGAAGTATGCCGTATCACAGAGGCTCGGGGCTACACGCAGCCTGTTCATGTGGGACTGGGAGGGGGGATTGGCACTCCTGCAGCAGCGGCCGCAGCCTTCACAATGGGTGCCGCCTATATCGTGACAGGTTCCGTGAATCAGGCGGCCCGGGAAGCGGGCACCTCAACTCTCGTCAAGAAAATTCTTGCTCAGGTCAAAGAAACTGATCTTCGCGATGCACCGGCCGCTGACCTCTTTGAACGGGGAGGTACCGTGCAGATTGTGGGAAAAGGTCTTCGATTTGCGGAAAGGGCAAAAAAACTATATGATTGCTATCGTCGTTATGACAGATGGGATAAAATCCCTGAGTTGATTGTGAATCAACTGGAAAAAGACATTTTCAGAAAGACACTGGAAGACAGTTGGGGTGAATACCGGACCTTTCTGGAGCTTGCAGGCTGCAGAAACCTGGAAGAAGTGGACCAGAATGAAAAACTTCAAATGGCCCTTCTTTTCCGAACCTATCTGAGCCGTGCTGTTCGTTGGGCTCTTGTGGGAAAGACGGAACGGCGCGATGACTTTCAGATCTGGTGCGGACCTTCCATGGGAGCTTTCAATGCCTGGGCAAAAGGCTCCTGGCTCGAAGACATTGAAAACAGAAGCGCACCGGAAATGGCTTTGCAGTTTTTATACGGTGCAGCCAGATTGATAAGACTGCAACTGTTGCATGCGCAGGGCATAGACCATACCCCGGTCACCGACTGGTTCAAAGCGAAATCTTCTGTGCTTGCTGAATAGCTCAATTGATGGCAAGGTAACGAAAATGAAACTTAAACACAAGATCATCATCCTGTTGATAACCCTGATGACAGTGCTTATTGTCGACCAGGCGACTAAATGGATCGCCATAGAAACACTCAAGGAATCGGGAGAATGTTATTCTTTTCTCGGCGATTTTTTCCGCATTCAATATGCGGAAAATAAAGGGGCTTTCCTCAGTCTGGGGGCAAGCCTTCCGCCCCACACACGCGCCTGGGTCATGATCGGAGTCAATGCTCTGGTTCTGATTGTCCTTTCAGGCTATATGCTCCTGGCGAAACTGATCAAACCCCTGCCTTTCATTGCCTTCTCCGCCATTACCGGTGGGGGCATCGCCAATCTCATTGACAGAATCTTCAGAGATGGTTCCGTAATCGATTTCATGAATATGGGAGTGAAGGTGGGAAATATCGGGCTGCGTACCGGCATTTTCAATGTAGCTGATCTCGCGATCATGGCCGGGCTCTTTCTCGTCATAGGCCACGAGCTGTATTGGGGGATCAAACAGCATGGCCAGCATCAGGAAAAGAAAGGCCAGAACAAGAAAACAGAAGGACAATAAAAAGAGGCCTGACGCTCGTTCGCACCAGGCCTCCGCGGAAGGAGAAACGCCATATTATATGGCACTGACCACGCTTAGTATAACATAATCCAACAGGCCAATCAAGCTATTTTTTCAGTCTTAAAGGCATGACACTGCTTTAATAATGCGCATAATGACAATAACAAAAGAAACTCATCCGCCAACCTCTCCCGGCAATGGAAAGCGGAAAATCTTTATAACAGAAGGGTATGGAATGCGGACGCTACAACTTATGATCATGCTTCTTTTGAGCTGTTGCACACTCTGTATATCCATTGCCTGTGCGGAAGAAGAGGTCCAGGAGCAAAAAGGAAATGGCATGGCTGTCTGTTATGTGGATATGGAAATACTCTTTCAAGAACTTCCTCAAGACTCCGTATCCCGCTATGATGCTCTGAAACTCGTCGCTTCGCTTCAAGGCCTGGTTAACAGGGAGTCTCCGCAACTTTTAATGCGTTTTTTATACGGACAGGGACAGAAGGGTCGTATCAACATGGATGATTACTGGCTTGAGACTACGGGTAAAAGCTGGGATATTCTCCAGGAGATTGAAAGAGAAAGGTCTCTTTCCGCATTGCTGAAACGCTTTCACTCTTTCTATAAGGGATTTGTGCTCTGGGATCCTGATGTGGTGGCGACGGCCAATGTGGCGGCCACTATCTGCGGGGTGGACGGGCTCTTGCCCCTCCGTGCCGACAGTCCGCTTTTGCCTTATTTAAAAGAAGCGGGAATTGATACCGGCGTCGGTATTTCTCTGGTCGGCTTGTTCACAGGAGCCGAAAGCGGCAGTTCAAAATGCGATGCCTATCTCTGGGCCAAAAGAGAATACCTGGACACGGGCAAATGCAATCCTGCGCTCCTGGCCTTTTACATTGATGCTTATACCCAGCAACCCGGCACGGCTGGCTTTCATTATGGCGATCTTTTCAATACCATGCTCGCCAACCATGATTATTTTATCAGCCAACGCGCTTTTTTCTTTGACCTTCTTGTCTGGGAAGATGAGGCGCCTGTGGACGATCCGGGACAACCTCTGGGTACGGATTACCAGACTCTTTGTGCCATTTTGAAATCACAATATGAGCGGAATCAGGGAAGCTGTTTCACTTCCATCGGCGGTTTTGTTTCCTGGGATTTAAAGTATACGAACCATGGTCCGGCCGGCGGAACCCGTGAGCCTGTCCCTACGGAATGGCAATATGTATCCCTTTTCAGTCGCTACAATGCTTTTCTGGATGCCGATGCGCTGGGGTTGGCCTGCCTGACCAATTCCTCTTTTTATCGACATTTCCCTTTGAAAGAGCGCTACACTCAACAGCCTGTATCGCCTTTACCAGCTCTGGAAAATAAAACTTATGTACTCATTTACATGGGCGACTATGACTCTGCGGCCTGGCTCTCCCGTCATGCTCCACAGTTATGGGATGATCCTCTCCGGGGAAGTTTGCCCATCGCCTGGGCCTTCAATCCCAACCTCTCCGATCGGGTGCCCCATGTCTTTGATTATTATTACCGGACAGCTTCTGAAAAGGACTGGTTCATTGCCGGTGATTCGGGCGCCGGTTATCTGAATCCCAATCTTCTCATTGACGACCGGGGCGGCAGCGGTCTTCCCGAGGCTCTCGATCTGTGGGTGAGTCACAATCAGCATTACTATGAACGTCTGGATTATTCCATTACCGGATTTGTGATCAATGGTTTTCACGGGGACATGCCCCTGCGCATCCAGCAGGCCTATGCACGCTTCTCTCCGAATGGTGTGGGCATGCAACTGGGCATGAAAGAAAAACTGGTGGACGGCACACCATTTCTGCGGCACAGCTATGACATTTACCCTGATCCCGGACACCCTGAAAAGGCGGCTGAGCTCATGGCGAGTTTTGCCAGGCCTGAAAAACCCCAGTTCCTTATTTTCCGATGGATTCTCCAGTCGCCTTCCACCATGTCAAAAGTGATTGATCAGATCCGGCAAAGACACGGGCAGGAATCCTGGGAATTTTGCGATCCTTATACTTTCTTCGCCTTGTACAAGAAGCATTTGACTGAAAAATGTCCCCTCAGAAATATCTGCGATCCAGCCCTTCAACGAAGCGGCAATGATCAGTAAGTTGCAACAGAGTCATGAATTCTTTAATATAGGATATACTGACATTCCAGGTACAGGGACACCTTGAATGTACTTGACAATCAACAGGCCCTGCAAAAACAGGAATGGGCCAAAAAAGAGAGGAGCCTTCATGTTTACCGGACCTTCCTTCGTAGCTTTCTCCGGCGTCTTTACTCTGGGTGTTCTTTTTTCCATTCTGGGAAGTGTAAAGCTGAAGCTGGCGGAAACGCTCAACATTGACGACACGAAAGTGGGCAGCCTTATTTCAGCCATGATGTTCACCTGCTTGGTGGCCGTGCTGATTGTGGGCCCCCTCACCGACACGGTGGGCTATGGCATTGTCGCTCTCATAGGCTTTGCGCTGGCATGCTTGAGTGTCTTCGTCCTGGCCTCATCCCGTAATTACACGACCGCTCTCATTGCCTGTCTGGTGCTGGGCATTGCGGCCATGTGCGCCAACACCGTGGGCAATACACTGGGGCCCACAGTTCTCTTTGATGGACAGAATGCCCCTCGGGCCTCCAACCTTCTGAATGTTTTCTTCGGCTTCGGCGCTTTTATCACTCCCATGATCATTGCACTGCTGCTCAATGCCCTGGGCTATAAAAAGACTGTGGGACTCATCGGTATCATTCTTTTTCTGCCCATTATTCTTGTTGCTTTAACCATGAAGCAGCTGCCCGTTCCTGAAGAGGGCTTCAATGTTGTCAAAGCCATCGGCCTTCTCACCAATCCCGTTGTACTGGTTGGCGGCCTGGCTCTTTTCTGTTATATCGCCTTGGAGTCTTCCATGGCCGGCTTTGTTTCCACCTATCTGAAAGATCTCGATTTTTCCGACAATAAAGCCACGAGCTATCTCAGCGGTTTCTGGATCGCTCTCATGGCGGCCCGTCTGATCACAGCCATTTTCCTTACGGGTATTGATCCGGCCGTACTCGTTCCCGCTCTGGGACTGCTGGCTGCTGTGGCCATTGGACTCATGATTATTGCGCCCAATCCGGCCACAGGCGTTTTCGGAACTCTGCTGGCTGGCTTCGCCTTCGGACCCATTTTCCCGACCTTGATCGGCGTCTGTTTCGGCAAGACCGATGCCATTGCCCAGGGTACGGCTGGAAGCGTATTCGGCCTTCTCTTTGCCATCGGCCTTTTCGGCGGTATTGTCGTTCCTCCCATTATCGGAAATTACACAGCGAAAACCTCCATCCGTAAAGGCTTGCAAGTCGCTCTGGCTGTCTCCGTGGCTCTCATAGTCATCGGTGCAGTACTGTGGCGCTTCGTGCCCGACGTCTCCTGATCCCATCTGACTGAGCTTTTCAGGCGCAGAGTAAAACAGTCAACTTTTTCTCTGCGCCTTTTCTTTCACTATCACCAATGCAGGATCAAAGATAATGAACCCCGCTTCCTTCACATGTGGTATCACCGTTCTGGGCTGTGACAAAAATACGGCCGATGCCGAACACTTTGCCGGACTTCTTGAGCAATATATGGGTGTTGACACCTGCATTGCCTGCCCCGAATTTCCAGAACAAGCCATGTTCCCTCCTTTGGATGCACTGGTTATCTTCACCTGCGCCTTTATAAGTGATGCCAAAGAAGAATCCATTGAATCCATCCTCCGTTGGATTTTTCATCAAAAAACTGAGAATGAGCCTGAACGCATTTATGTTGCAGGATGTCTTTCCCAGCGAAACGCAGAGGAACTGGCGGAAGAAATACCGGAAGTGTACGCCTGGGTGGGTATTGACGACCTGGACAGATTGTGCGAGATAATCTCCGAAAATTTCTATTCAGACCATCAGCCCCTCCGCCCTGAGAAAAAATACAGGAAACGGCTTGACTGCAAACCATATGCCTTTCTGAAGATAGGGGACGGCTGTGATCACAGTTGCAGTTTCTGTATTATTCCGGCTATTAAAGGCCAACTCTATTCGCGGACGAAGGAAAGTATTCTGGAAGAGGCTGCTGAGCTTCTGGCTTCCGGTGTGCGGGAACTCAATCTTGTGGCCCAGGACTGTACAGCCTATGGCCGGGATCTTTATGAAGACTACAGGCTGCCCCAATTACTGGCCGATCTTTGCAAGCTGCCGGGAAAGTTCTGGATCCGCTGTCTCTACTGTTATCCCGCAGGAATCACTGATGAATTGCTCCACCAGATAGCAACACAGCCCAAAATCGTTCCCTATCTGGATATCCCTTTACAGCACGTATCTCCCCGTCTCTTGAAGGCCATGCGCCGCCCGGCCCACTCCATGGATATCCCGGCCTTCATAGAGTATATCCGCGAAAAGGTTCCCGGCATCACGTTGCGTACCACCATGCTCATCGGGTTTCCCGGCGAAACAGACTCAGATCACAAAGCTCTCATCTCTGCTGTGGAAAAACTGTCCTTTGAATGGCTCGGCGCTTTTCTTTACAGCCCGGAAGAAGGCACGGAGGCCGCCACCCTGGAAAATCAGGTTGGTGCGAAGACCAGGCTCCGCCGTTACAACCAGCTTCTGGAAACACAGGTCTATATCACAGAAGCTTTCAATATGAATCGGGAAGACAAGATACTGGAGGTTCTGGTTGAGGACTTTGATGAAGAACGTCAATGCTGGACAGGGCGGAGCGCTTCGGAAGCGCCGGAGGTGGACGGTCTTATTTTCATCAGAAGCAAAAAAGAGTTGGAGATCGGATCTTTCATAAAGGTCCGTCCCATAAGAACAGAACTCTATGATCTGGTGACGAAGGCTTCAGACCTGGATATTGAGGGAAAGGATGATGAGGCGTGAAGCTTCGGGGCTAAGGCAGCTGATTTTCCAGTTCTTTGATATAACAGGCCGCCACATCCGGGCTTGACAAAATCAGAACATTTTCATCGTTCCGGGTCTCAGCATTCTTTGAGAAGTTATAACTGCCTGTGATCACATGCAGCCTGTCAACGACAATCACTTTATGATGCATGTTCTTCGGATTATTGTCCAGATAAACAGTGGCACCCTGTTCGGCCAGAAATTTATGGCGGCTGTAGGAATTTCCGGTCTGGCTGCGTTCGAACAAACCCCGCACGTCAACGCCATTACGAATACGGCTTGCCATGGCTTCGGCTATGGGTACGGAAGTGAAGGAAAATGCCATGAAATCAATGGCAACCCTGGAGCTGTTGATATATTCCAGAATTCTGTGAGCCGCCCGGTCTTCGGGTGCAAAATAGCATTCCAGAGGAATTTCCCCCACATGCAGCCTGGAGTAAAGAGTATTTTGTGGAGACATGGCACCGAAACTTCGATGGAGATACATCTCTTCAAATTCATTGATGAAATTAACGGCCAATTCCGGAGACTGAATCAGGATGGCGTTGTTGTTGTTTCTGTAGAAGCCGTTTCGGCTGATATTCGTTGAACCAGTCCACACATAATGCCCGTCGATAATGCAGAATTTGTTGTGCATGAAGGCATTGCTCTCGTCGAAGACCACGGGGATCCCCGCCTCAATACACTGTTGAATGGCTTTACGTCGGGAATAATCTGAATCAGTGACAATGGCCACCTGCACCCTTTGCCGGTGTCGGGATATGAGAGCCTGAGCGACCTCTTCACTTTCAAGATCATAGAAGGCACAGCAGATCTGTTTTGAAGCGGAATGAATGAGATGCAGAAGAGCCTGCAGCAACAGGGGTTGTCCTTCCCGGCCGGGCTCTGTGAAATAGACCTGTACAGGCCCTCCAGCCAGGCTCGAACAGCGGCCGGTATATACAGGAACCTGTTCTCTGGAAGGGGAGGGGGCGCCATCCCGGTATGACTGATGACAGCTGTAAATCCCCTTTCCAAGCAAAACAAGAGCCAGCAGGAAGATGAACACCAGCACCAGCACCGCAACATATCGGTTGAAAAGCTTCTTGGCTTTACATCTTCTCGGGGAGGAGGTTTCAGTCATGACTCTTGTTTTTCTTGAGGCTCATACTCCGTAAATTCACGAGTTGAGTTGAAGCTCTGCTTGCTTCTGGAGTTCTTTCAGTTCTTCATCGGTCGGCATGAAGCGAAGGGCTTTATCACAAAGATTGACAACCCGCTCAAATTCGCCCCATTGCAGAAAGCGGCTTCCTTGAGCAAGCACAATAGTTTTCAAATAATAACGTGCATTCAAATTATTCGGATCCACCTCCAGGGAGGCGACAAAAGCATCGGCGGCTTTGTCGTCCAGCATGCTTCCGCCATAATATTCCTTCAATGCGGGAAAATCGAGAAGCCGTGAGTTGTGCCGCTTTTCCAGACTTTCCCGCTCTTCCACAGTGATGCTCTCCGGAACGATCTGATCGAGAGGATTGCTGATGAAGGGAAGGAGCGTATCCACGGCTTCAGGGACGCGACGGGCATAGACGAGCCGGGGAGCCATGAACTCCGCCCAGGGACGATCATCTCCCATGATCCGGGCACCGGCCGCATAACGATCCAATGCCTCTTTATCAAAGAGAAAACAGGACATGATTTCACTGAGATCGCCCAGCCCGGACTTTACCAATGCCTCAGCCAGCACAGGATCTTGCAGCCGCTCCATCGCACGGGCATAGTGCATCTTCAAGGGTTCTTCGGCACCCAGGAGAAAAAGATCTGCATTGACGAAAAAGGCGCAATATTCCGGGAAAGCCGCTATGAAAGTACTCACGAGGGAGCGCACCAGTTCGGGGTCATTGCTGTGCAAGGGTATCCACTGCGATACCATGCCGCCTGGAGTCAGATGTTTTCTGCAGAGAGTGTAGTATTCTGAGGTGTAGAAGGTGGATACACCCGCCAAGGCCAGGGGCATGGGTTCAAAAGTGATGACATCGTATTTTCTGTCCGTACGCAAAAGAAAATTACGACCATCGTCAATATGAAAAGATACAGCCGGATTGTAAAGAACGCCCAGATTGTCCTTATCGAAATAAGGGGCCACTGTCAACACTTCCGGCGAGATCTCCACGGCATCAATACGCTCAAAAGGGGAGAGGGCCAAAGTACCGCAGGTGATGCCGGAACCGAAGCACATGAACAGCACCTGGTCGCATTCCTTTTCAAAGAGGAGGGGAAGAACCCCTTGCAAACGGTTCATCTTCACACCGCGCTCAATGGAGGTGGTCGCCTGAACCCTGTTGATCCAGAGAACCCGGTCTTCCCCTTCCAAAGCATCTGCAGGACCGCTCACTGCAACAGTACCTTCCGCTCCTTCTTTCATGTACAGGACTTGGTGATCCTGAGGCATATAGCCTTTGTTCAATGCCTGATTCACATCAGCGGGCAAGATGGTGAAAGTGGCTCCAAATGCCAGAAGAAGCACAAGAGCCATCACGCCTTTGGATGTCGTTTTAACCGCTGGGGCACTCACAATCAAAAGCAGTGCCCCGACTATCAACAAAGATCCGAGAAGCAGCAGACTGCTCTGACTGCCCAATAGTGGCAGCAGGAAAAAACCGCCCGCAATGGCGCCCGCAACGCCGCCCAGAGTGTTGGAGCTGTTCATGAGGCCTACCAGACTCCCTACGGAAGAACGCCATAATCCGCCCACACCGATGATGAGCGGGAAGGACACACCCAAAGCAAAGGTGAAGGGAAACAGGGTGAGGAAGGCCAGGAAGAAGGTAGCCCGCAACGTTGCATCCCAGGCGAGCCCCGAACTGCGCTGCATTTCCATGAAACGATCGGGAAGGCCCGCCAGCCAGGGGAGACTCAAAAGCAGGCTGATAGCAGCCAGTCCGAGAATCACACCGGCAAGAGGAAAAGCGTTTTTCTTGTGCAGGCGACGCTGAAGCAGGGCCGCAAAGGCGCCGCCCAGACCGATGCCGCACAAAAAGGCTGTGAGCATTGTTGTGAAAGCATAAGTTGTCCCGAGAAAGACAATGGCAAGAAGGCGCGTATAAATCACTTCCGCCGCCAGACCGCAGAAACCGCATAAGGCCGTTGCTCCGGCAAGAAGCCACAAAGGACCGCCAAAAGCCTGCTTATCAGTGCTCACCGCATGGGAGGTGACCCCGAAGAGAAGGGCGAGTTTTCTTGTCCAGACAACCTGATAAACCAGAGAGCAGGCACCTGACACAAAAAACAAAGACATCACCACCATGAGAACTGTGAGGGACAATTCTTTTTTAAGAGAAGATTCAGAGCTTTTCAACAATTTACTCCTGAATGGGGGCTTTTGCGGGTCTTCCCAGGCGCCCGGGCCTGTGGGGAAAAGACAGCGACGCTCACGTCGCTTAGTATGGCAAGATCAACGCCATGCCTTCAAATACCCTTGACTCAAAACCACCGGTCATGAGCCGGGCCCGGTGCATAATTATTCAGACAGGCCATCACTTCCTGAGGCGTATCACATATGGTATAAAAGCGACGTTGGGAAGCGGGAGAAAAAGCGGCTTTCTCCAGATCATCAAAGAAGCGGAAGAGGGAAGCATAGATATTTCCCGTGTTCAGAAAAATACAGGCTTTCTCGTGGTACCACAGCTGTTTCAGAACCAGGACCTCAATGATTTCCTCCAGAGTGCCCAGCCCTCCCGGCAAGGCGACAAAGGCATCAGCTTTTTCAGCCATGATCTGTTTGCGCTCACTCATGGTGGAAGTGACAATCAGCTCATCCGCTTCTTTATAGGCCAGTTCCAGATCCACCAGTTTATCGGTAATGACCCCTGTCACCTTCCCGCCATGGGCATGAACGGCTCGGGCACATTCGCCCATGAGCCCCACACTGCCACCGCCATAGACCACTGTTTTATTGTTTTGTGCCAGAAGCTTGCCCAGCTCGGCTGCGGCCTCTTTATAAATGGGATCGATGGTATTGCTGCTCGATGCATATACGCACACGCGTTCTATAGTCATAAAATTACTGTCCTGTCGTTTCTTTCTGGATAAAGAATCCATTATACACAGTGCGCCATAGCCACAACCAAATGAAGCTTTTTGTTTAACTGCAATGGGTTCGATGAACTGGTGCAAACACAACGACCCTTGGAACCACTGATGCTCCCTGATAAACACTGACAAATTAAAAGCCTTGGGTCGCGCTGCCTGGGAACGCCAATTTCCACCTTGGCAGGACACCCGGGAAAAGACCATGACTTATATATGCATTTGACGGGAGAGCAAAGACTCAGGGTTTTCAAAGGCTTTTATTTTATTCTTGGTTAGCAAAAGACCTGTTACCGCATCACTGTTTACAAAATGTCAATGTATTGATCCGCTGTCTGCCAATGTGGAAATTGGCGTTCCCAGGAGTGACTCTCAAGGTCTTTCAGGGTTTCCCGAAGCACTATTTGTTCGTGATTGTCGGAAGACACTTTTCCGAATCGAGGATCCACAACATCTTGAAAGTATATGACTTGCAGAGTCAGGAATATGAACTTCTTCGAAAGAATAATGGAAGTTGACGGGTAGTAACACAGAGGACCACCGAGAAATCAAATAACTATTTAACCACGATGTCACGAAGGAATTTGAGAGAAAGACTTCGTCCTTACTGGAGACTATTGATTGCCGAAGGTCTCTGACCTGTCCCAAAACCAACTTGTGCCCCTCGCAGATCCGTCCGATCCGACCGACTCCCCAGAGGCCACTAATCTCTTCAAATCTCTTATATCTCCAGACCTCAACTCCCGCCGCCGTCATACCGGTATTTTTGCGACCCGGCCCGCCCATCAAAGCTTTCAGCCACAACAACGCAAAAAATGACCGGTATCCAGATTGGGAGACTTTAAGGAGAATGACTACCGTATTCAGTTGACCTCCGACCTCTTCCCATGTCTACAGAGAAAAAACCACTCCTTCCAATTCCAGAAGCTTGATTTTTTTCTCAAGTCCTCCAGCATAGCCTGTCAAGCTACCCGTGGAACCCACTACGCGATGGCAGGGGATGATAATTGAAATAGGGTTGTGACCCACAGCACCACCTATGGCCCGGGCTGGAACACGCTCTCTATCCAAAAGGACGGCCATTTTTTCGCCGAGCCTCCCGTAAGTGGTTGTTTCTCCATAGGGAATTTCACAAAGCAGTTTCCATACGTTCTGACGGAATTCACTGCCTTGAGGCGCCAGAGATAATGCCGCAAGATCAGGTTTCTCTCCCGCAAAATAACGGTTCAGCCAATTTTTTACCAAGGCAAAGACTTTCAACTCATCTTTTTCAATGATGTCGCCTTTGATGGTGCTGCCAAAGTACTTCTGATCTTCCATCCACAAGCCTGTCAGATTCTCGCCGTCACTTGCCAGAGTCAGCCAGCCGATGGGTGAGCTGTATAAGGAAGAATAAAGCACGGTTCGTCTCCTCAATCGCTTAGAGTGAATTCCACAGATTGATGCATGCATAACTCCGCCAGGGACGCCACGCCTCGGCCAATTGCAATATTTCTTTTGTTGAACGGGGCGCCAAAGCCTTCTTGATGCCTGCATCTGTTTCAAGAAAAGCATCACGCCATCCAAAGGCACGCATGGCAATGTAATGGGCCGTCCACTTGCCTATGCCGGGGATAGCAAGCAGTTTCTCGATTACTTCTTCGGGATCGACTGAGGCACCGCATTCAATGCTATTTTCGTGAAAAGTCCGCGCCAGTTCAAATATCGTTCTGGCCCGTCTGGAAATAATACCCAGAGGCCCCAGATGGTCTTCTACAGGACCCTTCAAAGCAAGTATGTCCTCCGGCAATGGAAAAGTGTGGGTCAAACCGGGAATTTCTTCATGCACAGGTCGGCCGTAAGCCTGTACCAACCTTCCCGCAATGGTATGGGCGGCCTTGACCGTAATTTGCTGACCCAGAACAGCACGGACACTCATTTCAAAGGCATTGAAACAGCCGGGCAGACGTGTTCCCGAAACACTCAGATATGGACGGATCCTGTTCATGGAAAGAAGCGCTTCAAATATCTTTTCCGGATCACAATCCAGATCAAAGGCTCGCCGTACTTTTGTCGAGATCTGAGGTGCCAGAGAGCTCAGTTCTCCGCTGAGAGTAAGGTACAAAGCCTTTTCCTCAGGGAGATGGCCCACACGAATCCAGCCGTTGACAGAGCCTTTCTCTGTACATGGAAGCTTGACACTGCGCATGTATGTTTCATCGACAATCGCTTCCACCCCGGCAATGGTGCGGGCCGCCAGAAAACGAAGCATCGCTTCATAACGGTAAGGCGGCCGATATGGGAGACAGAAGGTGCATTCTTTGGCTTTTATTTTTTGTTCCGTCATTATTTTTCCGAAGACATTCTGGTCGAATGGAAAAGTAAAATGTGGACACAGAAAGGGTCTGAAGTCTTGACACCTCCACTCTGTCCACTGATTTCCCTTTAAAGGGTACTCCATTTTCTTTTCAAGAGCGCCACTGCTTCCACATGGGGTGTATGAGGAAACATGTCCACCGCTGTCACTTCCTGAACTGTCCAGGAATCTGTTTTACATAGAATTTTCAGGTCCCGGGCGAGTGTGGCCGGATCGCAGGATACATAGACAATACGCTCGGCCCGGCTGTCTCTGAGAGCGTCAACAATGGGGAGCGCTCCCACCCGTGGAGGATCAAGAAGAATCACATCCCAGGAATTCAGCTGAAGCACGTATTTCATGTCATTTTCGTTGCCTCGCCGATAAGAATGGGGAGCAATCTCTTTAGCCGCATCAATGGCCTGTCTGCTCTGATCCAGTCCCAGCACTTTCCTGTGATCTCGATGATGCAGACTGAAATTTCCACTGCCACAGTAGAGATCGAGCAAACTTTGGGCATCACCGATGGAAGCATCCACTTTATCTTTGAGGAGTCGGTTTAAAATCAGACTGGCTTGCGAAAAACAACCGTTGACGATGGGTACACCGTCAAAAGGAAAACTGTGCCGCTTTGGGTCACTCTTCAGGTTCAGGGTTGGGAAATGGGCCCGCATTTTTGCGTTACCCTCATTGAGAAAGATCAACACTTCGTCATTTTCCGGATTTACGGTAACCTGCACATTCCCCTGATGGGAAAATTGTTGCAACTCGGCCAGTGCAGCTGAGAGACGTGGATGGTTGGAAGGACAGGATCCGGCCTCGATGATTTCATGGCTCCGTCGGAGATAATAGCCCAGTTTTTTGCCATCACCGTGGAAGTTTGCCCGGGTTCTGTAGCCTTGCCGCTGCTCAGGCTGTTCCAGCCAGTTCACAGTGATGTCGATACCGCCAATGCGTTTTACTGCATCGGAGAGAATACGACATTTCCATTCAGCCTGATAGGGGTAGGCGAACTCATGCCACAGACAGGAGGAAGTGCAGGGCAGGGGAGATGAGGCATGCTCTTCAGTTCGGGCTGGTCCCGGAGTAATCAGTTTTTCCATGACCGACCAGGCGGCTTTCTTTCCTGTGCGGGTCAACCTGGCAAGCACTTTATCACCGGGAAAAGCACCTGTCACAAAAACAACCAGGCCAAAGACACGGCCAATCCCATCGCCGCCATGGGCAACGCTGTCAACAGTGACTTCTACCAGAGCACCGGGCTGTAATTCGTTGATCATAAAAGAAATTCCAAGAGGTGAAAAGAAAAAGCCCCGAGCCGGATTCAGACCGATTCGGGGCGGAAAAAGATCGGGATCACTTATTTTTCAACAGAAGCTTTCCAGGCCGCATGAGCGCCACGAGGAGCCTTGACAAATTTGCCGGCTTTGATATATTTGGCGCAAACTTTGATGCGACGGACAGCACCGTTTTCATCAATTACACGGATCGTTTGAAGATTGGGGTTCCACCGGCGCTTGGTCAGGCCGGTAATATTCTGACCGATACCGCCTTCACGTTTGGCTTTACCACGACGAACAACACGGTTGCCAACCCGGGGGCGCTTACCGCTATATTGACATACTCTGGCCATGATTATCTCCTTGCGAAAACAGAAACAACTGCATTGGGCAGCATTATAGAGGGGTTATTTGAAGATGACAGTTGAATTTTAGCATAACGGTGAAAGAAATGCAAATTTGTGCAGAAATGCGGAGCAGGATAGGGGTAAGGGAAAGGAGATCAAGAGAATAAAAGAGCAGAATTTTTAACCACGAAGGCACACTGATAAATTACAGACCTCGGGTCGGGCGGCCTGGGAACGCCAATTTCCACATTGGCTGACAGCGTATGATGACTCGAGGAGCATATTGTCTTGGATGCGGCATGACAGCTCTTTTCTGACTACCTCTTTCTTTATGTCCCAAGTCTTCGCGTCGCGCCAAGGTTCTACATCAACTCTCTGTCTTTGCCGCGATGTGTGCCAATGGGGACATTGGCGCTCCCACGTCATACAACTTTAGGCCGGAAAGTTCTCAAGGTCACAGCATTATCCACAGAATACACAATATGCAATTCTATTTCTTGGGAGAACGAAAAGGCGGAAAAAACGATATTACGACTGGGTATGTTTGGAGACACATAAGATATTTGAAAACATCGGTAGTCTCTGGGGGCTCGGACGGATCGGTCGGATCGGTCGGATCTGCGAGGGGCGAGGGACGGGGGTCGAGGTCGGAGGGTTTATGGTGAATCAGTGGACAGAGTGGACCACGTGAACGTGTTAAGCCTGGCAGTCTTTTTCATGCCGTCTGAATTTTTTCCGTGTGTTCCGTGAATTCCGTTGTTAAAAAAGAAAGGCTGATTTGGTTGTTGCTATGCTGGACTGTTTGTTCCGTGAATTCCGTGGTTAAAAGAAATAACTATACTGTCCACCGCACTTCTTTCAATCCTTTGGTTTTCACGAGGAATGATGCTATTATTGATGCTTCGGGAACGGTTCAGGCGTGTCCCGCTTTCAACCATAAGGAGATCAATACATGCAGTTTAAAACACTGGGAAATTCCGGCATAAATGCTTCTGTCATCGCCATCGGCACCTGGGTCACGGGCGGCGGTGAAAGTTGGGGTGGCGTGGACGATACAGAGTCGATCCGGGCTATTGATGCCGCTTTGGACCGAGGCATCAACTTCATCGACACAGCCGCTTCTTATGGCTGGGGGCATGCGGAAGAAGTGCTCGGCAAGGCGCTTAAGGACAAACGGGACCAGGTCATTCTGGCGACGAAATGCGGTATCTGGTGGCAAGATGCCCGAGGCTCTTTCCATTACCATTTAGATGGAAAAGACACCTATATCAGCTTGCGTCCCGACACAATACAGATCGAAGTGGAGAACAGCCTGCGCCGCCTGCAAACTGATTATATTGATTTATATCAGGTCCACTGGCCGGCTAAAGAACCTGAAAACACACCCATTGCAGAGACCATGGCCTGTCTGCTGAAACTGAAAGAAGAAGGCAAAATCCGGTCTATAGGCGTTTCCAACGTGTCGCTGGACGAACTGGAAAGCTATTGCGGTTGCGGTGATATCGCTTCTGATCAGTTCCGGTACAGCATGCTTTATCGTGAACCGGAAGAAAATATTCTGCCTTATTGCGAAAAGAATGGCCTTTCAACACTCACCTACATGTCTCTGGAACAGGGGTTATTGACGGGTAAGGTGGGAATGGACCGTTCTTTCAAAGAAGGTGAATTCCGGACCAACACAGACTGGAATCCCTGGTTCAAACTTGAAAACCGTCCGAAAGTGCTGGCAATGCTCGAAGGCTGGACTGATCTTACTGCGAAATATGAATGCACTCTGGCCCAGCTCGTCATCGCCTGGACATTGGCTCAGCCGGGCGTGACCCATATCTTGTGTGGCATGCGTACGGTAGCCCAGGCCGAAGACAACAGTGGTGCAGGCAATATCCAGTTGGATCCCGCCGATGTGGCGCGTATCCGCCAGGATGCTCTCGCACTGGGCGACCCGCAGTGATGGAAAGTGTAACCGAGACCCCTGCATGCGGTGTTAACCCTGAGCGCCGCTCCGGAACTGAGTTGTATCCATGAATTCCACCCTTCTGGCGCGGCTGCGCACAACATTACTCTTTAATAAAAAACAACGCATCCTTTGCTTTCGGCCATCCGATGAATCGGGCCTCTCCTGGCTTCGTGTGCGCCGCTACAATGTGGAGGGCCCGGAGCCTGACACAAACACAAAACTTATGCTTCACAGTATCCGGCCTTATTATGATCTTGTGCTGATGGATCGTGATCCGGGAGAAGGCGCCGATCTGGAGAAGCAGAATGAGGATCTCCGTGAAGGGTTGGAGTATGTCCGTCCCGGGGGCCGCCTGCTTCTGGCGAGCAGCTTTCCCGAAGATGGGAATGCCGATTCTCTTAAAAGCATCACGCTGGATCTGGAGAGGAGCCTGGAAGGGCTTCCCGTGGCGGAGATCAAGCCCTCCAAGAAGCCTCCGATCAATGGATATGCTCTTCACCTGATCCACAAAAGCGGCGTTTACAAGCCCCAGCTGCCTGTCCATTATGTGGATGATATGGAGGCATACCGTCGTACCTGTGAGGAGCTTCAAGAGGAAGAAATGCTGGGTCTGGATATAGAAACCACGTTGAATGAACCCCGTGTTCTCTGTACGGTTCAATTGGCCTCCACAGCCAATGTCTATATTTTTGACACCATCAAAATCGAAGATCTGGAGCCTCTCAAAGGGCTCATGGAGAATGAGAAGATCCTGAAGATCATCCATAACCGGGATTTTGAAAAACTCGTTCTGGGTCAGCATGGCATTGCCATCAACAATATTTATGACACGCTGGTTCATGCACGCAAACATTACAAGCGTAATGAAGTGGGGAGTTACAGGCTGGACGATGTATGTGTGCGGGCGTTGAACATTTATCTGGATAAATATTATCAGGTCTCTGACTGGACACGCCGCCCTTTGTTGCCCGAACAGATTGATTATGCCGCTGCTGATGCGGAGGTCATGATCCGGCTGCATGCCCATTTTGAACCTCCAGCTCCTCCGGAGAATCTGGAACTTTTTTGATCCTGAGGCCGCCGGGCGGATTACTGCTCCCTGATGCGGGGATCAAGCACAGCCAGGGCAATGTCTGACAACAGGTTCAGGCTCATTACCAAAAGGGCATAGACCAGTACGGCACCGCTGATCATGGTGTAATCTCTGTTGAAGGCGGACTCCACGAATTCACGACCGAGACCGGGCACCACAAAAATAGTCTCCACCACAAAAGAACCTGTCAGCAGTCCCGCCACAGCCGGCCCCAGAAAAGCGACAACGGGTTGTATTCCCGATCGCAAGCCGTGACGCAGAATAACACGGCTTTCTTTCATGCCCTTTGCGCGGGCTGTGCGGATGAAATCCTGAACGAGCGTCTCCAGCATGCCCCCCCGGGCCATACGGGCGATGTAGGCCGCATAGCCGGCACCCAGAGTGATGGAAGGGAGAATTTTATGGGCCGGAGATATCCAACCCATAACGGGCAACCAGTCTGTCCAGAGGGCGAAGACAAGCACCAGAACGGGTCCCAACACAAAAGCGGGGATGCAGATGCCCATCATGGCGATGGTCATGACCGAGTGATCCAGCAGAGAATTGGGCTTGAATGAGGCGAGAATTCCGGCACTCAGTCCCAGTCCCAGAGCAAAGAGAAGTCCATAAAGTCCCAGCTCAATGGATACGGGCAACCGGAGCAAAAGCCACTGTCCAACGGTGCGTGCCGGTTTTTTATAGGACGGCCCGAAGTCCAGACGTACAAGCCCTTTCAAATATTGAAAATATTGCCGGTGCAAAGGCTTGTCCATGTCGTAATGGGCTTCCAACTGTGCCAATACCTCCGGCGAAACACGTTTTTCCGTGTCAAAGGGGCCTCCCGGAGCCAGGCGCACCAGAAAGAAGGTGAGAGTGACAATGGCCAGGAGGACAGGAATGAATTCCGCAAGCCGTTTTAAAATAAAGATACCCATGCTCTTATCCTTTCTCTTCGGCCAGGAAGAGATCTTTCCAGCGGATATAGCCCAGAATATTGGGGGCAATGCCCTGAAGCTCAGGTGCTTTGAGAAATTTCCAGGTATAAAAGTAAATGGGGATCACAGGGCATTCCTCCAGCAACAGCTTTTCCGCCTCCTCCAGCAGCGCCAAGCGTTTCACTTCATCGGATGAAGTATAGGCCTCTTCCAACAGGCGATCATAATCTTCTGAAGACCAGCCTGTCCTGTTGTTGCCCACGTCGCTTTGAAAGCATTCAAGGAAGTTGACAGGATCGGCCACGTCACCAATCCAGGCGGAACGGGCAAGATCATAATCCAGTGTATTGAGGGCCGAGAGGTAGACTTTCCAGTCCTGATTCAAGAGGCGCACTTCCACACCGAGATTTTCCCGCCACATCCGTTGAATGGTTTCAGCCACAATGCGATGGGACTCACTGGTATTATAAAGAATATCAACTGTCGGAAAGCCCTTCCCCTGAGGATATCCCGCTGATGCGAGGAGCCTCCGGGCCTCTTCCACATCAAAGCTTAAAGGATAGGAACAGCTGTAGTCTCCGGCTCCGGGGGGCACATAACTGAAAGCGGCTGTCTCTCCTCCTTTCAAAACATTGGTCACGAGCTCTTCCCGATCCAAAGAGAGGGCAAAAGCTTTTCTGACGGCCTGCTGATCAAAAGGCGGACGGGTCACATTGATACGGTAAAAGTAACTCCCGTAATAGGGAAGAAGATTGAGGACTGCAGGATTTTTTTTGCGGTAACCTTCAACACGCTGCAAGGGGATCGTGGAAGTCAGTTGGATCAATCCTGAACGGAAGGCCCGATCCTCCGTCTGAAGGTTGTCAATGGGATGATAATCAATGCCGGAGAGCTGTACGGATGCCGCATCCCAGTAGCGCGGATTCTTACGCACACTTAAAAGCTCATTGGGCAACCAGGAATGGAGCAGGAAAGGACCATTGCTGACCATTTCACCGGGGCGGGTCCATTGCGTTCCCCGTTCATCCATTCTTCCATGTTTTTCAATGGTTGCCCGGTGAACAGGGTACCAGGCGAAATGATTTTGCATGGCGAGAAAATAAGGGGTCGGACGTTCCAGAGTGACGGCCAAAGTCAAGTCATCTTCGGCTTTCACACCGACTGCTGAAAAATCGCTGATCCGGCCCTCGTTGAAGTCCCGTCCATTCTCAAGACAATAGAGCATGTAGGCATATTCTGAGGCCAAGGCGGGGGAGAGGATGCGCTTCCAGGCATAAACAAAATCCCGGGCTGTCACGGGATCGCCATTGGACCATTGCGCCGATTCACGCAGGATAAAGCGATAAAACAAACCATCGGGACTCACTTCCCAAGCTTTGGCCGCAGCCGGTAAAGGCTCCAAAGTAGTGGAATCACAGTCTGTAAGTCCTTCAAAAAGAGCGGATAAAACACGGTGCTCCGTCACACCGGAAACAATATGCGGATCCAGTTCCTGCACTTCGGCGCCATTGCCGATCTGCAGGACATTGGCTTCCCGCGCAAGATTTGAAAAGCAGCCGCAAAGAAGTGATACAACCAGGATAGATGCGATTCTCAGCGGATATTGCCAGGATTTTATCTGATTCATGAAGACAATCATAACACCATGACATCTTGTCAAAGAAAAAGGCGATGGAACATAGAAAGATTATATTCCATCGCCTGAAGTATTCTACAGAAACTTCAACAAGGGACAACTCAGGGGAGCTGTACTCCGGTAAGATCAGAAGCCTCGTGGAAGATTATGCCACCCGCATTCATGGGGAAATCGCCGCCTACAGGCAGATCAAGACCGTTGGCGGGGCAATTCCAGCTGCCAGCCGGGCCTTGCGATCCGGGCCAGCGCATAAATTCGACATGACCGTCCATGAAAAGCACATTGGAGCCGCCGGGCACATGGTTGAAGTGCGAGGGTTTGTCGCAAATCACATCCCACATGATGGCCACTGTGGACTGTGCCTGGGCGGAGGCGGCCGGATTGTTGATATCGGTGATCAGGAAGCGTTCAATACCTTCACGAAGCCGGTAAATGGTGTCGCCCTCACCGATCCCGGAACCGGGCACAACAACGGGCCAGTCTTTATCGGCGGCCTGGTCATTGGCTGTAATGCGCGCAATGATACCGTCGGAAGGATCGAAGATATTCTCCCAGAGAGCATCACATTGGGCCTGTGTACCGGTCATGCCGGAGGTGAAGACGAAACCCGTATAGGTATAGGGGAAATCGCCCACTTCACAGGGCTGAACAATACCATCATTTGAACCAGCCCAGGGACGGTGCCAGGTGCTGACCGTCTCGCCGCGATCCCAACGAAGTTCGGGCGTGGAACCACCGGTGGAGGCACTGGGGCAGATCAACACGGCAAAATCACTGAGATATTCGGGATAAAGCGTGTACATATCAGCCATCTGTTCCATGGCACGCAGGGAGCCGTCACAACCTCGGGTCTTGATGGGAGGGTAGCTTTCAGAACGGTTTTCACCGGAATACATTTTATAAACAATACCCATCTGTTTGAGATTGTTCTGGCAACTGGAACGTCTTGCCGCTTCTCTGGCCCGGGAAAGGGCCGGGAGCAAAATAGCAGCCAATATGCCGATTATGGCAATTACAACAAGCAATTCAATTAATGTAAAACCTTTTTTCATGAAACGACTCCTTTGTATATTCATATAAATACCATTTGCTCAATAAAATAAAAGATAAAAAAATACACTTGTTTTGATACTCTGAGATCGGTAATACAATTCTACCGAGGAAAAAAGACCATGTTGTCAAAAAGAAAGAACTGTGCTGCTGAAAGAGATCAGAGAAAGGGGGGAGCACGGGGGTCAAACAGTCCGCTGAAAGAAAAGAATTGCGGAATGGCTTCGTCCCAGATGAGTCGAAAACGTACAGGCTGTCTGAAAAGAAAGAAGGGCAGGAAAAAGACCGCCAATGCCAGAGTGAACATGATCTGGCAGAAAGGGCAGACACCGGCGTTCTGGAAAGGATCGTCGCTTTCAAACTCCATTTGGAGGAAGGGGATGAGTTCGTGGGTCTCCACAACGGCAAAGAAAGCGAGAACCACCACCGTTGTCCAAAAGAAAAGGGGTGTGGACTTTCTTGTTATTGACCGCAATGGAAGTCGCATGCTATAACCCTGTCTGAGGGATGGAGAGAGGCTGGGGATCATCAGTCCCCGGATCCCTGGTTCCGTATTTGGTAAGTGCACCAAACTGAAGTCCTATACATATAACAAAGGCGGCCACGCTTTTGCAAATTATTTTGGAAATCGGGAATAAAATGAGAGGCTCATGCCACAAGTTGATGAGGCGGAAAAAGTACTTAATCAGCACTGTCTTTGAGCGGAGAGGCTGTATTCCATCCTTCGTCAATCACATCCAGATAAACCGGCAAAATACAATTCTGGCAGGAAGGGTTGTGTTCGCACCAGTCTGTATTCAGTTGCAAAAGCCCTTGCTGTCTTCGGAAGTTCAGTTTGAGTTTTATGCCTGGCGGCACAATCCATTGCTGCATTGTGCGATAAATTCTATTATTCGGCTCGGCGGGCATGGCTGAAAAGAATTGATGGACCCGGTTTTCCAGAACGGGATCATGGCCTTTACGGTGAGCTATTGTAAGCCCTGCCGGGATGAGGATGTTGCCCAGAATGGAACGCGCTCTCCCCTCACCGATGAGCGCTTGTGTGCGGGGGAGTTTTTTCCCATCCCAGGTAAAGTGATAATCCCAAAAACCCAGCCCTTTTTTGAAAAGAGACTTGAAGAAATCCCGTCGCTCAACAACGGTAAGTTCCTGTTTCCACATTCGATAGAGACTGTTTTCCAGACCGTATTTTGCCACAGCCGTCATGAATCGCGCCATACCGATGAGCCGTCTTTCGGGTCTGTTCGCCGGACGGACAGCCTGTTTTTTCCATTCTATATTGAGACTGTCCAGAGGATGGAGGTATTTTTCATAGGCTTTCATCAGATTTTCATAATAGGGCGGCGGCGTCATGTTTTCGAAAGGCCATTCCAGAGGCAAAAAGCCCGCAAGACGCAAATAAGTCGCCTCCAGTGCCAGAGGATCTTCCCGGCACAGTTGCCAGGCCCGTTCATAGGGCAATACGCGCCCCAGCATGGTGAATTCTTTTTTAAAGGCACTGTAGCCACAGGCTTCCAAGACACTTTCATAGAGTGCCTGGTTGAACCCCACTTCATCCACCCTTTCACGAAGTCGCCGTTCTTTTTCACGGATACGCCAGTCTCCGGCAATGTCCAGAAAGTGTTCCAGCAGCTGCGGATTCTTGAAGGCCTGTGACCGGGCGCATTCTCCACATCGTTGCTGCCAGTCTGAAGGCGCATTGCCGCTGAAAGAGTCGGAAATCTCGGGAAAAATCCAGGTGGCTATCCGGTCGCCTGAAGCCTTGGTCGCCCTGCTGTCATCGTTTTTTTCCACAGCGTGGAGAATCACATTGTTGTAACCGGGATCTTCATGATGACCATGGTGATACCAGTCCCGACCGCGCCGGTGAATCTCCACATCTCCGGTAACCAGCGTTCCATTGAATTCTATCTGTGCATTGATAAAGTCCGGGCCCTTCAGTTTATTCCACCAACCGGGAGAAATGACCCGTATTCTGTGTCCTTCCAGTGTACGCTGCTCTTCAGGCCAGCTCATCTGCATCCAGCAGGCCTGAAGTTCCAGTTCAGGCCGTTCCTGCAAAAAGTGCTCTTCCCGGGCCCGTTGCCTGCATTCACCGTAAAGAGTTGAAAATCCGGCCATTGATTTATTGGGTAGAGTATCTGATTTCTGCTTCATTATTCATCCACAGTTGCAACGCCAGTCCATAATGCATATACAATAGCATGAACTCAGTTGTCAACAAAAAACAAAGGAGCTTTGAAGGTGAACTATACTTATTTCGGTAAAACAGGATTGGAAGTTTCAAAAATATGTCTCGGCACCATGACCTTCGGCAATGAAGCCGATGAGGCCATGTCCTTCGCTCTGATGGATCATGCCGCCTCTTTGGGGATCAATTTTTTTGATTGCGCCCACAACTACAACAAAGGCCTTACGGAAGAAATTGTGGGCCGCTGGCTGAAGCCCCATCGCAATGAATATATTATTGCAACAAAAGTGTATTTCCCCTACGGCGGAGGACGCAATGATCAGGGGCTGTCACGACGGAATATCATCGCTTCGCTGGAACGCTCTCTGAAACGTTTACAGACAGAATATGTGGACATCCTCTATCTGCATCACTGGGATGAGAACTGTTGCCTGGAGTCGTCACTGAGTGCTGTCAATACCCTGATGGAAGCGGGGAAAGTCCACTATCTGGGCATTTCCAATTTTGCGGCCTGGCAGATCGCCACAGCACAGGGTATCTGTTCCCGAAAAGGCTATGAACCGGTCAGCTGTATTCAGCCCATGTACAGTCTGGTGAAACGGCAGGCGGAAGTGGAACTCCTTCCTCTGGCCGCTTATGAAGGAATGGCTGTATTCCCCTATAATGTGATCGGTGCCGGTCTGCTCACTGGAAAATACCTGGAAGGTAAGGAAGGACGTCTTACCGAAACGGAAATGTACAGACAGCGTTATGACAATCCTCAGTATGTGGAAGTGACACGCCGCTTTATTGACTATGCCTCAAAGCATGCTTATTCACCGGCTGCTCTGGCGGCGGCCTGGGTACTTGCCCATCCGACTGTTACAGCACCCATTATCGGAGCCCGGAATCTTGAACAGTTTCAGGATACGCTGGGTTGTCTTGATATCAACCTGAGCGGGGAAGAAAGAGATGCCCTGTCGGCCCTGTCTCCGGAACCTCCCCATGCTACAGATCGTGAACCTCTTGAAGCCATGAAAGCCCGAGGCTGGTAGCAGCCCGCAAAAAAAAGGAAACTGGGATGAATAATTTCAGAGAACAGGTCAGTGGCCTCATCGGTGCCATGGATGCGGTTATTCTGGATAAAACACCTGTCATCAAAACGGCTCTTGCCGCTGTTCTGGCCGGAGGACATGTCCTGCTGGAAGACGTGCCCGGTGTGGCGAAGACCATGCTTGCCCGCACGCTTGCCCTGGCCAGTGGCTGCAAGTTCTACCGAATCCAATGCACGCCAGACCTGTTGCCTTCCGATATTACGGGCGATTCCGTCTTCAATCCGAAGACCCAGGAATTCAACTTCCGCAAAGGTCCGGTCTTTTCGCAAATTCTCGTGGCTGATGAAATCAACAGAGCCACGCCCCGTACACAGGCTGCTTTGCTGGAAGCCATGGCGGAAGGACAGGTTACCATTGATGGTCAGACCTATGTGCTTGAACAACCCTTCATTGTTTTCGCCACCCAGAACCCCGTGGAGCATGAAGGTACTTTTCCATTGCCTGAAGCACAGCTGGATCGCTTCATGATGCGCCTTTCACTGGGATATCCCGGTATTCTGGCTGAAGCGCAACTCTTGGAAAAGACTCGGGTCAACCATCCCATAGAGACGGTGGAACAGGTCTCGTCGCCGAAAATCCTGTTGAAGATGCAGGCCGCCATCAAAGACGTGCATGTTCATGAAAAACTGCGTCATTACATGCTCAGGCTCGTCAGCCGCACAAGAGACTGCACCCATCTGAGCCTGGGAGCCAGTCCCCGAGCATCCATGATGCTTTTCCGGGCCTGTCAGGCTTTTGCCGCCCTTCAGGGTCGCAATTATGTGCTTCCGGATGACGTCAAATATCTGGCCAGGCCTGTTCTGGAGCATCGCCTTCTGCTCAATCCCGAAAGTCGCCTGCGCCGGGTAACGACAGAAGCCGTACTCAACGAACTTCTTCAGGAAATTCCTGTACCCAAAGAGGTCTCCCGTTCCGGGAACAATACATAGTTATTGTGGTAGAATTGTGAATACTTTTGATGATACACTATATATAGGTATTTCAACCTGTTCTTTATGTCTCTGAAAAGCAGCCGGAGGAACAATTATCATGGGGATTATCACTAAATTAGGCATAGGCAAAGCCAAAACCAGAAAAGCAGCCCATCAAGATGTGGAAGAAACTGGCAGTAATCAGGACTTTGAATTTGAACTTTCCCGTGTAGGCCCCTATCAAATTCAATCACCTATAGGCAGTGGGGGTATGGGTACGGTGTACAAAGCACTGGATCCAGCCCGCGACGTGACTGTGGCCATCAAAGTGCTCGATCGCCGTTATGACCTGGACAAGAAAAAAAGCAAACAAGACTATCTGGGTCGCGAAATTTTGATTGCCGCATCCCTCAATCACCCTGCAGTCATCAAGATGGATAAAGAAATCATTATCCAGGAAGACCACGAAGGCAATTTCCGGCGCTGTCTTGTGATGGAGTTTATTGACGGCTACAATCTCAAGCATTTTATCGATAATCGCATCCTGTCCATTCAGGAAATGACGGATATGACCATCCGGCTGGCGGAAGGATTGGATTTCCTGCATCAGAACGGCGTGGTACACCGTGATATCAAACCGGCGAACTTTCTCATTTCCCGTGACAGAAGCCAGATCAAGATCTGTGACTTCGGTCTCTCCAAATCCAGTGCAACCTGGCGTACACGATGGCTTAAAGAAGGAGGCGGCACACGCCTTTACATGTCTCCGGAACAACTGAGAAAAAAGACTCTGGACGCCCGGTCTGATATTTTCTCCTTCGGTATTACGATTTATGAGCTCTTTACGGGCCGACATCCCTGCAATGGCAACACCCCCCGTGAAATTCAGAAACAACTGCTGAGCTCCAGATATAGAATTCCAGCTCCTTCCTCGGTGAATCCTGAAGTTCCCCAGAGGATGGATCGGGTAATTTTGAAAGCTTTACGACGCAAACTCGAAGCGCGCTACCAATCCTGTACGGAAATGCTGCTGGATATCACGCGTGTATCGGGCTCAAGGATCTGATGACCATGGGTAAACGCATTTTCAGCAAAAAGTCAAGATGGGAACCGGGACTTTTCGCCATCATCGTCGGCATAACAGCTGTGCTGGCCATTATTATCGGCGGCCCCTATCTGCTCTCCAAAACGCGGGAAGCCTTTCCTGTATCTGTTACAGTGAATACGGATGGACTGGAAATCCTGCAGACGGCGTATGCCAGTGTTGCACAGGGTTCATATGAAGATGCTCTTGCTCATATCCGCCCTTTGCTGAAGGGACGGGATCCTCTTATCACGCCGCGCGCAATCATGCTTGAAGCGGATATCCTGCACCTTCAGGGACATCCGGATAAAGCACTGGAAAACCTCTCTGTTGCCTGTGATAAATTTACCAACAGCCCGGAGTATCCTTATCTGCAAGCCCGTAAAGCCCGTCAACTCGAAGAAATGGGCAAATTCGCCGAATCCAAAGAAATTTATGAGTCTATCCGCGACCATGCCCCCGCCGAAATCAGAGCTCTGGGCTATCTGGGTCTGGCCCGACTTGAACAACGGGCCGAAAATTTTGTG
This sequence comes from Candidatus Hydrogenedens sp., assembly GCA_012522755.1. Lineage (GTDB taxonomy): Bacteria > Hydrogenedentota > Hydrogenedentia > Hydrogenedentales > CAITNO01 > JAAYJV01. Next base: position 33,886 of record JAAYJV010000113.1, read on the forward strand.
GCCGCCCGTGACCTTGCCCGGCTCGCCGTGGACGACTCGCCCTGGGGGACTACGGTATGGAATGAGGCGGTGGACATGCTGGGCCCTTTGAATGTTGCCCTCATCTTTTCTCCTCAGGAAACCCCTGAAAGTAAAATTTATACGGTTGAAAAAGGGGACAACTTAAATTCCATCGGTATCAAACTGAATACCACCCAGGGTCTTCTCATGGAAGCCAATTCTATCACTGAACCGGAAAAACTCAGTCTCGGCCAGCGTCTGAAATATACGCCTAAAGATTTTTCCATCGTCATTGAACGCAGTACCTGCTCCCTTTTTCTCATGGACAACAAGGGTATTTTCAAACGCTATAAAACAGGTCTTGGCAAGCCGGGCCATGAAACGAATCTGGGCAAGTACACCATCGGAACAAAGCAAAAAGATCCTGTATGGCATAAACCCGGAGCCGGCCCCATTCCAGCCAATGCGCCTGACAACGAACTGGGCACACGGTGGATGCCTCTGGAGCCCGCCGATGAAGGACTGCCCCGTGATCTGGGTATCCATGGAACCATTGCACCGGATACCATCGGCAGCTTCGCTTCCAAGGGTTGCGCACGAATGCACAATGAAGAGGTTGAAGAACTCTATGATCTCGTCGTGCGCGCCACGCCTGTGGAGATTCTGGAGAGCCTCAACCCCAGTGCCGCCCAGGACCCAGCATCAAGTCCTGATCCAGCCCCAGCCACAAACGAAGATACCAGCTCCGAAGAAGCCGCTGCTTAATTCTCACCCACGCCTTTTCATGATCCCGCTTTTTCTGAAAGCATTCCATGCCTCCTCCCGAAAAAAATATTGCTGTTGTCATGCTTCATGGTCTCTGTGACATGTTTTGCAGCTTTTGTGTCACAGAAAACAGCATGGAATGCATGACGAAGGATCAGTACGCCGAAACGCTCGATCATCTGGGTGAAAGAGGATTCGACAATATTGTCATCGGCGGTGGCGAACCCTTTTGCTGGCCCCATGGTCTTTATCAGGCTGCGAAAATGGCCAAAGACAAAGGCTTTCTTGTTCAGGTGGGTACCAATGGAATCAAAATACCTGTCGACAATGTCTTGCCAGACTGCATTGACCGCTTTGTGCTGCCCCTCGACGGTGTGACTGCGGAAGAACACAACCGAGTCCGTCTTTACCCGGAGGCATCGGGCGGACATTTCCGGATTATCATGGACAGACTCAATCATCTGAAAAAGGCGGAGTATTCCGTAACGGTTTCCACTGTGGTCACCCGTCATACACTGGCCACGCTGAGCGGGATCGGTGACTTTTTGAAAAACTATGTCCACTCCGGCGGAATTCTGCATGCCTGGCATCTTTATTGTTTCATCCCGGAAGGCCGGGGCGGACGTTTGTCAGCCCGGGAGCTGGGCATTTCCTCCCATGAATTTGAAAGCGCCGTCCGTGATGTTCGCAAGCGCAACTACCCCTTCATAATTTTCAAACGGCCCAATATGCGCCACTCCGCCCATGTTGATTTTTTCTGGCGTCAGGAAGGGCGTTTGATTTGCGGAAGCCAATACTGGAATCAGCTGGATAAACTTTCACGCAGCGGTACTCTTTAACCATTTGTAAAAGTGGCAATTTCCTCTGCAAACGGGCATATTTTTTTTGTAAATGGTGTTATTTGAATTGGTGGGGTATCTTTATTACAACATGCCGACACTGGGTGCCTGGTCAGGAGACTTTTCATGAGCGAAGAACTGCACGGAACAATTACGATTGATGAAGAACGGATAATGAAGGCGCTGGAACATGCTGAAGAAGACGCTGTTCAGGTGCGGGAAGTGCTGGCCAAGGCATTGGAGCTCAAAGGCCTCAATGCTGATGAGGCCACCGTGCTGATGCGCATTCAGTCGCCGGAACTTGAAGAAGAACTCTTTGAGACAGCCCGCAAGGTGAAAGATGAAATTTATGGGCGGCGACTGGTTCTTTTCGCTCCCTTGTACGTATCCAACTTGTGCGCCAATGACTGCACCTACTGCGCCTTCCGTGCCGGGAACAAGGCTGTCAAACGCCGGGCTCTCAATTACGAGGAAGTCATAGAAGAAACGCGTATCCTTATCAATCAGGGTCACAAACGTGTTCTGCTCGTTGCAGGCGAATCCTATCCCAAGGAAGGGATAGACTATGTTTTGAAGTGTATTGATACCATCTACAGTGTCAAGTCCGAGTGGGGAGAAGTGCGGCGCATCAATGTGAATCTGGCACCCCTCAGCCTGGATGAGTTCAAGCGTCTGAAAGAAAGACGCATCGGCACTTTCCAACTCTTCCAGGAAACCTACCACCGCGAAACCTACAGCAAGGTTCATATCTCCGGTAAGAAACGTGATTTTGACTGGCGGATCACAGCCATGGACCGTGCCATGCTGGCCGGTATTGATGATGTGGGGATAGGCGTGCTTTTCGGACTTTATGACTGGCGCTTTGATGTGCTCGCTCTTTTGCAGCACAACAACCATCTGGAAGAGCGTTTCGGCGTGGGCTGCCATACCATCTCGGTGCCGCGGATCGAGCCGGCCGTTGGTGCCGAAGTGTCCGAGCATCCTCCTGTACCCGTCAATGACCGTGACTTTAAAAAGCTCATCGCCATCCTGCGCTTGACAGTGCCTTATACGGGTATCATTCTCTCCACCCGCGAAAATCCTGAAATGCGTCGGGAAGCCCTGGCCATGGGCGTATCCCAGATTTCGGCCGGCAGCCGGACCAATCCCGGGGGCTATCATGAAGAAGCCTATGAGATGAGCCAGTTCTCTCTGGGCGATCACCGTTCTCTGGATGAGGTAGTGGAAGATATTGCGCATATGGGCTATATCCCTTCCTTCTGCACAGGCTGTTATCGCCTCGGCCGGACGGGAAAAGACTTCATGGATCTCGCCAAGCCCGGGCTGATCAAGCATTATTGTGAAATCAATGCACTGAGCACCTTCACGGAATTTCTGGAACATTTCGCATCGCCCATTACAAAAGAAGTGGGGGATAAGCTGGTGGACAAGATTGTGAGTGAACAGCCGGCCACGCGAAAAGAACGGGCCAACAATGTGGTTCAGAAAGTTCGTGCAGGGGAACGGGATGTTTATGTATAATAGACCGATATGCTGCTGAATTCTTCGGCTGGCATCTTGTCACTTTGCTGCAACAGATTTCCGGGAGGATCACTCATGAACCGTCATGTTATTTATGGTGTCCATGTTCAGAACCGTGGTGAAAACGCTGTCCGTGTCCAGCAACTGCTGACCGAATACGGCTGCTATGTCAAAACACGTTTGGGACTGCATGAAGTGGACGAAACTTTTTGTGCAACGGGCGGTATTGTCCTGCTGGAAATGTATGGTGATATCGAAAAGTGCGAAGCTCTCCGCGACAAACTCAATTCCCTCGACGGTATTGAAGTGCAGGAGATGATCTTCGAGCACAGCTGATTGTTTCAGCCGCAAAGCCTCTCATGTCCGCCGGGCTTCACTCAACAGTGATGATGTGTACCAGCGATCGGGTAATCTCTTTCACAGCCTCTTCCTGTGAAGAAGCAGAGGGCTGGTCACGCTTGAGAAGACGATACACATCAGGATCTTCTTTCAAGAAGGAGAGAACCGCCTCCGCTTTCACGGCATAATTGATTTTCTGCGCTATGGTACCTGTTGTCTCCACATAATAGCTGTCATTGACCCTGGCACTGACAACACCGATCACTTGACCATCCGCACAGAAGAGGGGACCTCCTGAATTGCCGGGTTGTACAGCCGCATCAATCTGATAATTGTCCTCATCATCATGCATCCCTGTGAGAGCGCTGATGATGCCCATGGTGACTTTGGGAGCAACACCCTGAAGCTCCGGATTGGGAAAGCCCAGAGCAAATACAGTCCTTCCGGGCTGCACCCCTTCAGGGACGCCCAGAGCGACAGGGACGGACTTTACATCCATTTTCAAGAGTGCCAGGTCTTTCTTGGCGTCTTTGCGGATCACCATGGCCACATCCACTTCTTCGCCGCCGTCATAAGCGGCGATGACAATATCGTTATCTTCGATCACATGATAATTGGTAAGGACGTGGCCCTCTTTTGTAATGAAAAAGCCTGACCCCGTTCCTGTGATTTCGAAATCATCATCATCCACATCCCTGCTCTCTTCTTCGTCATCATCATCATCATAGAGATCAAAGTTGAAACGGATAATAAGAATTGCCAGATCACGATCAGTAGTATATTTATTGACAGTCTTGGGTAAATCTTTTACTGTTGTATATTGGTAGGTGCCGCACCAGAAAAGATCTTTTCGGAAGGTTTCGTCATCAGCCATAAAACGGCTTGTGGCATCTATCCAGAAGAAAACATTGCCGTCATAGGTAATTTCATCAAAAAAGCTGTCATAACTCCCTTCCAGGCACAGGCAACCGTCTTCCATGGATTGCAGCACTTGAAAAGGCATATTCCTTTTGGATTTGGACAGCATGATTTTTTCTGCTTCCTCGATGTATTTCTTTTCACGCTGAGATGTTTTGGAAAGAGAAGTGCGTTCACTCGGCCCCCCCTTCTTTGCGGATCTGGAAGACTGAGCACCCGCCTCCAGACAGATTGACACCAGAAGCAACAAAACACACCCGACCAGACACTTGGACTTCAAGCTCATTGTTACACCCTCTTGCATTGTATGGCTTCTTTTGTATTTTCGCAAAAATCACAACCTGATACAAATTTTTTAAATTTGTGGATTCAAATGTTCAGGCTGCGCTGTGAAAAAAACGTATCCTCTTCCTCTATTCTCTCTGTGCCAATGTAATGAAGAGATAATGTGGTTTCGGTTATACTGGACTGTGTTTACCGGCGCCAGATGCGAGAAAGAGAAAGCGCGTGAGGCTGGTACGATACGCTCTTGCCGAAAGGACATATGATGCGAAAAAGATATTATTTTTATTTGGCGGCGATTCTTTGCTTCGGCTGTGCCGCATTACTTGTATGCACTGAGGGCAAGTTCATTTTCGCTTATAAAGAGATCTATATATTTGATAAATCTTACCTGAAGTACTCTTCTGAGTATGCAAAGGGCATGAAAATTTTAAAAAAGCTTAATCGCTTTGGTATCTAGATGAATGGCAAGTGGTTGCCTGAGCTTTTTTCCAATCACAAAAAGAAAGAGAAAGCCTTAAATTATATTCTGCAGGACATTGAAGAAAAAGGCTTTCCAGAGGACGTCAGTGAGACTATCAGCATAATAGCAGCAGTCAGTAATTTGAGTTCCGAACTGGAACGGAGAGAAGAAAAACGGGCGTTTTATCTTCAAGTAGTGGAGCACTTTCCTGAAGATTCTCCTCAGAATCGTTTTGCACAGCGCTTACTGGATGTCATGCCTGAAAGTGAGAGCACCTCCAGTCCAACCCATAGGAGAGGTGAAATTTTACACATGTACTTTCGTGCCATCGTCAGAGAGTTGTTTGTTGTATTATGCGTAATGGGAGGAATAGCTCTTTTGATTGCTGTCCGCCGCCTGAGGTTGGAGCGGGAAAAAGGACTTGCCACAACAGCGGATGAGATTGCAGGCGAAGCCGAAACTTCAAGTTGAATGCTCTCTTGCCACGGCTGAAACAATGAAGTCTTTTTTGCGCAGGTGTTGCACTTGACTTGACAATTCAAGCCCCGAAAAAAGCGTATTCACCGTCTAATCCGCGTATGTAAGGAATTTATATAAAGATCAGAGAAAGCCTTCGTATTAAGATTCCTGTTTTCACAGGAATGACCTGGTCTCAGGGATTGCCCTCAGAATATCCGTGTCCAGCAGTGGTTCTGAAAATCTCAGTAGTGCAAAAAGCCTTCTCTTCTCAGCCGACTCCCAGGCAACAAACTTCAAAGCCTGCTTCAGTCCACTCTTCATGGGAGAGAGCGTTCCGTGTATCAAAGACTTTCAGACTGCGCATGGAACGGGCGGCCTCTGCGGGCGGAAAGCTTTTAAAAGCACGGTGATCCGTAAGCAGCAGAATAAGGTCGGAATCCTGCAGGCATGCTTCCAGAGGCTGTACAGGGTAACGCTCGGGACTTACAAAGGGGTCGCAGAGTCGCAGTTCAACTCCGGATTGCTCCAGAATTTCCACAACTTTGAGGGCCGGGCTTTCGCGCAAGTCATCGACATCGGCTTTATAGGCCAGTCCCAAAATAGCGATGCGGGGCTTGTCAATGGCCGCTGTCATGGCCAGTGCCTTTTCAGCCACTACCCGGGGCATGCTGTCATTACGGCGCCGGGCCTCCTGCATCATGGGCGTGGTTTCGGGGCTTGTCTGTATGAGAAACCAGGGATCCACGGCTATGCAATGGCCGCCCACACCGGGCCCGGGACTGTGGAGATGCACCCGGGGATGATGGTTTGCACAACGGGCCATTTCCCAATAATCAACGCCCAGCGTTTCACAGAGGAGCGCTGTTTCGTTGGCCAGGGCGATATTGACATCTCTGTAGGTATTTTCCATGAGTTTGACCACCTCAGCCGTGGTCGCTGTGGTACTCAGCAACTGACCCTGAACAAAACGTGCGTACAAACTTCGTGCTTTTTCCGTACTCTCAGGATCCATCCCACCGATGACGCGATCGTTTTCAATGAGTTCTTTGAGAATTTTTCCGGGCAGCACCCGTTCAGGACAATAAGCCAGATAGAGATCTTTTCCCAGGGTAAAGCCCGCTTCTTCAAAGAAGGGTTTCAGAAGATCACGGCTGGTTCCCGGCGGGGAGGTGGATTCCAGCAGAATGAGATTTCCCGGGCGCAGATGGGGGAGAAGGGCTTTGGCCGCCTGAAGCACGCAGCTCATATCCGCTTGTCCATTTGAGTCCATGGGCGTGGGCACGGCAATGATAAAGGCATCGGCCGGCACCGGCTCCGTGGCGGCACGCAGCTTTCCGCTTTGCACCACCGCCTGTGCCGCTTCCAACAGTCCCGGCTCTTCTATGTGGATTTCTCCGCGATTGATGATCTCTGCAACACGGCCATTGGAATCGACTCCCACAACTTCAAAACCGTGTGAAGCCAATACGGTAGCCGTTGGCAGCCCGATATAACCCAAGCCCAGGACACAGACTTTATTCATCATTGTATGCCTTGTTCTTCCTGTACAGCCAGATCAAGACAGCGCCAGGGCTTTTCTTGAACAGCTCAGGGATGTTTCAACCTTTAAAAACAAGCGGATTTCCCCCGCCGTTTTGTTTTCATGCCTGCACGGCCTTATAATAACTCCAAACTCCTGAATAAAACAACCGACTTTTATTGTTCGCTTGTAAATATTCTTTTTTCGCTTTATCACCAACCCTAATCTTTCTTCGGAGAATTGCCAACTGTGAACAAAATTGCTGAAATTTTTGCAAAAGCCTCTTCCATACCCGAATATGCCTCCATGTATTGCGCCCGCCTCTCAGAGGTGCTGGCTTCTCTCGACTGGGAAGCCTTCGCACAAGCCACAGAAGCCTTTGACGAAGCGCGCCAGTCCGGACGGTGCATCTATCTCATGGGCAATGGAGGCAGTGCCGCATCCTGCGCCCACATGGTGAATGATCTCGTGGCCGGAGCTTATCTGGAAGACAAGCCCGCTTTCAGAGCCGTATCTCTTGCCGACAACCTCGCCACTCTCACCGCTCTGGGCAATGACAGCGGTTACGACAGTATTTTTGTGCATCAGCTCAAAGTGCTGCTCCGTCCCGGCGATCTGGTACTGGCCATGTCAGTGAGCGGCAACAGCCCCAATATTCTGCGTGCTCTTGAATACGCGAACGCACAAGAAGCCATTACGGTGGGCTTCTGCGGACTCACTGGCGGTGCCATGAAATCCTTGTGCGACATTGTGATCCATGCTGATACGACCCTGGATGAATACGGCCCTGTAGAAGATGTCTTCTCCATTCTGGGCCATATCCTCGCTGGAAATCTGGCCATGAGACAAGGGAAAATGCTCCATCACTAAGGCCCATACAGGCTGTTACAGGACAATCACTCCCGGTGCATGCTTCTATCATCATAGCTGTCTATAATCGCTGTGAAGCGTTGCGCAGCTGTCTGTCCGCATTGCCCGCATCTCTTCTGAAGGAGCACCAAACAGAGATCATCGTCGTTGATGACGGATCCAGCGATGGTGTGGATCAAATGGTGGCGGAGCACTTCCCTCATGTGCATTTCATCGCCCTGGAGCAGAACAGCGGTCCCTCGGGGGCACGCAACAGAGGGGTGGAAAGCGCCAGGGGAAAGCTTCTTATCTTCCTCGATTCCGATGCCGTTGCGGAAGAGCAATGGCTTCCCGCTTTGTTGAATAGGGATGATGGTAAAACGGTGCTCCTGGGACGTATTGTCGATTTCCACAGTGGAAAAGACCAGGACCGTCCCCGCCGTTCCACATTTCTGGGGAAAAGTCTGCCCTGTGCGGCTCATCGGGCCAATGCGGGTTCTTCCTGCAATCTTGCACTGCCTGCAAGCCTCTTCAAACAAATCGGCGGCTTCGACACAACTATTCCCTATTATTTTGAAGACAGTCTCTTGTGTATTGAAGCGCAACGTGCAGGCGCCTCTTTTCAATATGTCGCCGATGCTCCTGTACGTCATGTGGGCAGCGGTATCCGTATGGGCGATGCCATCCGCATGCAGGAACACAACAGTACTTATGCCATGCTCCGGTTATACCGGGACTCCCTCTGGCGCCTGCTGCTTTTCAGTGTCGGCAACGGACTGTGGCTCTTCGCCCGTATCTTTGCTTGGGCGCTCACGGGGCGTTTCAAGGATGTCGTTCTGCTGATTCGGGGATGGGGGAGTGCATACAAACGCTTTCTCAGCCGCTCAGACGGCCAACCATCTCTTTGATTCCGCCCAGAGTCATATCCACCATGGGAATGATCCGGCCTATGCTTTCAATGGTATGAGCGCCATGGGCTCTTTGCCAGTGTTCCTTGGGAATGGGATTGATCCAGCAGATCCGGGGAAAGCGACGGGCCAGCTTGTTCAACCAGGAGATACTGGAGGGGCTGTTGAAGTTTGTATAATTGTTCAGTGCCCCGCCGGGAAGTTCCAGTTCTTCCGGTGCCATGGCCGCATCGCCCACAATAACCACGCGTGTATCGGGCTGTCGGAGAAGCAGTTGTTCCGTTTCCACAGCCCGGGTCCTGTAGAAATCAGACCATAGGGCTTCGTAAATGGTGTTGTGGAAAAATAATGACTGAAGATCTTCAAAACGCTCATGCATCTTGGCGAAAAGGATCCGCGTGATTTCGATAAAAGGCGTCATGGAATAGCCCCCATTATCGATGAGAAGAATCACACTTATCTTGTCGCGGAGATCCCGTTCAAAGACCAGATCGATCTCACCGCCATTTTTCGCTGTCCTGGCAATGGTCTCATCAAGATTCAGACGGGAATAAGGGCCTTCGTTCTTCATGTGTTTCATGGCTTCCAGCGCCTGTCTGAGGTTTTCCTCACGGAGCTGATTCCGGTTGGAATATTCCACATATCGCCTGTCGCCGATGACACGGAGAGCCGAAGAGTTTCGCGAGCGTCCCATGGCACGGACTCCCCGGCTGGCATTGCCACTGTGACCGAAAGGCGAGTTGCCGCCCGTGCCCACCCAGCGGCTGCCTCCGTGATGCTCTTCCATCTGCTGGCGCAGGGTATCCCAGAAACGGCGCATGAGTTCTTCACTGCCATAATGCCAGAAAGCATGGCGGGGCATCCGTCCCGACAGGATTTCATTTTCCAGCCAGCGTCGGAATTGTTCCGTACCGAAGAGCGCTTCGTCTCCCTCTTTCACAGGCGGAATGTCAATATCATAAAAATAAAAAGCGAAGGCCCGTTCAAATGCGTCAGCATGCTCCACACGCTTCACAAAAACAAGTCTCGAAAAAATAAAGAGATCATCCAAAGAGGAGACAATCCCTTTTTCCAGACCCTGATTCAGTTCCAGCAGCTCTCTCAATCCCACGGGCAAATCATAATCCCGGAGAAGATTCAGAAATGGAACAAAGAGGGCTGTATAGCCTTGTGCTTCTGATGCGGAGGAAAAGAATCTCATAAAATCCTGCTATCTGGAGATATTGCGGCGATGTTTCAGAATATCACCGCTCCGCTTCAATAACAGACCGGTGAGAGGCGGAAATTTCGGGTCGGGCATCTTGCCTTTACGTTCAAGAGCACCTATCCAGTCAATGAGCTCACTGGTGGCCGGAGGTTTTTCAAAGCCCCGTTCACGAAGTTCATAAAAAATCTTCAGCGCCGCTTCAATCAGTTCCGCTTTGGTGTGGGGATAGTGGAGAGCGAGGATGGCTCGCATCTCTTCAGGGGAAGGAAAGGCGATATGATGGCAGAAACAACGGCGCAGGAAAGGATCAGACAGTTCTCTCTTGGCATTGGAGGTGATGAAAATAGCGGGGCGGATCTTGGCTTTCACCGTCTCATTCACCTCTCTGATGGTGAACTGACATTCTTCGAGAATATCCAGCAGATTGTCCTGCACATCAGATTCCGTTTTGTCGATCTCATCGAGAAGCAACACCACTTTGCGCTCTGCACGGAAGGCCCGGCCGATGGGACCCCAGATCACATAATCATAGAAAGAATCCACCTGCCGACCGCTCTCTCCTGAACCGAAGCGGGCATCATTGAGCCGCAGAACGGTGTCCTGCACATAACAGGCCTCTTCGCCTTTGATAGTGGATTTGCAGCGCAGCACCTCCACAGGCAGCCCCAGAGCACGGGCCGCTTCCAGAGCCAGTTGTGTTTTGCCCGTACCCGCCTCACCGGTGAGCAGAAGAGGCTTTTCCATGGAAAGAGCGATATTCACAACAGCCTTCAGCTCCGGCTCCAGATGATAGCGGTCTGTACCTTCAAAATATAAGTCACGCATAAATTGTTACTCCCGGACAAGTTGCATTTTTTCCGCAAATATCCTAGCATAGTTCTTCACTCTGGAAATGATCAGGAAAAAGAAATGTCCAATTGGCTCAATTATAACAGCGTTGAAGGCGCTGTCCCACGCCTGGCCGCTGTCATCATAGTCTACGAACACCGGAAGAATCGGCTTTTATTCGTAAAACGAAATCCGGCACTGTCTTTTATGGGCGGGCACCATGCCTTTCCGGGCGGTGGCCTTTCCAAAAGCGATACAGGTCAGCGGGTAATTCATGGTTCTGATAAGACAAGTGATGCTTTTCTGACAGCGGCTGTCCGCGAACTCTTTGAGGAAACGGGACTGCTCCTTACCACAGCAGAGGAGCCTCTGTCCTTTGACAAAGAAGCTTTTCGCCGGAAGACCATTGATGATCCCGCAGTTTTTGAAGCTTTTTTGAAAGAACAGGGTTTATTTATCGATGGCCGCCAATTTTATTCAGCCGGTCGATGGATTACTCCTTCCTTTTCGCCCATCCGTTTCGATACCCATTACTTTTTCTGTGCCCTGCCGGAAGCCTTGCCAGCCACTCCCATGGGCAGCGGAGAAGAAATCGTTGATGTGGAATGGCTCACCCCGGCTGAGGCTCTCGAACGCCGTGGAAGTGATGCCATACAAATATCCACTCCCGTGGTCTTTGTGCTCCAGAGACTCAATGCTTTTCCTTTGGAAGAAGCGCTCCAGCGCCTGCGCCAGACACCCGGCTTCAGCAAGCAGCTTCTCGATTACATTGAACCCTTTCAGGGGATCCATATTGTACCGTTGGAGACAAATACCCTGCCGCCGGCCACACATACCAACTGCGTTCTCATCGGTGAAGAAGCGATTTATATCGTTGATCCCGGTGCGGCCGAAGGAGCAGCGCAAGAGGCCTTTTATACCCATCTGGAAGAAGTATGCCAGAACGTGGGAGGGAGGCCGGCGGGAATTCTTCTGACCCATGATCACCCGGATCATAATGCGGCTGCAGCGGCTCTCTCCAGACGCTACGAGATCCCTGTGTATGCACATAAAGATATCAACTCTTCGGAATTGCCCAGCCAGGAACTGACTGATGGCACAATCCTTGAAATTCCCGGAGCACGTCCCTGGATCATCCGCTGCATCCATACACCGGGCCACCATCCCGGGCATATTTGCTTTCTCGAAGAAACGACGGGCACACTCCTCTGTGGTGACATGATCTCCAATCCCGGCACCATCATGATCGATCCGGACCAGCAGGGAGATATGGGGCTTTATATGGCAAGTCTGGAGCGATTATGCACTTTTCCTGTAAAGCTCACCATACCCGGCCACGGCGAACCGCTCATGAATGGTGAGGGAATCCGTCTTCTGCAAAAAACCTGGGAACATCGAAAAGCCCGGGAAAGAAAAATCAAAAAACTGTGGGATCAGGGCGTACAAACAGAAAAGGAGCTGCTGGCACAGGCCTATGATGACACTCCGCCGGAACTGCACCCTCTGGCATTGCGCCAACTGAAAGCACACCTCATACATCTGCTGGGAAAAGACGCTGTTCCCTTCTGAGAATATACTCAGTTGTCAACCACAATGGAACACAGAGAGCACAGCTGCAACCAAATGATTCTTTCTCTTTTCACCACAGAGGCACAGAGGACACGGAGGACCACCGAGAAATGAGATGACTTTTTAACCACGAAGGAACGAAGGGCACGAAGATTCACGAAGAAAGTTGAGAAAAAGATTTCTTTCTGCTGGAGACTATTGATTGCCGAAGGTCTCTGACCTGTCCCAAAAACAATTTGCGCCCCTCGCAGATCCGTCCGATCCGACTGATCCGACTGATCCGACCGAATCTCAGGAGACCATTGACGCCTTCGAGTATCTTATGTGCCTCACGACATATCCCTGCCGGCATTCCGGTTTTTTTTTGCTTTTTGTTCTCCCAAGAAACAGAATTGCATATTGTGTATTCCGCGGGTAATGCTTTGACCTTGAGTACTTTCCGGCGTAAAGTTGTATGACGTGGGAGCGCCAATGTCCCCATTGGCACACATCGCGGCAAAGACAAAGAGTCGATGTAGAACCTTGGCACGACGTAAAGACTTGGGTGTATAAAGAAAGAGGCAGTCAGAAAAGAGCTGTCATGCCGCATCCAAGACAATATGTTCCTCAAGTCATCATACGCTGTCAGCCAATGTGGAAATTGGCGTTCCCAGGAGTGAATCTCAACGTCTTTCAGGGTTTCCCAAGGCATTTTGTCAGAAGACAGGTTGTCGAATCTGTAGTCGCACTACATGTTGCAGTCAAAAGAGTCAGGCCTGCAACAACACAAACTTCTTTGAAAAAATAAAGGAAGTTGACGGGTAGTAACACGGGAAGGAAACAGGCGATATAAAAAAATCTATGATCTTAATGCGTCCACTCTGTCCACTGATTCCGTATCATCTCAGGCTCTGCTCAAACAAACTCGCAGTGTACAAAATACCTGTTCGGGGTGGTGAGTGTGTTATAATTTTTTTTGGGGCCAACCGGAGTCAATAATGAACACTCATAAAAGCAAAAAGCCTAAACAATACAGTCTGATGGAAGAAATCATGAACAGTGCCACCCATGGGGTAGGTTTCGGGTTGAGCATTGCCGGACTGGTATGGCTGATCCTTCGTGCCGTCTCTTTGCACGATGTCATGAGCCTGGTTGCCGTGATCGTCTTCGGCTCTTCGCTTATCGCCTTATACGCTGCTTCCACGCTTTATCACGCCATTCCCTGCTTCAGTGCGAAAAAAGTACTGCGTGTCTTTGATCACTGTGCCATTTATCTCCTGATCGCCGGTACTTATACGCCATTTTTGCTGGTTTCACTGCGTGGCCCTCTGGGCTGGACACTTTTCGGTGTTGTCTGGGGAATCGCCTGTGTTGGCTGCGCTTTCAAGGCTTTTTTCACGGGCCGCTTCGATCGTGTTTCCACGGCCATGTATGTCGCCATGGGCTGGATCGTGCTTGTAGCCATCAAACCGGCCATCACCCATATCCCCGCCGGAGCTCTGGTGATGATGCTGATCGGCGGCCTGCTCTACACTTTCGGCGTGTTTTTCTACGCCAATGATCGTGTGCCCTTCAATCACGCCATCTGGCACTGCTTTGTCATGGGCGGCAGCGCCATTCATTTTTTCGCCGTGATTATTTATGTGCTGGCGCCCCTGGCCTGATAGGATCAGTGCAGCGCCGGGGCAAGCAGAAGTGCCGGGGCTTTCGCGGCTTCCTCAGCGGCTTTCCGGGCTTCACGCTCTTTTCTCCACTGCTCGTATTGGGCCGGATAATCTTCCAACACCCACTGCTTGAAAGGCTTCGGGCTGCCTTCATAGAGAGCGACGAGATCACCTATAGGCGCATCGTTGAATCCCATTTTGAACTCTTCGCGAGCTCTTTCGACTGTGGCGCCATTGAGCAGCACATAGGCGGCTGCAGCGGTACCGGTTCTATGGGTTCCTCCCTGACAATGGGCCAGAAAGGCTTTGGGACCTGTTTCCATGAGTTCGATAAATTCGACGAGAGATTCCGGCGACGGAATGCTGTTTTTGGACCAGCTGAAATTGACATGTCTGATGCCGGCCCGTTTACAGGCGGCCACTTCGTCATTGTACCAGTCTCTGTCGGTACTCTCGCCACGGAGATTGATGACAGTGCCGATGCCTCTTTTTTTGATAATCCGTTCCAATGCTTTACCGCCCATCTGTCGGGAACCGTAAAAGGCTCCTTCTTCAACGGTACGCCAGTTGTACATGGGAAAATAATGGATCACCGGTACAGCAAGAACAAGTACGGCAATAAGGAACAGAGCACCAATAATTTTAGCCAGAGTTTTCATGAAATGCTTTCTTTACGTGTCATTCACGAGGTTTAAGAGGAAAGGCAACCACAGATAGTTTTCTTTGCTGTGCTTACCTGATCTTCTATTTCCAGATTTTTGGAAGCCTGAGGGTATTTTGATTTATCCGAGAGCCCGACAGAGACCGTCTCCCGGGCGTTGATTATGGTACCATAAGCCTAAATTGAGGTCCAACTCTGCTTCTCAATGAGAGTTTCTGAACAGGAAAAGAGTCTTGTCTCTCTCTTTTCCAAGCAAAAGGTTCGTGTGTATGCGAAGCACCCCTAAATCCATGCGCCTTCATATAGGTCTTTTCGGGCGACGCAATGCCGGGAAGTCCAGTCTGCTCAATGCCATCACAGATCAGCAGGTGTCCATTGTCTCTGATGTGGCCGGAACCACCACGGATCCTGTGGAAAAAGCCATGGAACTTCTGCCTTTGGGTCCGGTGCTTTTTATTGATACAGCCGGGCTGGACGATGAAGGCAAACTTGGGGAATTGCGCAAGGAACGGACACGGGCTGTCTTTGAGCGGGTAGATCTTGGCGTCATTGTTTGCGGCGAAGGGGAGTGGGGGACTCACGAAGAAAATTTATACGCTCTTCTCGAGGAAAAAAAAGTTCCCGTCATCGTCGTTTTCAACAAATCCGAGATTCTCCGTCCTGCTGCGGCTCTGGTGGAAGCCTTATCTGAAAGGAAAATGACTGTTCTTTCTTTGAGTGCCCTCACCGGGGAAGGATTGGAAGATTTTCGCAAGGCGCTGCTGGACAGTGCGCCAGCCGACTTTGTGGAACAGCCGGTCATTCTCAGTGATCTGGTGGGCCCGGGTGAATTGGCGGTTCTCGTAACCCCCATTGACAAAGAGGCGCCCAAGGGCCGTCTGATCATGCCTCAGGTTCAAAGTATCCGCGATCTTCTGGATGGTGATGCCTCTTGTCTGGTCACCACGGATAAAGGGCTTGCGGATACACTAGCCAAACTTAAAGATCCGCCGAAACTTGTGGTTACCGACTCTCAGGCCTTTTTGAAAGTGGCTGCTGATACACCGGAAAATATTCCCATGACCGGGTTCTCCATTCTTTTTGCACGCTATCGCGGTGATCTGGTGACGCAGGTGGAAGGGGCACTGGCCATTGATGGCTTGAAGCCCGGGGATCGCATTCTCATAGCCGAATCCTGCAGCCATCATCCCATAGAAGACGATATCGGCAGGGTTAAAATACCCCGCTGGCTCATGAATTACGTGGGAGGCGAATTGATTTTTGATACGGTACAGGGGCATGATTTCAAAATGGACCTGAACCCCTACAGTCTTGTCATTCACTGCGGCGCCTGTGTGACGAACCGGCGTGCCATGCTCAACAGACTGCTCCACTGCCACCGTGCCGGGGTACCTGTTACGAATTACGGACTGACCATTGCATACAGCCTGGGCATTTTTGAGCGGGCACTGGAACCTTTCCCGGCTGCTCTGGAAGCTTTTCAAAAGCATAAGGCCGCGACAGTCGCCCGGAAATGAATTCAGAAGGGAAACAATGCCCCGCCAGCCGGTGTTATGCATGATACCGACAATTACCTGATCAGGAAGAATCCATGTCTGATTTTTTGAAAAACAAGAGCCTGGTAGAAGTGGAAGGCTGGCTTCGTGAAGAAGATCCCGGCCGGCTGGAAGAATTATGGGTGGCGGCAGATGAAACCCGACGCCGCCTGGTGGGTGATGAAGTTCATCTCCGGGGACTCATTGAAATCTCGAACTACTGTATCCGTGCCTGTGCCTATTGCGGTTTGCGGGCTGGCCATGGCGATGTGGAACGTTACCGGCTAAGCCGTGAGGAGATTCTGGAATGCGCCCGCCTGGCTGTTCAATTTGAATATGGAACCGTCGTATTGCAGTCCGGGGAAGATTATGGCATCAAGCGTGGCTGGCTCACAGACATCATAAAAACCATCAAAGCGCAATACAATCTCGCCGTGACACTCAGTCTGGGCGAGCGTCCTGACGAGGATCTGCAGGAATGGCGGGAAGCCGGTGCGGATCGCTATCTGCTTCGCTTTGAGACTTCGGATAGGGAATTGTATGAGCGTATCCATCCGCCTGCAAAGGGTCAGGAGATCAGCGACCGTCCCGCCATGCTCCGACGGCTGAAAGCGCTGGGCTATGAAGCGGGGAGTGGTGTCATGGTGGGTATTCCCGGGCAGAGCTATCGGATTCTCGCAGAGGATATTCTCCTCTTCCAGAATCTCGATCTCGATATGATCGGCGTGGGGCCCTTTATCGCTCATCCCGAAACACCTCTGGGGCGGGGCGAGATGCCTTTTGCGTCTGAAGGGATGCAGGTACCCAATACGGAACTCATGACGTACAAAACCGTTGCTCTTACAAGGCTCGTCTGTCCTGAAGCGAATATTCCCAGCACAACAGCACTGGCTACGATCAATACGGCTCTGGGCCGGGAACTGGGCCTGTCCCGGGGAGCCAATGTCATCATGCCCAACCTGAGCCCTGTCAAATACCGGGCTCTCTATGAGATTTATCCGGCGAAAGCCTGTATTGACGAGGCCGCAGAGGACTGTCAGGGCTGTATGAAGGGACGCATACGCAGTATCGGCCGGATTCCGGGTTCAGGTCCCGGCGGACGGAAAAAGGCTGTTCTCCCGCAAGAATGAGTCTTCTCCCGGTAGGGGCGTTACTCGACCATGGAAATGATTTTTACAGCCTGGGTGAGTTCCTGGCCTGTAAGCAGATTCCGGGCTCGGATGAGGTATTGGCCGGGCATCTGATTCAATGCCAGGGGGAAAAAAGTTTCCGCCAAAGCTTTTTCCAGGACAACGAGCTGCCGATAGCAGGGGATGGCTTTCTGATCCGGGCCGAGGAGATCCAGAAGCAACAGGCTTTTCCCTGCATTTTCTTTTGCTGTCTCGTCTTTGATCTGAACAGTGAGACGCTGTCCTCCCATGGCTTTATCGGTGGCGAAGATCTTGAAGCCTTTCAGATCTTCGGGGAGCCACACGACAGCGACGCTTTCGCCTCCTTCCATACGTCTCCGGGGCCGGTGAGGCTGCAAGAGCCGCATTCCTTCCAAAGGAAGATAAACCACGTCTTTCTTATGGAAGGACAGGGGAAAAGACTGTCTGGATGCCTCAGGATCAGCAAGAATCAGAAAGATCTTTGCTCTTCCATAATGAAAGACATGGATCATTCCCTGAAAATCCGGATCCACTTTTTCAGGCCCTTCATGGGGAGCACCCTCATTGCCGATAAAGTCCCTGAGCATGGTCATTTCAGCAGATGTGTCCGGCGTCAGGCTGCGGAAAGGATGATTCAAGAGCAGGGTATTCCCATCCTCCCAGCGACTCACAAGCCACAGGGGGATATCGGCTGCTCTGGCCAGGGGCACGGCACGTTCGGGAACCACAGAGGCATCAACTTCCACCATCCCGGATTCAAGAGAAGCCCGGCCTTGTACGTTTTCCGGTATGACGAGCAGTCCTGTGTTCAGATCGACAGTTGAATGCTTTTCCAGCCCGAAAAGAACGCTGAAAGGATTCTCTTCTCTTTTTTTGCCGAAGCCGTTGAACAGACCCGGCATGACATCGGCTACCAGAGAGCCTCCCCGGGCAACAAAGGAAAAGAGCTGCTCCACTTCCTCATCATCGAGAACCAGACAGAAGGGAAGAATCAACACGCGAAAGGAAGTCTCCGGCGGCCGGCCTAAAGCTTCCCGGTCAATAAATGTGAAGGGGAGGTTGTTCTTTCGCAGAGCAGCAACCAAAGCCCTCTGCGAGTCCAGAAGATCAGCCGAATACGCTCTTGAGGATTTGGAGAGATGGCGGGATCCATGACTGTCATAAATGGCGATGGAAGACCTTTCCTTTTCAGCGGACAGAATCAGAGGAGCCAGCCCCTCCTGTATTTTATCCAGGGACTGGCTCAGTGTTTGCAAGGCCCGGGAGCTCTGCCCCTGGCTGTCCAGCCAGCTCCGACTCAGCGGCTTATCAACAGAAGCTCGGCTTTGATCCAGCCACAAAACGGGAATCTGCCGTGCCAGTGCCAGCCAGGGTGCCTGTTGCAGAAAGGTGGGGGACTCGTGTGGATCCGGCGAATACAAAACCAACCCGTTCCATTGGGAGGCTTTGGTATAAGAAGCCAGCTTTTCCAGTATGAGAGGCTCATAATCCACGATGGTGAAATCCAACGCGGCACACAGAGAGGGCCAGTAATAGCCCCGGGAAAGATTGTCATCTTTATGGAAACGGGCTCCCACCGATGCGGAACCATCAACAGCCCGGACGACCTCACGAAGCCATTGGTGAAAGGCTGAGAAATTATTGTCCATGAAAGAGCGGAAGGCTCTGTGAGCAGCCAGAGAAGAGGAAGGCATGTCCTGTGAAAGACTCAGATGGTCAATCTGTTCCCAATCGCTGAAATTTGTATTCCACTGGCTGTTCAAAAACTCCAGTTCTTCATAGTTCTGCTGCAAGCTTGTATGCCAGGATTCCAGACAATAGCCACAATGACAGACCTCCTCTTCCGTTGCACAAAGAAGGTTGCCATTGCCCAGGGAATACCGGGCCCGACTTCCGGCCCAGAAACGGATTGTTTTGGTTTTCAGGCTCTCTTCCAGTGTGAGCCGATAGGAAGGGTCGTTGAGGCAGGGTATACGGTATTTTCCATCCAAAGCCTTTTCCACAGTGATACGCTCCAGTTCAGGGAGGAGCTCCAGTCCTCTCTCTGAAATACGTATCAGAGCCGCTTCACTGGCCGGAGCGTGAATACTCAGAACCCCAGCTTCCGCCAGCTGTTCCAGATTTTCCAGATCAGCGTATTCCGCCGGAGCATCCATAAAAGCACCCAAGGTCATCTGTGGACAGGAAGGGCGCTGACGCACGCTCAGATAACGTACTTCTCTGAAAGCGGAATGCAGTTCCGTTTCTGAAAAACTGCGAGGGCTTCCTTCCAGTGCGTACACCTCAAGACGGATCAGGGGAGATAGGAGGTCTGTAAAATGCAGGCGGGTGCTGACGGGACCTCCTTCGCTGCGTACAGCTGCGGTACTCTGGGCGACTACCCGTTGAAAACCATCAGTGGCTCGCACATGAAGACAGGCCTCACGGGACTGGTTGGCATAGGGCCGGATCCGGGCTGTGACATCCAGAGAGTCATTGGGCATGAGCCATTGTTTTTCCAGTTCAAGCTGATAAAAATCGGGCCAGCCCGGAAGCTGCACCAGGGTGGTGAACCAGTCCACCACACCACGGCGGTCTTTCAACCACAGATCGAGGAGACAGGGTCCCGGACCGGCGGGAATCTCCATCATATGCGTATCCGATCCTTTGGAAAAAGCGGATCTGTCCTCATAGGTAATGCGTGTGTCGCTTTCGGGCCGTCTCAGTTGCAATTCCACCGTATATCTTTTGTCAGCCGCTTCATTGAGACGTATGGCAAAGGGTCGTGAGGGCTGTGCTACAGCAGAATCTTTCATGGCCTGAACAAATTCCGGAAAAAAATCAGGCGGTATTTCATCCTCATGAGGCCCTGAAGGTGCACCATCTTCCACGCTCAGGATCCTGATTTCAGGACGTCGCCCCGCAGCGGCACAGATGACTCTGGCAACGAGAGACCAGGCATTTTCCCGCCAGCTGTCTTCCAGATCATAGGGATCTGTGGGGGATTGGATCAGACAGCTTCGCCCGGGAAAATCGCCGGGATAATCCAGACAGAGGATCATCCCCTTTTCGTGGGTATATCCCCGGATGATCTGACGGGCTTCCAGACCTCCGGGAAAAGCGCATTCACTCACTCCACGCCATACAAATTCCAGATCTTCCACAGGCTGAAGGGTCTCAAAAAGCACGGATAAAGGGGAGTCGGCTGGAGAACGGTCAAAGGCGACAACGAGCCCCGTACCCCGGGCCGTTTTCTCCAGAAGGAGGGAGAGGATCTTTTCGGGCAAAACAGCAATATTGAAGTTCGCAAGAATCACCACATCAAAAGACTGGCGGAGCTCTTTTTCCAGTCGGGCATAGACTTCCGCCTCCGTGTCGACTCCGGCCAGATCGCCATGAACAAGAGGATCGTAGCCGGCATGTTCCGCATCCCACAAAGGAACGGTGCGACACTCAACATCAAGACGCTGGCTCAGCTCAGCTGCGTCCTGAAGACCGTCACGGGGGGCGACCAGCAGTATTTTGACGGGCCCTCCGGCCAGTGTCTTTCCCCAGGCCAGAGCCTGGCCCGCCGGTGGGGTTGCTGATTTTTTGGCAAAAGAAGACTGGGCATGCAGTGGCAAAACCAGAGCACAAAGGAAAAATAGAAGCAGATAAAAAAGAACACTCTCTTTACGCACAATCACGCTGACTCAGCTTACACTCCACCTTCTTATCCCGTCCCGCCAGGATGGGGCCTGGTAAAAAATCGGTGCGAAAATATCCATTAACTGTCGAGAGACCATCCGGCCCGGTATTGACGGGTAAGAAGGGCATTCATGGCCGGATTATCGGTGATCACTTCCTTTTCAGGATCCCATTGGAAAGCAACTTGCAGGGTACAGGCCAGTTTACCCAGATGACCTACCGATGCGGAACGATGACCTGAATGAACAGGGGCGATACACTCTTCGCGACTTTCCACGCATTGCAGAAAATCGGTCATGTGGTTCATCACTTTCCGGAATCGAAAATCCTTGTCAGTGAATTTTGTTTTCAACAGAGCGGGATCACTCGCTTTGATGCCGCTTCGGTCCACATAGAGCCACTGATCATTTTCGCCGAAGAACATGGTGCCCAGGTCGCCGCATGCTTTGAATACATCGGGCATTTTGTCGGCACTGGCAATGGTCATGGCTGTCCCGTCGGCATAACTGCAATCAAACTGATAGTTTTGCGGTGCGTTATAAAGGTTGTTCCGTTCCGGGCTCATTTCCCAGGAAACCCCTTTCACTGATACAGGCCCTGTATGATCCCAATCCATGGCCATATGGGCAATATCACCATGATGACCGATCCAGTCCATCATCTGACTTCCGCCGAAGCCCATCCACCAGCGCCAATCCCAGTGACAGCGCTTTTCATGGTAGGGCGTCCACTCGGCGGGGCCAACATAAAATTCCCAGTCGAGCTCGTCGGGCGCTGCGGGAAATTCATCCACCCAGAGAGCATGGCCGCCATTGGGCAGGGCCACAAGAATTTGGTTGATTTTGCCGAGATAACCGTTGCGGATAAGTTCGCAGGCAAGTTTGAAATCTCGACCGGAACGCTGCATGCTTCCCGTTTGAAAAACACGCTCATGCTCCTGAACGGTTTTTACAACGGCTTTGCCTTCGCCCAGAGACCAGGTAAGAGGTTTTTCGCAGTAAATATCCTTGCCTTTACGGGCGGCCTCCACACAAATCAGGGCATGCCAGTGATCTGGCGTTGCTACAATAACGGCATCAATATCCTCACGATCCAGCACTTCCCTGTAATCCGAATAGGCGGTACAGCCCTCATCATCGTAATAATGATCCACCTTTGTCTTGGCCACCCCGAGACGGGTGCGATCCACATCGCATACAGCCACAATTCGGGTATTCTTATGTTTTATGGCATTTTCCGTGAGTCCGTTGGCCTGTCCGCCTGAGCCGATGACCCCGATATTTATCTTATTGTTTGCAGAGCGGCGTCCGGGAGCGGAAAAAACTGTGGATGGTATAATAGTCGGAACCGCCAGGGCAAGTCCGGCACTGTGCAGAAAGCTACGACGGGAAAGATCTGGGTTCTTTGACTTTTTCACGGGAGTTTATCCTTTTTTCTGTATGTTTTGCGGTGCTTTCAGTGTTTTGTACCGTCTACAGGCCCAGGCAATGCGACACTGAAAGCCTGCAGGGCATTTTTCATGGAATACTCTTGTTGCAGTATGAAACATGATCCATGTTATTGTCAAATTGCTTTCATCGGACAGGCCCGTTGTGGTATATAATCAGAGGAAGCAATTCTTGTGATGGTGGCAGCGGAAGAGCCCGAAGCGTTTCATGTGGTTATTTCTGACTTGCCGCATTCTTCAGCCTTTACCGGAAACCACCGGCGTTTTGACACCGGTAACAATGCAAAGAAAGACTTTCTTATGAGTAAATTGTCAACCTCTCATGTCTTCACCTCCGAATCCGTCTCTGAGGGCCATCCTGATAAGGTTTGCGACCAGATTTCCGATGCCATTCTGGATGCCTGTCTTGCCGTTGATGACAACAGCCATGTGGGTTGTGAGACGCTCGTGGCCACCGATTTTGTTGTCAACGCCGGAGAGATCAGCTGTGAAGGCTGGGCTGAAATCAATCCTGAAGCGCTTGCCCGAGAGGTAGTGAAGGATATCGGCTACGTTCATGAGGATATCGGTTTCTGTTATAAAAGCTTTGAATATTCCAACCATCTGCACCGCCAGTCTGCTGATATCGCCATGGGTGTGAACACGGACGAAGCGACTCAGAAAGAACAGGGAGCGGGAGACCAGGGAATGATGTTCGGTTATGCCTGTGACGACACGCCGCAGCTCATGCCCGCACCTCTTCAGTACAGCCACGATCTGCTCATTGAGCTGGCGCGAATCCGCAAGGCCGGAGAAATCTCCTATCTGCGTCCCGACTCCAAATCGCAGGTTTCCATCCTTTACGAAAACGGCAAGCCGTCGAAAATAACGACAGTCGTCATCTCTCATCAGACGGAAGACCTTCCTCTTGAACAGATTCGCAAAGACATGATTGAAGTGGCACAAAAGGTACTCGCACCCACAGGGCTGCTCACCGGTGACACGACATATCATGTCAATCCCACGGGCCGCTTTGTCATTGGCGGTCCTCATGGCGATTCCGGACTCACAGGCCGCAAAATCATTGTGGACAGTTACGGTGGTGTCGGTTCCCATGGAGGCGGTGCTTTCTCCGGTAAAGATCCGACAAAAGTGGATCGCAGTGCCGCCTATTACAGCCGTTATGCCGCAAAAAATATCGTGGCGGCCGGTCTTGCCCGCAAATGCGAAATCCAGGTCGCTTATGCCATTGGCGTGGCCCAGCCCATGAGCATCAATGTATGCACCTATGGCACAGGTACGGTGGACGATGCAAAGCTTCAGCAGGTACTGGAAGAATCCGGGCTCTTTGATTTCCGTCCCGCCCAGATCATGGCGGAACTGAATCTGGCCACACCTCAGGGTTGGTGCTATCGTGATACCTCCAATTACGGTCATTTCGGCCGGGATCTCTTCCCCTGGGAAAAAACGGATAAAGCCGATGCCCTGCGTCAGGCTGTCGGTCAATAATGGCCATGACAGATCATTCCCGTATTCTCGGCGTGGGCTCGCCACTTATGGACATTCTCGCCCCCGTACCGGAGAGCTTTCTTGAGGGCATTTCCGGTGCCAAGGGCG
Source organism: Candidatus Hydrogenedens sp. (assembly GCA_012522755.1). Lineage (GTDB taxonomy): Bacteria > Hydrogenedentota > Hydrogenedentia > Hydrogenedentales > CAITNO01 > JAAYJV01. The sequence continues at coordinate 58,051 of JAAYJV010000113.1, forward strand.
GGATGCAATGGCTCGAGCCAGAAGAAATGGCTGCACTGATTCCGCAGCTGCCTGAAGAGCCTCACCGTGCCCCGGGCGGCAGTGCGGCCAATACAGTATGTGTTCTGGCACAGCTCGGATGGCCTGTAGCTCTTCTGGGTAAAATGGGCCGGGACGCCGATGGTGAAGCTTATAAAAAAGCTTTTGTCGCTCTGGGCGGCGTGGAAGACAGCTTCAAATATGATGCAACCCGGCATACGGGCCGCTGTCTGAGTCTGATTACGCCTGATGGCGAACGTACCATGCGAACCGATCTCGGTGCGGCCATGTTCATGGAAAAGGAAGATCTTCTTCCTGAAGACTTTGAGCCTTGCAACCATGTCCATATTGAAGGATACGGCCTTTTCAACCGTGATTACTTTCACTTTCTTTTGAAAAGTGCCAAAGAGGCCGGATGCACAGTCAGCATCGATATGGCCTCTTTTGAAGTGGTTCGGGACAGCCTGGACATATTGCCGGAGCTGCTGACAGACTATGTGGATATGGTTTTTGCGAACGAAGAAGAGGCCGAAGCCTTTTCCGGCAATGCTGATCCGGAAGCAGGACTGAAAGCTCTGGCCGCCTGTTCACCTGTTGTTGCGGTCAAGCTCGGTGCCGAAGGTGCCCTGCTGCATGCTCAGGGGGAGCAATGCCGTGTGGATGCCGTACCCGTCGCTCAACTTGTGGATACCACGGGAGCCGGGGACTGCTGGGCCGCCGGTTTCCTTCACGGATATTTGAAGGGATGGCCGCTGGAAAACTGTGGTCGCTTTGCATCTCTGGTGGGCGCGGAAACAGTCCGTTGCCTGGGTGCTTCCCCCGGTGCTGAAGGGTGGGAACGCATCAGAGCACTGGAAAGCGAATTGAACAAACAATAATAGTCAACTGTTGCTTCAGGCCCCATGTCGGCGAAGCACGACCAAATAACGGGAGATATCGAAGATGTATGTAGGAAGAATTGTAAGTGTTGCAAAAACCACGGACGGCCGACTCTGTGCCGCTTATCGTGTTTCCAGCCGTTCCTTTCCAAACCGCAGCGCTGTCCCGGGCGATGGAAAAGTGAGCATCGTCCCCAAGCCCGGCCACGAAAGCGATATTTTTAAAAATCCCTATATCGCCTATAATTGCGTGCGTATTGTCTGTGAAGGCAATGTGGCTGTAGTCACCAACGGCGGACAGACTGATTTCATTGCGGAAAAAATGGAAGGGGGCATGTCCGCCCGGGACGCCCTTATTCTGACTTCTTTTGCCATGGACTATGAAAAAGACGATTACAACACGCCCCGTGTCAGTGCTGTTGTGGATCGCAGAACTGATGAGGGCTGGCTGGCTGTGGTGCGCCACGACGGCTTGCAAGTGGAAAGAATCCCTCTGGAAAACGGCCGACTCTGGCATCTGGCAACCTATGAAGAAAATTCCGTCTGTCTTCAGCGCAGTGATATCTTCCCGGCACTCACAGCGGAGGAGGCCTGTGCGCACATGTTGGGCGGCGGTGTCTTTGCGGGCCGCACCAATCCCGTCACGGCTGTTGCCGCTCTCGCCGACGAGAAGGGATTTTCTCTGGCTGTGCAGGATGCCCAGTCTTAAGCCCTGTAATCTGAATTCTAAGCTTATATTCATGAAAGGCACGGAGCTTTATTCCGTGCCAGCCGGAATTTTTGAAGGAATTGTCTCATGAGCGATTTTTATGTCTCTCCTCTCGTACAACGTTTTGCCACGGATCCCATGAAACGCCTCTGGAGCGCCCAGAAAAAGTTTTCCACTTGGCGCCGCTGCTGGATCGCTCTGGCTGAGGCGGAGCAGGAACTGGGGCTGGATATTACTGATGCGCAGATAGAAGAGATGCGTGCTCAGGTCGATAACATCGACTTTGTTCAGGCCGCCGCTTATGAGAAAGAAACCCGCCATGATGTGATGGCCCATATCCACGCCTTTGGTGATGTGGCGCCCCAGGCCAGGGCCATCATCCATCTGGGTGCCACCAGTTGTTTCGTCGGCGACAATACAGATCTGATTCTGATTCGGGAAGGTCTGGAATTGATCCTGGCCAAGGCCGCCGGTGTCCTGAATCGTTTGAAAGCCTTTGCCTGGGAATATCGCCATCTGCCCACCCTGGGCTTCACACATTACCAGCCTGCACAGCTCGTTACTGTTGGCAAACGTGCCTGTCTCTGGGCTCAGGATCTGCTTCTGGATTGTCTGCAGTTGGAAAGCCTTCTTGCATCCATGCGCTGCCGTGGCGTGAAAGGCGCCACAGGTACACAGGCCTCTTTTCAGGCTCTTTTTCAGGGCGATACGGAAAAAATCAAAGCTCTCGATCAGCTGGTTGCAAAAAAACTGGGTTTCGAAAGCTCTTTCATCATTGCCAGCCAGACCTATACCCGTAAAATAGATACGCAGGTGCTCAATGTTCTCGCCGGAATTGGTGAATCAGCCCATAAATTCGGTACGGACATGCGGCTCCTTCAGAACCTGAAGGAAGTGGAGGAGCCTTTCGAGCGTTCCCAAGTGGGCAGTTCAGCCATGCCATATAAACGCAATCCCATGCGCAGCGAGCGGATCTGCGCTTTGTCCCGCTTTCTGATGACCACGCCGCTGCACAGCTCCTTTACCACAGCCACCCAATGGTTTGAGCGGACTCTGGACGACTCCGCCATTCGTCGCTTGAGCCTGCCTGAGGCTTTTCTGGCTGCTGATGCCATTTTGAACCTCTATCTGAATGTGATGGAAGCCCCCAGAGTCTATCCGAAAGTCATTGAAAAACGGATCTGGAGCGAACTTCCCTTCATGGCTTCAGAGAATATTCTCATGGCCTGTGTTCAGAAAGGGGGAGACCGCCAGCATCTGCACGAGATTATCCGGCAACATGCACAGGAAGCCGGGCGCATGGTCAAAGAAGAAGGGGCGGACAATGATCTGCTGGATCGTCTTGCCGCTGATCCCGAAATCAATATGACCAGAGAAGAGATGAACGAGCTGCTGCAGTTGGAAGCCTTTGTAGGCCGTGCTCCTGCACAGGTGGAAGAGTTCATCACCGGGGAAGTGGATCCTTTCCTGGCCCGTCATGCTCAGGGACTGGACACCAGATCAGACGTCCATATCTGAGGGGGACTGTTCAGGACAGTCGCTTGTGGGCTTCCCGGAGAAGCGATTCTGTCAGTTCCCAATCGATGCAGGGATCTGTGACACTGCAGCCATATTGCAGATCAGCCATGTTGGCGCTCAGTTTCTGATTGCCTTCCTGGAGATTACTCTCCATCATGACGCCGCGAATGCTTGTATTGCCTTCAAGACGCTGCTGGATCACATCGCGGAGAACATGGGCTTGCAAGCGGGGACGTTTACCGCAGTTCGCATGGCTGCAATCCACAATGATCCGGGGATCCAGACCGGCTGCCCGCATCTGATCTTCCACGGTGATGATACTGACAGGATCATAATTCGGACCGGAGCGACCGCCCCGGAGGATTACATGGCCATAGGCGTTGCCCCGGGTATGAACCACACAGGAACGCCCGGCACCGTCCACGCCCAGAAAATGGTGAGGCCGTCCGGCGGCGATCAACGCATCAATGGCACTTTGCAGGTTGCCGCCTGTATTGTTTTTAAAGCCTACAGGCATGGACAGACCGCTGGCCATTTCCCGGTGGGTCTGTGATTCGCTCGTACGGGCTCCAATGGATACCCACGACATGAGATCGGCCAGATACTGGGGGATAATGGGGTCCAATACTTCACTGGCGGCGCCCACACCCATCTCAGCCACATCCAGAAGCAGACGGCGGGCCTTGCGCAGGCCTTTTTGAATGTCATAGCTGTTGTTCATGTCCGGGTCATTGATGAGTCCCTTCCAACCCACTGTTGTGCGGGGCTTCTCAAAATATACACGCATCATGATAAAAAGCTTGTCCGCCAGTTCCTCACTCAACTTGTGAAGACGCCCGGCATACTCCAGAGCCGCCTTCGTATCGTGGATGGAACAGGGACCCGTAATCACAAGAAACCGTTTGTCTTTTCCCTCGAGAATAGTGGCGAGCTTCTGACGGAATCGGGCAACCGTTTCAACGGCTCCTTCACTGAGTGGAAACTGTTCCTTCAGCTCATCCGGGGGCGGAAGGGGGGTCAGGGACAAAACATTCAGATTTTCAACAGCGTGTTTCATTTTCTTATTCTCTCATTTTCATCACCGCCCGAAGACCGGGATATAAGCAGGTGCATATTCATTATATCTCAGCCCTCGAGAAACCCAGTGCACTTCTTTACCCGCCTCGTCCCATGCTTCAATCCTACTCTAAAACTGAAGATAAAACAAAATAATTTCTTCTGGCTATCAGAGACCAAGGTCCTTGTATCCACTGGATCCACGCTGTCCACCGGGTCCGCTGGCTTCTCTGAGCGGATTGTGACTTTTCTTCAATGGAATAAAGAAAAAACTGTTTTTTGTTCAATCACTAGTATGTTGATAGGAATAATCCCGTATAAGAAAGGGAAAAGTGGATATCCCTTTCCTGTCCAGACCTCAAGGTAAGCATAGTGAATCAGAAAAATGTGGACATAGAACGCATCGTCCGGAAAGGCTATGAGCACGGGTGGACTACAGCCATTGAGTCCCACAGTTTTGAGAAAGGGCTCAATGAAGAAGTGATCACCGCCCTGTCTCAGCTCAAGGAAGAACCCGACTGGATGCTGGAATGGCGGCTCAATGCCTTTCGAGGCTGGCAAAAGATGGAAATCCCCCGTTGGGCCAAACTGGAATATGCGGATCCCGATTTTCAGGATATCTCCTATTACTCCGCTCCGAAATCAGCCGCCACGCTGAAGAGTCTGGACGAGGTGGATCCGAAATTACTGGAAACCTTCAACAAACTGGGGATTCCTCTTGAAGAACAGAAACGCCTGAGTGGTGTAGCCGTTGATGCTGTTTTCGACAGTGTATCCGTGGCAACGACGCACCAGAAGATTCTCAGCAGTTACGGCATTATATTCAGCCCCATTTCGGAAGCCATTCGTGATCATCCCGATCTGGTGAGGAAATATCTGGGCACTGTTGTTCCGGCTGGCGACAACTTTTATGCTGCTTTGAACTCAGCTGTATTCAGTGGCGGCTCCTTTGTGTACATTCCCGAAGGTGTCACCTGTCCCATGGATCTGTCCACCTATTTCCGGATCAATGCCAGGGATACAGGTCAGTTTGAGCGCACTCTCATCATTGCCGATGAAGGTGCCCGTGTCAGCTATCTGGAAGGATGCACGGCACCCAGACGGGATGAGAACCAGCTTCATGCGGCTGTCGTGGAACTCATCGCACTGGAAGATGCGTCTATCCGCTATGCCACGGTGCAGAACTGGTATTCCGGCGATGACGATGGCAAGGGCGGGATCTACAATTTTGTCACGAAACGGGGCAACTGTCTCGGTGACAATTCCCATATCTCCTGGACCCAGATAGAAACGGGCAGTGCCATCACCTGGAAATATCCCAGTTGCATTCTGAAAGGGAAAGGTTCTGTAGGCGAGTTTTATTCTGTCGCCCTGACCAAAGGAAAACAACAGGCCGATACAGGCACCAAGATGATCCATATGGGTGCGGACACACGGAGCACGATCATCTCCAAGACCATCTCAGCGGGACAAAGCGACAGCAGCTACCGTGGCCTTGTCCGGGTCATGCCGGGTGCGGAAAATGCACGCAACTATACCCAATGCGACAGCCTGCTCCTGGGCAATGAATGCGGTGCCCATACCTGGCCTTATATTGATGTGCGCAACTGGAGCGCCTCGGTGGAGCACGAAGCCTCCACCTCCAGGATCAGCGAAGATCAGTTGTTTTATTGTCAATCCCGGGGCATCGATCTGGAAGATGCCATATCATTGGTGGTCAACGGATTCTGCAAAGAAGTGCTTGATCATTTGCCCATGGAATTTGCCGTGGAAGCATCGCAATTGCTAAGCGTAACCCTGGAAGGGAGTGTCGGATAATGCTCACCATCAATAATCTGCATGCCTCTGTCAATGACCAGCAGATTTTAAAAGGCCTGAATCTTCAGATTGGTCCGGGAGAAGTCCATGCCATCATGGGGCCCAATGGATCAGGAAAAAGCACCTTGGCCCAGATCCTGGCCGGTCATGAAAGCTATACCGTTGACGAAGAGAAGAGCACGGTTCTTTTTGAAGGCGAGAATCTGCTTGAACTGGCTCCGGAAGAACGGGCGAGAAAGGGGCTTTTCCTCGCCTTTCAATATCCTGTGGAGATACCGGGAATTTCCAATGCGACTTTTCTGCAAACGGCTCTCAATGAGATCCGCAAGAGCAGGGGAGAGGAAGAACTGGATGCCCTGGACTTCGCCCGACTTCTCAAAGAGAAAATGGAACTTGTTGAGATGCCCGAAGATTTCAAAGACCGTTTTGTCAATTATGGATTTTCGGGAGGCGAGAAAAAGCGTAATGAGATCCTGCAACTGGCCGTACTGGAACCCCATCTGGCCATTCTTGATGAAACGGATTCGGGGCTGGATATTGATGCTTTGCGTATCGTTGCCGATGGTGTCAACAAACTGCGCACGCCCCAACGCTCCTTTGTGGTGATCACCCATTATCAGCGGCTGCTGAACTATATTCAACCGGACTTCGTGCATGTCATGTACGAAGGTTCTCTCATTCATTCCGGCGGAAAAGAACTGGCATTGAAACTGGAAGAACAGGGCTATGACTGGATCCGTCAGGCTGACGTTTCCTCCGTAAACTGAAATGCATTCACCATGACTCTCTCTTTAAAAGATTTTTATTCTGAAGAAATAAGCACCTTCCAGAAGAATGGTGCCAGCTCCGCTTTAAAGCAGCTTTGGGCCCGGGGAAACTCCCTTTTTCAAACAATGGAATTCCCGACGCTCAAAGATGAGGCCTGGCGCAATACGAATATCAGGCCTCTTCTTGGCGAAGCTTTCGCCCGGACTGCAATGAAAGAAATCTCCGCCGAAGAAATAGAGAATACAGTCGCTTCGCTACCCATACAGGAGGAAGATTATCTGCTGGTTACCGTGAATGGGATCTTTCATCCTGAGATATCGAGAGTGCCTGTCATAGCGGGAAGCTGCTTCGGCGGACTGCGCCGGGCACTTCAAAGCGAAGAAAGCAAGCGCATCGAAGCCCTCCTGGATTCCAGCCCACAGCCTAAGCACATCTTCACCGCTTTGAACGAAGCCTTTGTTGACGATGGCATAGTGATTTCTCTGAGCGAGGGCGTGGCCTTGCCGCACACGCTTCATGTGCTTTGCCTGAGTGCCGGGGGCGAAGAACCGCAAGCCATCCATGAACGGCTCCTGGTTGACGTCGGGCGTGATGCTTCGGCTGTTCTTGCCATCCATCATGTCACTTTGGACGACAGGGCTCCCATCTTCAAAACCTTCGTGGAAGATTACAGATTCAACAACAATGCTTCGCTGACCCGTCTGGAAAGTATCCGGGATTCTTCGTCCCTATACAGGATCGGTCACTTGTCTGTGGAACAGAAGGAAGGCACCAGGCTGGACTCTTTTTCTTTGGCTCTCGATGGTGCCAAACTCACACGCAATGAAATAGAGGTGTCGCTTGTTGAATCCGACTGCATCTCCAATCTCTACGGCCTGGCACTCAACAGGGAAAGAAATCTGCTGGATAACGACTTGCTGATTCATCACCACGCTCCGGACTGCGAAAGCCGGATGCGCTATAAACAGATGTTGCAGGACAGCAGCCGAGGTGTCTTCACGGGAAAAATCCACGTGGATCAAACAGCCCAGAAAACAAATTCCGAACAACTGAGCGCCAATATCCTGCTGTCGCCTCAGGCAAGAATGGACGCCAAACCGCAGCTGGAAATTTATGCCGATGATGTGCGCTGCACCCATGGGGTCACTGTGGGCCGTCCTGATCCCCAACTGTTTTTTTACCTGCGCTCCCGGGGCATTGACGCGCCTCTGGCGACGAAATTGCTCAGCTTTGCTTTTGTCGAAGATATTATCAGCGCAATCCCGGTCTGCTCTTTAAGGGAATGGTTTTCGGAAGAATTCTGGAAACGCATTCAGCTTGCAGTATGATGAGCATCAAAATCACTACAGAACCTGTCATAGAAACGGCTTATTCCGTGTCCACAAACAGTTATCCCATTGACACAATCCGCAAAGATTTTCCCATACTCTCCACAGAGTTACGGGGAAGGAAACTGGTTTATCTGGATAATGCGGCCACGACACAAAAGCCGCGACAGGTGATTGAAGCTCTGACAGCCTATTATGAAAAGGAAAATGCCAACATCCATCGTGGTGTTCATTATCTGAGTGAACAGGCCACGTTGAAGTATGAACAAGCGCGGCACAAAGTCAAAGAATTCATCAAGGCCGGTGTGAACTGTGAAATCATCTTTACCAAGGGGGCTACAGAATCCATCAATCTGGTGGCTCAGAGTTATGGACGTGCTTTTATCCGGCCCGGCGACGAAATCCTCATATCCACGCTTGAACATCACTCCAATATCGTTCCCTGGCAAATGCTCTGTCAGGAAAAAGGAGCCGTTCTTCGGGTTATTCCCATGCTGGATTCAGGTGATTTGGATATGGAAGCCTTCGACCGGCTCCTCACAGCAAAAACAAAGATCGTCGCTGTCACACAACTTTCCAACGTTACAGGGACTCTGGTGCCTGTCAGGGAAATGTGCCGCAAAGCTCGGGACCTGGGGGCTGTAACACTTGTGGATGGCGCTCAGAGCACGCCTCATCTTCCCATTGATGTGCAGGAGATGGGCGCGGACTTCTTTGTTTTTTCCGCCCATAAGCTTTACGGACCCACGGGCGTGGGAGTGCTCTATGGCCGGGCCGAGCTCCTGGAAGCCATGCCCCCGTGGCTTGGTGGTGGCAACATGATCCGTTCTGTGAGCTTCGAGAAGACAACATACGCTGACCTGCCTGATAAATTCGAAGCGGGAACACCAGATATCGGCGGAGTCATCGGCCTGGGTGCAGCCATTGATTATCTTCAGGATATCGGACTGGAGCGGATCTCTCAGTATGAAGAGATGCTCACAGACTACGCCTGTGCCCGTCTGGAACTGGTGGAAGGTCTTCAGATTCAGGGGAGTCCCCGGGCCCGTCGCGGAGTCATTTCCTTTACACTCGACTGTGTCCATCCTCATGACATCGGCCAATTGCTGGATCAGGACGGCATCGCCATCCGTGCCGGGCACCATTGCGCCCAACCTCTCATGCAACGTCTCGGTGTCCCGGCAACAGCACGTCTCTCTCTGGGCCTGTACAACACTGCTGAAGAAATCGACTATGTGGCTTTACGCCTTCAGCATTCAAGGAAACTCTTTTTATCATGAGTGCCACCCGAAGTTTATATGAGCAAGTTATTCTGGATCATAACAGGAATCCCAGAAATTACGGGGAACCGGCTGAATCGCAGCTGCAGGTGGAAGGCGTAAACCCTCTTTGTGGTGATGCTTTCATACTCTTCGCCAACTTGGACGGAGACACACTCAGCGATATCCGCTTTTCCGGCCATGGCTGTGCCATCTCAAAGGCCAGCGCCTCGCTCATGACTACTCTTGTCAAAGGACAAAGCAAAGAAGAGGCTCTCCGGCTCTTCCATCTTTTCCATGACATGCTGCAAAGCGATATCCAGATCCCTCTCGATGAGGAAGCTCTGGGGAAACTCATGGTTTTCGCAGGAGTCCGGGAGTATCCCATGCGCATCAAGTGTGCCATGCTGCCCTGGCATGCCCTTCATGAACTGCTTTACAAGGACACCACGATCCAAGCCTGATTTTTCGAATTCCGCTGCTGCGCCTCAGCTCAGTCGATCTGATGAAGCCCTTCATGCATGACATAATGTTTCTTGATGGCCAGCTTCTCCATCCAGCCACGAGTCTCCACAGTCTTCCAGGGTCCCGTATCGAAGCCTTCTCCCCGGTCATTGTCCCAGAGCCACAGAGGTGTTGTCCAAAGACAATAGCTGGGATTCACCTTCTGATAAAAGGCTTCATTCACACCACGCTGACCGTGATGTGCCATCTGCACATAGTCGGAGGGCAGAAACTCAGCCAGAGGGCTTTTCATCAGTTTGTCGCCCCCTTCCAGACCCAGATCACCTGTAAAGAGGACTGATTTGCGGGGATCATGAACACGAAAGACCATGGAGGAATTGTTCAGCGGATTTTGCGTGAATTCGGGATTTCTGATACCCAGCACATGAAATTGCAATCCGTCAATCTCAAACTTCTGGTCCAGCTCAGCATCTTCACAGGGGAGTCCGGAATTTTTCAGGCTTTCCGTAAAGGCTTGAAAAGAAGTGAATTCGCTTTCACTGCAATGGGTCTCGACCCACTGCGCTTCCGGGAGAGAAGCCAGAACTTTATTGATCTTCGGCGCTGTGCCCTTATCCAGGAGTACACCCAGCGCATCCATATGATCAAGATGGGGGTGGGTGATGATCCAGAGTTCCACCTCGGAAGCCCGTTCATTGATGAAATCAAGCAGATAAGGAGCGTCGCATTTCATGCCCCCGTCAATGACGATCAGTTTTCCTCCGGGAGTCAGAATCACATAGGACATCATCTGACTGGGTCCCTGACTGGGCAACTGCCATAAGGTGAAAGTTTCACTCTTCACTGGCTCATCAGCAAAAGAGAATGAGGAAAGAAAAAGAAAGGACAGGCCCAGGGCCATACAAGCAATCCATTGAGTACGCATGAGAAGATCTCCAGGTTTCGGGTTATCGGCTCATGGTAACATATCAACTTTTGCGGGTGCCATTTATTTTTTTTCACCACAGAGACACAGAGAGCACAGCCGCAACCAAATCAGCCTTTCTCTTTTAACCAGGTCAATCACTGAATACACGGGAAAACACATCTTGACCGAAGAGATGACACTGACACGACGCCCCTTAGAATCACAGATAAACACTGATGTACACTGATAAATTAAAGACCTTGGATCGCGCAGCCTGGGAACGCCAATTTCCACATTGGCAGGACACCCGGGAAAAGATCATGCCTTATGTATGCATTTGACGGGAGAACAAAGACTCAGAGTTTACAAAGGCTTTTATTTTATTCTTGGTTGGCAAAAGACCCGTTACCGCATCGCTGTTTACAAAATGTCAATGTCATAACACGCTGTCTGCCAATGTGGAAATTGGCGTTCCCAGGAGTGACTCTCAACGTCTTTCAGGGCTTCCAAGGGCATTATTTGTTCGTGATTGTCGGAAGACATTTTGCCGAATCGAGAATCTCATAATATCTTGAAAGTATATGACTTGCAGAGTCAGTAACAATAATTTCTTCGAAAAAATAATGAAAGATGACGGGTAGTAACACAGCACCGCATTGCCGCAATCAAATCAATATTTTCCTCCGCTCATCATACGCTATGTGCCAATGGGGACATTGGCGCTCCCACGATTTGCACATCCTCTGCCGGAAAGTTTTCTGAGCAATGGATTTGTTTGAGACAAGAGAGATATCATGCCGCAATCAAGTTTATAACTTCTCCAGGTCATCATACGCTGTCTGCCAATGTGGAAATTGGCGTTCCCAGGAATAAATCTCAACGGCTTTCAACGTTTCCCAAGTCATTATTTGTTCGTGATTGTCGCAAGACATTTTGCCGAATCGAGAATCCCACAATATCTTGAAAGTATATGACTTGCAGAGTCAGTAACAATAATTTCTTCGAAAAATAATGGAAGTTGACAGGTAGTAGCACGAAGAAAGAAGAGGAAGAGGCTTATCTGTCTCCCTCCAAGTCTCTTATATCTCCTGAGCCCAACCCCCGCTGTCATTCCAATTTTTTTGCGCCTCGGCACCGGCCTCGAAGCATTCAGCCACAACAAGGCCAAACATTTCCACATAAACAAAAGCGCTTTACCCCTGTTTGACAAGGTATAAGAAGCCTCATTATACTATCTTGCATAGAAAGTTACACGGTCAGAACAACAGGCCGGTGTAATCCGTCAGCCCGCCAACCACCTTCAGACCGGCAAGTCTGAAAGTATCTACACTCATTTTTACAGGAGACTACAGTGGAAAAACTGGTCAGTTTGTGCAAAAGAAAAGGCTTCATCTTTCAATCCAGCAGTATTTACGGGGGAGTAAACGGATGCTGGGACTTCGGTCCGCTGGGAGTGGAGCTCAAACGCAACCTCAAAGAACACTGGTGGTACAGATTTGTGCTCTCCCGTGATGACATGGTGGGACTCGATGCCAGCATTCTCATGCATCCCCGAGTCTGGGAGGCCAGCGGTCACATAGAGCAGTTTCACGACATTCTAGTAGACTGTAAAGAGTGCAAAAAGCGCTTTCGTGAAGACCATCTGGAACAGGATAGCTGCCCTGAATGCGGCGGTGAGCTTTCCGAACCCAGAGCCTTCAACAGCATGTTGAAAACAAAAATGGGCGTAAGCGAAGAGACAGGCGTCGAAACTTACCTGCGCCCTGAAACCTGCCAGTCCATCTTTGTCGACTTCAAAGACGTGTGCACCTCCACGAGAGTGAAAATTCCTTTCGGAATCGCACAGATGGGAAAAAGCTTCCGAAACGAAGTCAATCCCCGCAACTTTATTTTCCGAAGCCGCGAATTCGAGCAGATGGAAATTGAATTTTTCTGCAGGGAAGAAGAAGAAGAACTGTGGTTTGATCGGTGGAAAGACGATATCTGGCAATGGTATCTGGATATTGGAATCAGAGAAGAAAAACTCCGCTGGTTTGAGCATCCCAAGGAAACGCTGGCACATTATTCCAAACGTACCATAGACGTTGAATATGAATACCCTTTCGGCTGGGGCGAATTGCAGGGACTCGCCAATCGCGGCGCTTATGACCTGACCCAGCACAGCCAGTTTTCCGGCAAAGACCTGAGCTATTTCGATGCCGATCTCAAAGAACGCTATTTCCCCTCTGTCATTGAGCCCTCCGCAGGAGCGGACAGAACAGTCCTGGCCGTGCTCTGCGATGCCTATGCGGAAGAAACGGTCAAAGAGGAACAGCGCGTGATCATGCGATTCCATCCCCAGCTGGCCCCCATCAAAGCGGCCATACTTCCTCTGGTGAAAAAAGATGGACTGGCTGAAATCGCAGGTGATCTGGAGAAAAAGTGGAGAAGCTTCTTTACCACTTATTATGATCAGGCCGGGGCTATAGGAAGACGGTATCGCCGCATGGATGAAATCGGAACCCCCTTCTGTATCTGCGTGGACTATGAAACCAAAGAAAATGATACGGTTACAGTCCGTGAGCGGGACAGCATGGAACAAGTGCGTATGCCTGTTTCTGAAGTGCCCGCCTATATCCTCAAACAATGCTCCATCAGGCCGGTCTGCTGTTAGTGGACCCTGATTCACGACCGGAATATATATGTTTCCCCAAGCAGATATAAAAAAGGTGCACCGTCCGCCAAAAGGGTGGGGCATGCGTGTTTGTGGGTGGCAGCGAACGGTGCACACATCGGGATCGAAGAGTCAAACTGACTCATGATGTCTATTATGAGTAAACCAGTAGGTATACTACTATATTCCCAGGACAAGGTCAAATAAACCTGTTTCTCACCGAAAATAAGATGAGCATGCGAAAAAGCGACATATTATGCAGATAAACGCAGATCAGGGTGTACAAAAGCAGCAGTCTTCCCCAGACACTCGGGGGCAGAAGCCCTGCTACACGGGAATTGACACTTTCCTGGCATCTTTCTCGGTGTTTTTTTTCTTCTTTGTCTCTCAGCCCATCATTCTTTTTCTCAACAATCTGCAGGAATTTCATACTGCATCACGACTTATGATGGCTTTTTTGGCTCTCGTCGCTGTGGTGGCTGGATTTGTTCTCTTCGTCATCCTCAGTCTATGCGGGCGTAGACTGAGGATGCTCCTGCTTCCCTTGCTGGCTTTTCTTCTCCTTGGCGGTTGGGCTCAAAGCCAGCTGCTCAACTGGTATTATGGCGCTTTTGACGGCTCGCCTCTGGATATTGCATTGAAAGACTGGCGCACGGCTGATCTTCTTGTATGGCTTGTTCTTGCCGGTCTGTGTGTTCTTACAGGTATAAAAAAGCCGGGGATATTTCGAAGTATTTTCGGTCTTCTGATTTTTTTAAGTCTGAGCAATCTTGCAATCGCACTGACCCAGTCTCGGGATATGATCCCTGAGGAAGTGGTGGAAGAGGATACTTCTGTCAGTTGGTTGAATGCTTTCAGTTTTTCCAAAGAGACCAATACAGTAATTCTTCTGCTCGATGCCTTTCAAAGTGATTATTTCAATGAATATCTGGAAAAGAATCCGGATTACGGTCTGAAACTGCCCGGTTTCACCTATTACCCCGATACCCTCGCCACGGACTACTACACCCACCGCAGCTTGCCGGTGATCATGACAGGCCAGCACTTCAAGTTCAAAGATTCCTATCAGACCTATCTGAAAAAGGCATATGAGAACCACTCCCTTCCGGTAAAATTCCGGGAAGCGGGCTATTCTGTCGGAATTTACAATTATTTCACTTTGGCACACAGCATGTACCGGCCTGTTCTGTTTGAGTCCATTGCTGATAATTACACAACGGAAGCCGAGGAATTCACCCCTTACTATGGCAAAGAGATATGTCAACTCCTTTATACAACCTTGTTTCAGTCCGTGCCTCATATCTTGAAAAAGAGTGTTTATACACGAAAAATTCTTGACAGCTCCGATGATCTGGATCGCGATGTCTTTCGGAAAACGCTCAAGGACCAGCGGCGTCTTGCTTTTTCAGATCCCCGTTTCACTTTTTACCATTTGCAGGGGCTCCATGATCCTCTGATCCTGGATGGCAAGCGTGTATTGGACCACCGTGAAAATGTGAGTCAGATTACCGAAATACTGGCTGATCTCATAGGAGATTTTATTGATTCACTGCAGAAACTGGGTATTTATGACAAAAGCACTATAATGATTCTCGGTGATCACGGGTTGCAATGGAAAGGCGGCGACATGCGCTTCGGCGCTTTTGATTCAGAAAAGGCTGTTACCGATCCGCCTCTGGATCTTTTTGCGAAAAAAGTGCGTGCCTTGCCTCTCCTTCTTTTCAAAGCCCCGGGAAGCAGAGAAAAGTTTCAACTGTCCCAACGGCGCGTATCCCTCCTGGACGTTGTTCCAACTCTTCTGGACAGCGCAGGGCTCCTCACGGCGGAAGAATATGCCGGTGAATCGCTTCTTCAACCGGAGAATGCGCAACGCGTCCGTTATTTTTTCAGCTCTGAGTACAAAAACAGAGGGAGCGCTCCTCTTTATGAATACGCCATTTCCGGATTTTCCTGGAACGATGCCTCCTGGAATTTTACAGGAAACTGTTATTCCTCCAGGGGCGTTTTCCGCACTATGACAGACAATGCCATCCCCGGCAGGCATTATTATCTGGGGGAAGGCGGGGAAGGTCTTCAGTTCCTCGATTCAAAGTGGACAGCAACAGAAAAAGGACATAATCTGCCAGCTTCCGGTGCGCTGATAACCCTGCCTCTGGCTAAACACGATGAATACTACAGACTCACACTCTATTTTTCTGCTGGTAAGGGCTCTCAAAAGATCCACATCAAGACACGAGAACATAATCTGGGACAACATGGCATCGAAGGCGAGACAGCCCTTGTGTTGGATATTTCGCCGGAGATGATTCATAAAACCCGGGAAAATATTCCCGCCGCAAAACCTCCGGCAAAGGCCCATCTCGCACCCATACCTCAACCCTCCGCTTATGAACTTCTTCTGGACATAAAGAAGGGAGGAAAAGCCGAACTCGCTCTCAGAGGTTTTCTTCTGGAAGAACGATCATAGATCCCATCAGTTCCCGCCACCGCCTCTGCGTTTCCGCGCAAGAAGAATCAGCTCCGCGCCCAGAATATACTGGCTTTCCACAATATCAAAGCCATTCTGGCCCAGGAGGCGGCGCAGCTCATCAGCATTGTAGGCCTGTCCCTGTCTTCCGTCGGGATGAACCAGGCCGTAGAGCCAGCCGAGAAAACGCCATCTCCAGCGGCTCGAGTCGGGCGTGCCTACAATCAACTCTCCGCCGGGCCGCAGACAACGGGCCAATTCGCGGATGACTTCCACGGGATTGTCCACATGCATCAGCACCTGGGATAGAACAATGACTTCAAAGCGGTGATCTGCAAAGGGGAGAGAGGCTGCATCCGCATTGACGAGAATTCTAGCTGTCCGTCGCATGAACCGCAGCTTGTTGTGCCGCGAATCCACACCTGTCATCTGGGGCATGCAGTTCAGCATCTGGCTGGAACCACAACCCACATCAAGCACATGCATGCGATCACCGATGAGATCTCGCAAAATCTTGTATCGCTTGCGCTGCCACCACCGTTGCAGAGGGATGATGCTGTAAAAAGCCCGTGTTTCATAATCCGCGCTGGCGGAAGAGTTTCTGCGTTTCCACAGGGCTCCCAAAGCTTTCAGGTAGACTACGCCGAATTGAAATACCCGGGCATGACTGGCGCCGTGAAGTCTCGGCAGATAATGGAAGGGTTCTTCCAGAACCCGAAAGCCTTCACAATAGGCCTGCACCAGAATCTCCTGTAAAACAGCATAGGTTTCATAAGTCAGCTCGAGCCGTGCAATGGCATTGCGATGATAAAGCCGGAAACCACTGGAGAGATCACCCACCTTCATACCCAGCACCCAGGCGAAAACACGGTTGAGAGAGCCGCTGAGGATACGTCTGCTCAGAGGCATATCGCCATAACCCTGATACACATGGCGGGAGGCAATGACGATTTCAGCATCATGGCGACGGACGAAAAGGTATTTGATCAGGACGGGATGATGGGAAAAATCCGCATCCATCGTCAGAAGCCACCGTGCCTGGATATCTTCGAAAGCAGTGCGTATGGCTCCACCATAGCCCCGACCCCGCTGAGAAATAACGGTGGCTCCGAAATCTGTCGCCGTCCGGACCGTATCATCACTGCTTCCGCCATCAATCACAAAAATATGGCTGTTTGTCGCCAGATCATCCAGAACTGACCGGATGCGCGGCAGCAGCAATCTCAGGTTGTCGCCTTCATTGAGACAGGGAAGGACAACAGCCAGTTCCAGAGAGGGTGAGTTACTCATATACTTTCTTTTCGCTTGGGATTCCGGCAATGAGAGAGATGAAAAACAGCAGTTATGCACCCCGCAACAGACAGGGGTGCATAACAGAAGCTGTTTAGCCAAAAGTGATCAGAGCTCTGTAATCCCGGGAATCTCGAAACCGGGCCGGTTCACATCTTTCAGCAGAGCCGTGGCTTCAGCACTGAAGTCACCCTGATGACTTTCTGTTTCCGGATCAAAGCTCAGCCAGGGACCCACGGTATATTCGTTACCGTCTTCAGGGATGCCCACCCCTTTGCTCATAATTTCATGGAGACGGGAGAAATGTTCAAAGGCATCGGCATTATCACCAAATTTTCCGGCCTGGAGATTGAAAGGCACCTTCTGACCGAGACGGTAGGAATTGTTGATGAGATGGCCCAGCACGCAGCCATAGTGAGCTTCCAGAGCATTGCCATTGGCCAGCGAAGGATCCCCGGCACGGCAGGCCGCCACAAAGCTGCCCCAATGACCACCGGGGGTTACCCGGCCTTCGCCAACGTCCAGGGCTTCCCCTTTGTCACTGCCTTTGGGATAGTACTTGTCACGAATGATTTTGCCGCCATCTTCAAAGTAATATTCGTTTTCCACCTGATTTTCATAGCCGTCATAATTGACATTGCGCACATTGAAAAAGACATACTGACCATTGGGATATTCAGCCATGCTGAACATGGTGTTGGGCGTTTCTCCCTGATCGTGCCATTGGAATCGTCCGCCCAGAGCCATTGTCCGGATGGGATGGGTCTGATCGGGATCAATGGCCCAGCGGGCAATATCCAGCTGGTGCGTGCCTTGGTTGTTCAGGTCACCATTGCCTGTATTCCAGAACCAATGCCAGTTATAGTGCACATAATTGCGATGATAGTCATCAACAACGGCGGGGCCGCGCCACAGATCCCAGTCCAGATGATCCGGAGGAGTGGCGGGATCAGCGAACTTGATGCTTCCACGGGGTTTGCAGCAATAGCCATAGGCAATTTTCAAACGACCGAATTTGCCGGCATGAATCGCTTCATGAAGACCCGCTGTCCGGGCATTGCTGCGGCCCTGGGTACCATGCTGAACAACAACACCATATTTTTTCTGGGCTTCCACAACCACACGGCCTTCCCCAATATCATGGCTCATGGGTTTTTCCACATAGACATGTTTGCCCGCCTGAGCTCCCCAGATGGTCATGAGAGAGTGCCAATGATTGGGGGCTGCAATGGAGATGGCATCCAGATCAGGATCAGCCAGAGCATCACGGATATCGGCAACACCTTTGGCGACAAAGTCTTTGCCCAGTTTCTTTTCCAGAGACTTCATGGATCGGGCGAGGACACGGGAATCAGGATCAACCAGATAGGCGATTTCCGTATCAGGCTGTTCAAGCCAGCCGGCGATATGGGCCTGACCGCGGCTGTTCAAACCGACCACAGCTACACGCAGGCGGTTGTTCGCGCCCACAGCCCGGGCCGAGGCTTTGCCGGGACGCAAAAGAAGGGAGGTGCCGCCCAGAAGGGTGGCGGATTGAATAAAGTGACGGCGGGTAATCTTGGACATATGAGTTTCTCCTCGGTTGGTATTTCTTGAATTATAGTACCCTGCTCTGGGCGAATCAAACAAAAGAGCAGTACTCCATAATATTAGACAGGCTCTGAGGGTATTTGAGTTTCATTTATTTTGTTTTCGGGCGCCTGAAAGTACTTTGCTTCAAAAGAATTTACTTTTTTGAGAATAAAAAGCGTGAGCAGGCTGTTCAATTGATCAGTATGCTGAACAAAAGATTTTGTTGTCAACCAAGGAGAAAGATTACAAAATGAAAAGCAACACCCCTTTGATGAATGTCGTGGCCCTGATGGCCGTTGTGATGATGGTAGCCGCATTTGCCTTTACAGCATCTGCTCAGGATGGAAGCTGTCCCAAAGAAGGGGCGTGCAGTAATGAGCTGAGCGTAAAAAGCGCGGACTGCCCTGTAGCTGCTGGTGCTGCTCCGGCCTGTCCGGTGAAAAGTGCCTGCGCCACAGACAAATGCAGCGACAAGAAGTGTCCTGAAGACAAAGAGAAATCGGACTGCTCTTCTTCCTGCAGTGATTCCGACAAAGAATAAAGATTTTTGTCTCATGACTGCATAAGTCACTTTGATCAGCGGCTTATGCACCTGTATCACTCTTCCTGAATCGTATTTAAGGGCGGGCCCTCATGGGCTTCGCCCTTATCTTTTTATTTTCAAAATCTTTTTCGAAGACTGTTTCAGAGCGGAGCAGTCTGTTTCACAATGAATCAGAAAAGGAAGGGTAAGCAGCCTCATATGTGTAAATTTCCCGGCATGGCCCTTGCTCTATTATAATCAGGCATAGACATGTGAAAGGAAAACAATCATGCGCATGGACAAACTGACTATCAAATCTCAAGAAGCCTTGGCTGCTGCTTACGAGCTTGCTTCTTCCAAAGGCCACCCGGAAATTACACCCCTTCATTTTCTCTTTACACTCACAGACCAGAAGCAGGGTGCCGTAAGCTCCATTTTACAGCGCGTCGGCGTTGCTCCGGCACAATTGCTGCAGTCTGTTGAGCAGGCCCTTTCTTCCCGGCCTAAAATCACAGGCGGATCACAGCATCTGGACTGGTCCCGCGAGGCCCGCACTGTTCTTGATGCAGCCTGGAAAGAGGCGCAACATCTGAAAGATGAATACCTGAGTACGGAACATATCCTTCTGGGTATTCTTGAGAAAGGGGGAGATGCGCGCGAGCTTCTTAAACGTTCAGGCTTCACAAAGGATGCCGCTCTTCAGGCATTGAAAGAAGTGCGGGGTACCCAACGGGTAACCGATCCCAATGCGGAAGACACCTATGAGGCTCTGCAGAAATACAGCCGTGATCTGACTCAGCTGGCCCGTGCCGGAAAACTGGATCCGGTCATCGGCCGTGATGAAGAAATACGCAGGGTCATTCAGGTCTTGTCACGGCGCACAAAGAATAATCCTGTCCTCATTGGCGAACCGGGAACCGGTAAAACGGCCATTGTGGAGGGGCTCGCCCAGCGCATCGTTACAGGCGACGTTCCCGAAGGGCTCAAGAATAAACGGGTGGCCTCACTGGATATCGCCTCGCTCATTGCGGGAGCGAAGTTCCGCGGTGAATTTGAAGAACGGCTCAAGGCTGTTCTTGCCGCTGTGCAGGAAGCGGAAGGACAGGTCATCTTGTTTATTGACGAGATGCACACCATTGTCGGTGCAGGCGCTTCGGAAGGCTCCATGGATGCCTCCAATATGCTGAAGCCGGCTCTTGCCCGGGGCGAACTGCACTGCATCGGCGCCACGACTCTGGACGAATACAGAAAGCATGTGGAAAAAGATGCGGCTCTTGAACGCCGTTTCCAGCCTGTTCTCGTGGATCAGCCCAATGTGGAAAATACCATTGCCATTCTCCGGGGACTCAAAGAACGCTATGAAGTTCACCACGGTGTGCGTATTCAGGACGATGCACTTGTTGCAGCCGCCAGTCTGAGCCACCGCTATATTGCCGATCGTTTTCTCCCCGACAAAGCCATTGATCTCATTGACGAGGCCGCCAGCAGATTGCGTATTGAAATCGACAGTATGCCCTATGAAATCGATATCATTGCCCGCCGCCTCCGCCAGTTGGAGATCGAACAACTGGCCTTGAAAAAAGACAAGGACAAAAACGCTCAGGAACGCCTCGCCGTACTGGAACTGGAGATGGAAAATCTGAAGGAAGACTTTTCCGCCAAAACGGCCAAATGGAAAACGGAAAAAGAGCGCATCGAGTCCATTCGTGCCATTCAGGGGAAAATAGATGAGGCGCGTCGTGAAGAAGAAATAGCGGAAAGACAGGGACAGCTGGATAAAGTGGCCGAAATCCGTTACGGTACGCTCAATGAACTGCAGCAACAGCTTGCGGAAGAAAATGCCCGCCTCGCTGAAATACAAAAAGACGGAAGTTTCCTCAGTGAAGAGGTGACGGAAGAGCATATTTCCCGTATTGTTTCTCTCTGGACGGGGATCCCCGTAGACCGTCTCATGGAAAGTGAGATGCAAAAACTCCTGGCTCTGGAGAAACAGATAGGAGAAAGGGTCATCGGTCAGGAAGACGGGATCCAGGCTGTTTCCGAAGCTGTACGCCGTGCCCGGGCCGGTCTGAAAGAACCGGACAGGCCCATAGGCTCATTTATCTTTCTCGGCCCTACCGGTGTGGGTAAAACGGAACTCGCCCGCGCTCTGGCGGAGTGCATGTTTGACGATGAACACGCCATGGTGCGTATAGACATGTCTGAATACATGGAGAAATACGCTGTGAGCCGTCTCATCGGCGCTCCTCCGGGATATGTGGGCTATGAAGAAGGCGGGCAGTTGACGGAGGCCATTCGTCGACGTCCTTACAGCGTCATTCTTCTCGATGAAATTGAAAAAGCCCATCCCGAAGTTTTCAACGTGCTGTTACAGCTCCTTGATGATGGCCGACTCACCGACAATCAGGGACGGACCGTTGATTTCCGGAATACCATTGTCATCATGACCTCAAACCTGGGCAGCGAGGTCTTCGACATGGAAGAAGGCACAATAGATGAAAAGAAAGAGACCGTCCGCATGCTTTTGCGTTCCCATTTCCGGCCCGAATTTTTGAACAGAATCGATGAGACTGTTGTGTTCCATCCCTTGAGCCGCAGTCATATCCGCAAGATTGTGGACGTGCAACTGCGCAATCTCGCCCACAGGCTCGAAAGCAGACAGCTTACCGTGGATCTGGACAATGAAGCTCGGGATCTGCTCGCTGAACGGGGCTATGAGCCCGCCTATGGAGCCAGACCGCTCAAACGGGCCGTGCAACAGATGCTGCTGGATCCCATGGCCTATAAGATTATCTCCGGCGAAATACACGGAGGCGATACGATAGAAGTGACGGTGAAAGACGGCGAACTTGATTTTAAGGCTGTATCGCCTGAAAAAGACCAGAGCTGATCATGACCGGATAAAGCTGTGGGTATTAATGGTGAATCAGTGGACAGGTAAAGACTAAAGATCTTTTCCATGCCACCTGTATCTTTTCCGTGTGTGACCTGTTACTTCCCGTAAACAGCCATCATTTTTCGAAGAAGCCTGTGTTGTTGTTATCCTACATCCTGTGATTTCAATATATTATGCAATCACAGTGTCGATAACACGTCTTCTTATGACCACAAACAAATAACGCCTTGGAGAACCCTGAAAAACGTTGAGATTCAATCCTGGGAACGCCAATTTCCACATTGGCAGACAGCGTGTTATGGCACCGATATTTTATAAACAGCGATTCGGCAACAGGCCTTTTGGTGACCACAAATTAAATAAAAGCCATTGTAAACTCTGAGTCTTCGTTATCCCGTCAACTGCATACATAAGTCACGGTTTTTTCACGGGTATCCTGCCAATGTGGAAATTGGCGTTCCCAGGTAAGCATCAGACGGCTTTATGCCTGTGTCGAAAAAATAGAATAACGCAAAGGCGACATCAATACTGAAAAAGGCGGTCATTCCACTCATCATGCAAAAATCTTTACTGTAGAGAAAAAGAAAGGCACTGTGTTATTCTGAAGAAAAGAAAGGACTACCCATGCAATCCATGAACAGACGTTCTTTTCTCTCCACGGCGGCTGCAGCCTCAGTAACCCCCTGGCTGGCGGGCAAGGCATCTGCTTCCTCCAAGCCTTATAAAGCCTGCGTTATCGGCGACAGCAAGCGCGGACGTTATGGACACAGTCTCCATCTTGTGTGGGCCTTGCGTGATGATGTGGAGGTGATTGCTTTGGCTGATCCTGATGAAGCCGGAGGCCGCAAGCATGCCGCTGAAGCGGGTGCCGGTCGCATTTATACCGATTACCGGGAGATGCTCGAAAAAGAAAAGCCCGATCTCGTGGCCATTGCTCCCCGGTGGAGCATCTTGCACCGCGAGTATCTGGAGGCCTGTGCCGCTGCGGGCGCTCATGGGATCATGGAAAAGCCGCTTACGCCCGATCTTGCCAATGGGGATGCCGCTATTGCAGCACTGGATGCCCAAAACCTCAAGTGGGCGACAGCCTTCAACTTCCGTGCCGATCCGCAGGTGGCCCATGCCCGGCGCTATCTGGTGAATGAACGGCTCATCGGAAAAATACTGGAGATGCGTGGCCGGGGCAAAGAAGACCATCGTTCCGGAGGGGAAGATCTCATTGTATTGGGCATTCACCTTTTTGATCTCATGATCTATTTCATGGGCCCGCCTGTGTGGTGTGAGGCTGAGATACTGGTTGAGGACAGACCGGCCACAGCAGCCGACATCCGCGAGGCTACAGAAGGACTGGGACCCATCGTGGGCGATACGATTTATGCCACTTTCGGTTTCAATTCAGGAAAACGCGGAACTTTCACCTCTGTCAAAGGAGCTTCTCTGGATGCGGATCGATACGGCATCGATCTTTACGCGACAAAGGGGATGGCCAATATCCGTGTAGACCGTTCCCCGCAGGTGAGTTATCTTCCTGAGCCCGGCTGGGCGGCCTACGGCACCGAAGTGCAGTGGCAGCCCATACCCGATACGCTGAGCACACCACTGAGGAGCCCGGCCCGGGTCAGCCATTATGCGCCCATCATTGATGATCTGATGGATGCCATCGCCCGGGACAGACGCCCGGAAGTCAGTATTCACGACGCTCTGGCCGCCACGGAAATGATCCAGGCTGTATTTGAGTCCCATATGAGCGGGAAACGGGTTGACATGCCTTTGCGGGAGCGTAGCCATCCGCTGCAACGGTGGCTGTGATTCTCAGCCTGTACTGTTTTCCGGAGCCTTTCAGGAATCGATGAGACGCCGTTCCGTGGGACCGGGATTCCATCGGCGGCCATCGGGTACTACTGACTCCCAATGCAGGGATGAGCGGGCGGGGTCGAGGCGATAGAGTTTTGCGCCCTTCTCCAGTGTTTCCCCACCATAGCCGTTATATCCCGAAGCCCGTCCGTAGATGAGTTCCACACCTTCGGCCCGACCGGAATAATCATTCGTATGGTCGTGGCCGCACATGACGGCCTGAATCCCGGCCTCTTTGAAAGCGGAGAGGGCCGAACCGTCTTCTCCCTCAAAACAGACGGGCTCGCCTTTTACGCCCCGGGCCCGGCCATTTTCCCAGACATGGTCATGGTGGCGGATGGGGATATGAAAAGCACCCATACGCATGGGCCGCTTGAAATCTTCTGCTTCCTTTGCCACCGCATCCCGGACAAACAGCCTGATCTTTGCATCGACACCATGCCCTTCCGTATTGAGGCAGAAGAGTTCCAGCAATACATTTCCATTGCCATCGAGGACCGGGGTAATGTAATCCCCGCGACTCTCCAGGGTGCCGCCATAGAGGGAGTTGGATGCTGCAGCCAATGCCTTATGGCCCAGATCGTAATCGTCCAGTTTGTCATGGTTTCCCCAGGTGAATACCCAGGGCACGCCCAGTCCGCCAACTTTTTCAACGGAGAAGTTCAGAAATTCCATGCCCCGCCCATCGGGGTTCTCATGCCAGAAATCACCTGTAATGACAAGCAGATCCGGTCGTGTATGATCTATGAGACGGCGCATGTCATCAATGGTCTGCCGCCGTTGCACTTCGGATATTTCCGGCTGATGACTGATCCCTGCAAAAAGATGTAGGTCCGTAAATTGGAGCAACCGGATTTCATCACAGCGGGACAGGGTCAGTGCCGGTGCCTTCTTTTCAGCCACAACAGGTCGGCTCAGAAAACAGCCTGCTGTGACCGCGGCGCCGACAGCCAGAAACTCTCTTCGTGAAAAATCTTTCTTGGACATGAAAACTCCTTGATGATCTGACTTTCAGGGTGTTGTCTTCACCCTCAATCTTCGCGAATATCCAGATGTTCCTCTTTGCCCGGTTGCCAGGTGGTGCCATCGGGGAAAAGAGATTTCCAGCGATAATCGCCGGTGACCGTATCTATTTCAAAAAGTTTGCCGCCTTTATCCAGTGTTTCCGCACCATAGCCGTTATAGCCTGTAGCACGACCGTAGATCAGTTCCACACCATCGGAAAAAGCGGAGTAGTCACTTTCGTGGTCATGACCGCAGAAGATGGCGGATACGCCCGCATCCTGAAAAACCTTCAAGGCACTGCCGTCATCGTCCTCGAAATAAACTTTCTCGCCCAGAAGACCCCGGGCACTGCCGTCCACCCACCGGTCGTGGTATTGTTTAAGAGGAATATGAAAGGCACTCATGCGCAGCACTTTTTCTTTGTGAACACGTGCCCTGGCGTAGTCGGTGACATAGCCCAGCGCTTCCTTATCCACACCTCGCCGGCCACTGTTCAAACAGAGCAGCTCCAGCACACGCTTGCCATTTTCCAACTCGATGACGACCGTATGGTTCCCGTTACGGGCGGTGCCTCCATAGACAGAATGGAGAGCGCCTTCCAGAGTACGGTGCGCTTCCGCCTCATCACCCACATGATCATGGTTGCCCCAGGTGAAGGTCCAGGGCCGACCCAGAGCGACGATGCTGTCAATGGCCCAGTTCATGAATTCCAAGCCGCGCCCGTCCGGGTTTTCATGCCAGAAATCGCCTGTGGAAACAATAAGATCCGGCTGGGCATGATCGACAAGCCGTCTCATGATCCCGACCGTTTTGTGCCGCAAATATTCTTCACGGACCGGATATTTGTCAATCCCCTTGAAGTAGTGAATATCCGTGAATTGAAGAACACGGACGATGCCTTTGTCCGGAATAGTGAGTACTCTTTCGCCGGGAAAGTCCGTGGCTGGAGCTCCTGTTGCCGTTTGGGCGACAAAAAACCCTGAAGCAGCCGTGGCCGCTGTGGCTCCGAAAAACTGTCGTCGGGAAACATTGCGCTGATTCATCTGTAACCTCCAATGGATTCATGAGCACGGCCTCAAAAGGCCCTCATTAAATTTGAAAAATCATGTCTCTTTTGCCGTCTTACTGTGTCCGGACAGTGACACCCTCTGCAACACTTCCATCGCTCTGGAGCAGACGGGCCGTAGCGCGCCAGGCGCCTCCCTGCTGGTACACGGCAATCATCAATCTGTTGTCACCAGCCTTGAGAGACAGAGGGATTTTATTTTCTCCGGGAACGAGTGGACGCCCATCGGCAATGGCAAAGAGTTCTTCGTCATTGAGCCAGACCTTGCAGCCGTCATTGCTTCCCAGTTCAAGAATGAGCTTTTGGGCTTCTTCCAGCTGAAGGAGTGTGCGCACGAATACAACACGTTCCTCGCCGCCCCAGAGGCGGTCAAATTCGAGAGCGGAGGGAAGAGGCGCATCGATCATGAGAGGCAGACATTTCCAGGCGGCCTCTTCAGCATCCACTTGCGGAGGCAATTCCATTTCATAAAGATGGTGAGACATGAGCCCTTCTTCAAAATAGGGCCCCGCATATTCCCAAGCCATGAGATGGTTGTCAAAGCTGTTCAGCAGAGCAAGCGCTTTATTGGCATCCACTTTCATGGCATCGGGCAGATCCTCTTCCAGCAGAGCGGTAATTCTTGCGCTCGCTTCCACTGGCCAGGCGCCACAGAGAGCCGTTGCCAATACGAGAGCGGCCCGGGTGGCTTCAGCAGCCGTTTCAGGATTATCCAGAAGCGCTTCAGTGAGCTGCAAGGCCCGCAGAGACGGAGCTCTGGAAGCGGCTGCGAGAAATTCGCGCTGTTCCGCCGCTGTCTTCGCTTCTTCAAAGGCATAATCCAGGTGAGCATCGATGACCCGACCGGAGAGGAGGGTTGCACTGCGCAGCACATTCAAATAACCGGAATAGGCCTGAGAACGCAAGGGATCTTCTGTTTCTGTGGCGATGCGTTTTTGCAAGGCTTCCAGGCTGTCGGTACGCTGGAATTTTGTGGCTGCACTGAGAGCACTTTTTCTGATCTCGCTTTCGGGATGGTCCAGTGCTTCTCTGACTATTTCAAAAGAAGCGTCATCCCCTATGAGCGCAAGACTGTCCAGAAGCAGACAGGTGGCGTCACGCCGGTTCGTTTCGGGCAACTCCTGTATATCTTCCTGCTCCTGCAGTTCCCGATAAAAACGGATGATCGGGTTTGTTTCGCCTGTATCATCAGCTCCGGCAACACCGCGCTGAACGAGTGCCACAATGCTTTGCGGCAAAACGGACTTGATGTCTTCCAAACCAGGGATGAGCGTGAGAAAAAGCAGCTGCCCGGCCATGGCGGGTTTTCCTAAAATGCGCAAGGCGTGAACAGCTTCAGAGCGCACAGAAGCAGGAGCGTCATAAGCGAGGGCACAAAGGGCATCAGCACTGTCCAGAGCACGCCGATCTGAAAGCATTTCAATGGCGCAAACCCTGACTTTGTTGTCACCATCACCCTGAGCCGTGGCCAGGAGCATCCCATCGGTTTCAGGATCGCTCAGCCGTGTCAGCGCTTCTTTGGCAATCCGTTGTTCATCTCTTCTCGTATCCACAATGCGTTGCAGAAAGAAAGGCACAAAGGAAGCGCCACCCAGATTGCCAATGCTTCGGATGGCTGCCAATCGTGTGTTCAAGTGGTTATAGTCCGCATAACGCTGGGCTGCTTCCAGAGCCGCGTCCCCGCCACGGACGCTCAATACATCGAGATAAGAGGCTTTTTGAATATCTTCCACTTTATCCAGCAGACCCAGCAAAGACGCCGTAACCCTTTCGCCCTGAACAGTGCGTGCAAGACCGAGAGAAGCAGAGGCCAGTCGCGGATCTTTATCAACAAGTCCTTCAACAACGAGTTCTTCTGTTTTATCCGGTTGGAAGCGCATCAGTACCGACAAGGCTGCAATACGGATATGGGCCGGAAAATCGGCGCTGCGATACAATTCCAGGAGCGAAAAATTGCCTTTTTCTCCCAGACGCTCTGCACAGATGAGCGCTGAAGGTGCCAGATGAATCTGTTTTTTCACAGGCAAGGCTTCCAGGGCTTCGGCCAGAGCGAGGCAGGCTTCCGGCGTACCCAGAGAGGCGAGGGAGTGGGCGGCGATTGCGCTTTTCACATCGGAAGCCTGGAGATAATTTGCCAGGATCGGCGCTGATGAAGCGACTTTCTGACGGCCCAGCGCCTCCAGAAGGATGAGCTGCTTTTTCTCACTTGCACCGTCCAGAGCATTGATCAGGGCTTGGGCGGCCTCTTCTGTAGAGAATTTTTCCAGCGTGGAAACGGCCAATTGAAAATGCCCGGCCTCATCAAGCCAGGAAGAGAAGAAGGGGATCGAAGCGGCGCTTCCTGTGTCAGCCAGAAAACGGCTGAGAAAGCGGCGTCCTTCTTCGCTGCATTCCCCTTGAAGCAGAGCGAGAATCTGCTGTTCATAGCCGGCGAGGAGGTCGGATTCTTTCCCCTGCTCAGCAGCTGTATGGTAAAGGGCATTTTCCACACGCCGCAGAGGAGCGTCCTCATCACCGAAGGAATAAAGGGCTACAGCCTTCAAGTCTTCAGTGAATGAATTCTCCTGGGCCTCAGCCTTGGCGGTCATTCCGATAAGGAGGCTGAGCGTCAGTACGAGGAGAAGGAAAGGGGAGAGGAATAACTGTTTTCTTTTCATTGAATCTATCCTTTCCCGCCGGGTATGCCAAGCGGCGGGTTGTAGTACTGAAATATGATTACAGGGTCCAGGGAGCACGCATGGAAGGTTGCATCATCCGGTTGGCTGTCTCGTCATCAAAGAGCTCTTTGTCCGGATCCCAGTTGAGTTTTTTGTCCAGACGCATGGCGATATTGGCCATGTGACACATGGTCGCCGTGTGATGGCCCACTTCCACGGGTGCCTTGGGCTCGCCGCGGGTTTTCATGCACTCAATAAAGTCATTGTGATGACCCCGGCTGCGCCCCAGTTGAATCTCGTCGGGGCCGATCACTTCCTGCAGAAGCGATTGAGGTTCCGCTTCAAGATTGCCGCCATGAATATGAATGAAGATCCAGCCTTCATCTCCTTCGAAGCGGATGCCCCGGGGACCGCGATTGTCTCCCAGAACACGCACGCCATTGGCATATTCAAAGGCGAATTCATAGGCATAAGCCGTGTTGAAGAGGCCTTGTTTGGGGAATTCGCCCCGTCCCTCAACGCTGATGGGCGTCGTGTGATCCGTGCCGTTGGCCAGTTGTCCGAGATCCAGGATATGGGCGCCCCGGTCGGACATTTCGCCGGCGCTGTAATCGAGGATAAATCGGAAAAAGAAATGGCATCGCTTTTCCGTATAAGGTGCGAAGCGTGCGGGCCCCAGCCAGAAATCATAATCAAAATGTTCGGGCACAGGCATTTCAGGGTAGATGATGCCATAGTCATGGTCTACAGGCATCTGCACACGGATGGTATGCAGTTTCCCGATGCGGCCATTGCGGACGAGCTCGCAGGCATAACGGGCATTATCCCGGGAACGTTCATGACTGCCTGTCTGGAAAACACGCTGGTAACGTCGGACGGCATTCACGACAGCCCGTCCTTCCGGAATGGAATTGGCCAGAGGCTTTTCACAGTAGATGTCTTTGCCGGCCTCCGCGGCTGCTATGCTGATGAGGGCGTGCCAATGGTCGGGCGTGGCGATCATGACCGCATCAATGTCTTCCCGGGCCAGCACATCACGGAAATCGTGATAGGCCTCAATTCCTTTAAAGGAATCCTGTCCCTTCTTCTCTTTGTAAAACTTTTCCAGTTCATTTTTGGCATTGGCGCAATGTTTTCTGTCCACATCGCACACGGCCACATATTGAACCTCCGGAATGTTCAGAAAGCCGCGGGTATCATACATGCCCTGACCGCCCACACCGATGGACGCCATGACAATGCGTTCGCTCGGAGCGATATGCCCGGCACGACCCAGAGCCGAAGAGGGGATAAAGGCCGGAGCCAGGGCGGCCACAGCCGCTGTTTTCATAAAGCCTCTACGTGAGACTGTTTTCTGACTTGATTTCATGGATAAAACCTCCTGCTGTTTTTCCTATTGTGAACTATTTCCCTCCATGAAATAAAGTTTCTGTCAGAAGTCGTCTTTGATGCATAAATTGCGTTTTTCCGTGAAGGCATAGCAAGGCATTGACAAAAAAACTTTCAGGCGCAGAGTCCTGTGACGTGAAAGGGCTTATGTCCCCATTGGTATATATTGCGGCTAAGACGGGGGACATTTTGAATTTTTAGGCGACGTAAGGAGTTTGGGCGGGCATGATAATGAGGGACAAGTCCTGAAGCATATTGCCGCAGCCCGGGCAATATATTTTCCGGGTCATGATGCGCTGTGTGCCAATGGGGACATTGGCGCTCCCACGATATGCACATCCTCAGCCGGAAAGTTTTCCGAGTAATGGATTAGTTTCAGGTTCGCAAAAAAGAGAAATGTTATTTCGCGATGAGATTCACCATTTTACCGGGAACGTAGATTTCTTTCACGACCGTCTTTCCATCAAGATGTCCCGCAACTTTGGGATCAGCCTTTGCCGCTGCGAGAATATCTTCCTGACTGGCATTGACCGGAACCGTGATTCTGCTGCGAAGTTTGCCCAGCACCTGCACGGGTATTTCCATACTGTCTTCCACCAGTAACGCCTCGTCAAAGGCGGGCCAGGGCACATAGGCCAGCGTGGGACCCTGTCCCAGCTTTTCCCAGAGTTCTTCCGCCATATGGGGTGCGAAGGGAGCCAGGATGAGCACAAAAGTCTCCGCCATTTCACGATTCATACGGGGTGTTTTCAATATGACGTTGATGAATTCCATCATCCGTGCAATGGCTGTGTTAAAGGAAAGGGATTCAATGCCTTCCGTTACAGCCTTGATGGTTTTATGCAATTCCCGGAGCAGGTCGGTATCGCTTTCATTGTTCAGAATGTGGCTGTGAACAGCGCCGTCATCAGCGATGAAAGCGGACCACACACGGCGGAGGAAACGGTATACCCCTTGCACGCCTTCATCGGTCCAGGGTTTGTCACGGTCGAGGGGGCCCATGAACATCTCATAAAGGCGCATGGCATCGGCACCGCAGCTTTTCACCACATCATCGGGATTGACGACGTTATAGCGTGATTTGCTCATCTTTTCAATCTGGGTTTCCACAATTTCGCCTGTGCTCTTCAAGCGCCAGTGATCGCCCTCACGTTCCACCTCTTCGGGATAATGGTATTTTCCCTGACTGTCTTTGTAGGAATAGGCCAGGATCATGCCCTGATTGAAAAGTTTCGTGGCCGGTTCCTTGGTGTGAACATAACCGGCATCGTAGAGCACTTTATGCCAGAAGCGCGAATAAAGCAGATGCAGCACGGCATGTTCCGCACCACCCACATAAAGGTCTATGGGCATCCAGTATTCTTCCGCTTCTTTGGACCAGGCGGCCTCGTCATTGGTGGGATCACAGAAACGCAGGAAATACCAGCAGGAGCCCGCCCACTGGGGCATGGTATTGGTTTCCCGTATGGCTGATTGGCCTGTTTCCGGATCTGTTGTGGTCATCCATTCTTTTGCACGGGCCAGGGGAGGGGCACCATCGGCTGTGGGACGGTAATCGTCCAGTTCCGGCAGCAGGAGAGGCAGGTCTTTCATGGGCAGTGTCTTGATGGTCCCGTCTTCCAGCCGAATGAGCGGGAAGGGCTCGCCCCAATAGCGCTGCCTGGAGAAGAGCCAGTCTCTCAGTTTGTAATTCACGGTACCCTGGCCCAATCCTTTTTCTTCGAGCCAGGCTGTGATTTTCTTTTTGGCCGCATCCACCTGAAGTCCGTCAATGAGGGGTGAATTCACGAGAACACCGTCACCGATCCAGGCTTCTTTTTCAATATCACCACCGGAAATCACTTCTATGACAGGCAGCTCAAAACGCCTGGCGAATTCATAGTCCCGGGTATCATGGGCCGGTACAGCCATGATAGCGCCATAACCATATTCGGCCAGCACGTAATCGGCTGTCCAGATGGGGACAGCGGCGCCGTTGACAGGATTGATGGCATAGGAGCCTGTGAAAACCCCTGTCTTTTCCTTTTCGTCTTTCATCCGGTCCTGAGCGCTTTTGTTTGCAGCCGCATCCACATAAGCTTTGACGGCTTCTTTCTGCTCTTCCGTGACGATTTCCAGGGTCAGCGGGTGTTCCGGAGCCAAAACGCAGTAGGTGGCACCGAAAAGGGTGTCCGGTCGTGTTGTGAAGACAGTGAAGACCTGGCCGGAACCCTGGACTGTAAAGTTCACATCGGCGCCTTCACTGCGACCGATCCATTCGCGCTGCATGGCTTTGATGCCTTCGGGCCAGTCCAGTTCGTCCAGATCATGGAGAAGCCGTTCCGCATAGGCCGTGATTTTCAGCATCCACTGGCGAAGAGGTCGTTTTTCAACAGGATCACCCGTTTCCACATAACGCCCGTCTTTCACTTCTTCATTGGCTAAAACGGTATTCAATGCGGGGCACCAGTTGACGGGCGCTTCAATTTCATAGGCCAGACCGCGGTCATACAAGACTGAAAAGATCCATTGCGTCCATTTGTAATATTTGGGATCCGTCGTATTGATTTCCCGGTCCCAGTCATAGGAAAGACCCAGCCGCTGAATCTGGCGACGGAAGGTGTCACAGTTGCTGTTCGTGATGATGGCGGGATGTTCGCCCGTACGCACTGCGTGGCGTTCCGCAGGCAATCCGAAAGCGTCCCAGCCCATGGGATGGAGCACATTGAAGCCCCGCATGCGTTTGTAGCGCGCAATGATATCCGTGGCCGTATAGCCTTCCGGGTGGCCTACATGGAGTCCGTCGCCACTGGGATAGGGGAACATGTCCAGAACATAATATTTCGGTTTGTCATAATCTATTTCAGATTTGAAAGTCTTGTTATCCAGCCAGTACTGCTGCCATTTCAATTCTATCTGCTGGGGATCATAGGCTGCTGTCATGGATCTGAGGTCTCCCTTTATTCGCTTTTGGTCTTGTCAATGTCCGGCTCCTGAGCGCCGGTCAGTTCCAGAATCTGTTCTTCCATTTCTTCGGGGAAGGTGATCAGTTCATCGAGAATACCCGCCACACGTACGGGATCACTGTGCACGAGTTCCTGCATCAAACGGAGAACCAGTCTTTTCGTGCGCAGACTGGCTCCGGAAAAATCGGTAAATATACGCTCCAGATGAGTGGAGTAAATATCAAAGATGCGCCGTTCGTTTTCTTCTTTGGGATCGGCCGCTTCACCTGTATAGGGATAGAGCCCTGTGTCCTTCCAGTAATCGAGGACATCCCGGGCTGTTTCCGCTTCTCTCAAGGCGAAATGTTCGCGCAGTTTCAGACGGACAGCATCAAGCAGTTGACGGATATCGGGGTGCATCTCGCCCGTTTCCAAGAGGCCTTCACTGTCCAGTGTCGCAATATGGGCTGATTTGAGATAGGCTGAATAACTGAAACCCCGGAAGTACAGACGCGGCTGCGCCTGAATGCGCATGAAGCCGTTTTCATCACACAACAGAATGGAACGTTTTCCGGCCAGATGCCATTCCACCACGTCCAGGGTCGCTTCGATACGCAGCCCGTCTTCCGTGACCAGCGTGCCGAGAGAATAACTGACAAAATGCTTTTCCGCATTGCCCGGATCCAGAGGAATACCGTCATAGACAATCTGTGTGCCCGGATACTGTCTCAGATAGAGGGCGAAAATATTGGTCACTTCTTCCCGGGCCTTCACGCCACGGAGCAGATCGGAGCTTTCACGGACATCTTGGATTTCAACGATCATTCCCGAAGGCTCGTCAACCCGGCCTTTGCGGTCAAAGACAGTGAATTCACCCAGTTTCTCCGCCTGCCCTTTCAGCTTGAAGGAACTCTTTTCCTCACCGTCCTGATATACGGAGTTCCAGCAGACACTGTTGCCCAGAGAAAAGGCGCGGAAACGTCCCTTGCCGAATTTGCCATGCAAGACACGTTTGTGTTCATGAGTGCGTGAACCTTCCCGTTTCCAGGAACCGCCGAGATTTCTGAAAACGAGGAGCGCATCCTCATAGTGAAGGCCGTGTCCGTTATCACAAATGCGGATCATTTCGAGACCGGACAAGTCGTTTTCGATAAATTCAATGCGGACATCGGTCGCTTCCGCATCCAGTGCATTCCAGATCAACTCCGCCAGCGCCGCCATGGGCTTGGTCTGTGCAAGTGTTTCCAGATGGTCTTCCCGCACTTCAACGGTAATTATTTTCACCTGATATCTCCCGGGCTGTAACGAAAATCTATAGGTTGATACAGTTCATGAATTCCGCTGCAGTAATGTAAAATATGGATACACCCCCGGCTTAGGATAGCATTTACAGAGCGGAATGCTCAAATTAAATTGACAACATGCCGTGGATAATTGATAATTGACATAGTGTAAAAGTGCTTTGTCATGGCGTGCCTTCGCTTTGAGAGCACAGGGGCAAATGAAATACGGGAAAACCATGCAGCAAATTATTATTGAACAGCCGGGTGTGGCACCGATCACAGTCAGACTTTCCGAAAAAGAACTGCGTTTGGGCAGATCGGAGGATAACGATATTGTATTGACAGCCGATGAGGTGTCCCGCCATCATGCGACCCTGTCTCTGGTCAATGGCACCTGTATCGTCACGGATCTCAAAAGTCTCAACGGTACTTATATCAACCGGCAACGTATTGACCGGAGTGCTGCAATGCATCTCGATGAAATCTGGCTGGGAAGCAAATGTCGCATCGTGTACAGAAATGAGGCGGCGCAGCCTCCGACCATATCTTCTTCGGCGGAAGTGAAAGAACGGCTTGCCCAAAGTATCCGTTCCATTCGAAGCGAAATGCAGCAGGTGGGACAGGAACTGGCGAAAAAAACGGAAGAGCAGAACCGGCAGGGCGCAACGATCATGGGGGACAGCAGCGCCTTTACCATGTCTCCCGATGAGATCGCACGGATGAGCCATGCCTACCGGCGTCTTGATGCCCTTTTCAGAGCGGGCCAGGCTGTGACTTCCAATTTTGATCTGAAAACCCGCCTCACTACCATGCTCCAGACCATCATGGTTACGCTCAATGCCAACCGCGGCTTTGTGCTTTTGCGGAATGAGAAGAACGACAGTCTGCAGGTGGAAGTGTCCTGTCAGATGGGAGGCGATCTCAATGCCGGAGCGCCAAGCATGGGCATTGCCGGCCGGGCCGCTCTGGATGGCGAGCCTGTGCTCATGAGCAGCCGTCAGGAATGTATGGAATTCGGAGGCCGTGAAAGCATCATCGCCAATAAAATCGCCAGTGCCATGTGTGTGCCTTTGCGCGGGAAAAATCAGCTTCTCGGTTCCATCTATGTGGATACAGACCAGAGCCACATCAGTTTTACAGCCGAGGATCTGGAACTCTTCCTCTCGCTGGCAGCCCAGGCGGCCTTGGCCATTGAAAATGTGCGGCTCCATGAACAAACCATTGAATTTGAAAAGAAACGGGGTGAACTTTCCCGATTTCTGCCCGGCCCTCTCGTGGAAAAGCTCATGAACGAACCGGAAACCCTTACTCTGGGCGGAAATAAAACACGGGTCACCACGCTCTTTTGCGATATACGGGCTTCCACACAGATTGCGGAACAATTGTCGCCTCAGGAACTGGTGGCTCTGCTCAATGAACATTTTACAGCCATGACGGAAATCGTCTTTGCCTATGGGGGCACGCTGGACAAATACATTGGCGATGAGATCATGGCAATTTTCGGGACGCCACTGCCCACTGGCGATGAAGAGTTCCGGGCCGTCTGCACGGCTGTGGAAATGCAGCATTGCAATGCCCGGCTCAATGCGGTCCGTCAGTCCGAAGGGCGTTTGCCCCTCCATATCGGTATCGGTGTGGAAGTGGGGGAGGTCATCGCAGGCTTTATCGGCTCTCCCCGGCGCATGGACTTCACGGTCATCGGCGATAAAGTGAATACGGCAAAGCGTTTTTGTGATATGGCCGGACCGGGCAAAGTGGTGGTGGGGGAAGAAGTGTGGAAGCAGATTCAGGACAGGGCCCAGGCCAAAGCGCTGGGTGCCATTACCCTGAAAGGCAAGCAACAACCCGTCCAGTCCTATGAGATTATCAGTGTCAAAAGACCCAACCCGGCATAACCCGGCAACTCCCGGATCTGACTATGGAAGTGAAGACAGAAAAAACTGAGACAACAACCCCGACCCTCGTTGAGCAAATCCGTAAAGGCATCAACAGCCTTTTTGCGAAAGAGGCCCGGCCCTATTGGATCGTCTTTATTCTGGCACTCATCATTCGAAGTATGCATCAGGGCTTTATTCAGAATAATGATCCCATGTTCGGCTATCTGCTGACGGGGGGCGACAATCATACCTTTGACCGCTGGGCCCTCGAAATCTCTCAAACCTTCTGGCTCGGCTGGGATCGCACGCCCTTTTTCCACGGACCTCTGTATCCTTATATCCTCGGCATCTTTTATCTGCGCTTCGGACACAGTCCCTTTACGGCCTCCTGGATGCAGCACGGAATGGGTGCTGTCATTGTGGTGCTCATCTTTTTTCTTGCCCGGAGAACTTTTGACAAAAAAAGCGGATGGATGGCAGCCCTGATCGCCCTATTCTGTCCCATCTTTCTGCTCTATGAAAGCGAAATACTCTCCGATACGCTCATTCTTCTGACCAATCTGCTTGTTCTGGTGGTCGCCTTTCACACGGCAAAGAAGCCCGGAAAGCGTTCAGCCCTTCTTCTCGGGCTGGCCCTGGGCCTGTGTATTCTCGGCCGACCCAATGCCCTGCTCTTTATTCCGCTCATCATCCTCTGGCTCCTCATTATTGTGCGTCAGAACTGGAAACAGAAGGCTGTGGCCGCTCTGATTTTTGTGGCGGCAACAGGGGCATGTATTCTGCCGGCCACCTGTGCCAACTATTTTGTGGGAAAACATTTCGCTCTGGTCAGCTGGAGCGGTCCCTTCAACACCTACATCGGCAATGCCCCTGACGGTACGGGGGTCTTCTGGTCGCCGCCATCCATGCAGGAAATCCGAAAGAATGAAAACAAAGAGGACCTGGAAATTGACTGGTCCGCCTATCTTCTGGAGGCACTCAGGGAAGATCCCCTTTTATTGCCCCGCAGCCTGTGGATGAAATTCAAACTCTTCTGGCAAAGCGGCGAAATTCCTCATAATATCAATGTTTATCTCAAGAAACCCTTCTCACCCTTTT
The DNA here is from genome assembly GCA_012522755.1 of Candidatus Hydrogenedens sp. Taxonomy (GTDB): domain Bacteria; phylum Hydrogenedentota; class Hydrogenedentia; order Hydrogenedentales; family CAITNO01; genus JAAYJV01. The sequence continues at coordinate 95,329 of JAAYJV010000113.1, forward strand.
TGCGTATACCCCTCTATTGGGGGCTCATCGCTCCGCTGGGTCTCGCCGGAATGCTTTCAGCCCTGCTCCGGAAAAGACAATTCTCCTGGCGAGATCCCGATCTGATTCTCATCGTCTTTTTCCTGACTTACATGACCAGCATCGTGCTCGTTTTCGTGCTGGCCCGCCTGAGAATGCCCGCTTTGGCGATACTGATCATTTTTGCAGCCGGAGCACTCTCTCGTGTGTATCAATGGGGAATGGAGGCCTGGCGACAGCGGAAGATGACTCCGCTTCTCATGGCCGGTCTGCTTCTTCTCGTCTGGGGAGGTGGTGCGTGGCTCCTGAAAAGCCGTGATGACAGTCTTCTTTTGCGCTGGAACGACTACTTCAATCTGGGCAGTGCCTATCAGAGCCAGGGAAAACTGGAAGAAGCGCTGGAGCAGTATGAAAAAGCCGTTGAGCGGGCTCCGGAGATTCTTGCCATTCGCGGTGTCCGAGATGACATGCGCAGGCAACTGGAAAAGCCTTGATCTTTGGACGGATCTGCGAGGGGTTCGGGTTAGTTCTGGGTATTGATTCAGGGTCAGTGGACAGAGTGGACGTGTTAAGACCATAGATCTTTTTTAGTCGCCTGTATTTTTTTCGAGTTATTACCCGTCAACTTCCATTGTTTTTTCGAAGAAGTTTGTGGTGCTGACTCTGCAAGGTGTCTTCAGATAATCACGAACAAATAATGCCTTGGAGAACCCTGAAAGACGTTGAGAGTCACTCCTGGGAACGCCAATTTCCACATTGGCCGACAGCGTGTTATGACATTGACATTTTGTAAACAGTGATGCGGCAACAGGTCTTTTGCTGACCAAGAATTAAATAAAAGCCTTTGTAAACTCTGAGTCTTTGTTCTCCCGTCAAATGCATACATAAGCCATGGTCTTTTCCCGGGTCTCCTGCCAATGTGGAAATTGGCGTTCCCAGGCTGCGCGACCCAAGGTCTTTAATTTATCAGTGTCCATCAGTGGTTCTAAAAGTCTCTGTGG
>JAAYJV010000114.1 GCA_012522755.1 Candidatus Hydrogenedens sp.
GTCAGTTCCCCTGAATATGACGCCGGCAGAGTGACAACTGATGCCCTGATTGATCATCGTTTTGTGATTGAGAATCGGGGCAACAGTCCTTTGGCGTTGACGGGCGTCAAGAGCTCCTGCGGATGTGCGGCTGCAATCAGCGCAGGGGTGGCCGACACACAGTTTGAATACCTTATGGGCGGTCCTTGGCACTCGCTGCAAAAACGAAGTGAAAATGGGCGAGGGGAAAACGGCAGCCCATTTTATGCAATTAACCGAACCAGGCGAATTCCAATGGCACCTATTTGATTTGCTGGGACTCAAGCCATAAAGCTGTGTACCCAGTAAGTGCGCATTTGTTTTTTGCGAAAAGACCTGATACTATTGGACAAAACCACTTTTGGCCTGTGAACTCCGGTCAGAGCTGTGCTCAGCCCACCCTCTTTTCTTCACCGGCCATCGTAATATGACATGAATATTCGAGAACACAACTCTCCGGAATTTTTCATGCCCTTCTCGGGCACATTACCCAAACACTCAGTTTTTTGGAAGCACGGGCCTAAATGTCTATAATAATACCCTTATATAGACGCCACAGCCCCGGGCACCGGGCCTTGCACCTTTTCAACCCCTGTATTTTTTAGAGGATCCAGAAATACCATCATGCAGTTTATTTCTTCTTCCACCCGTGCAATCACCGCACTCCTTCTCCTGACCGGACTTCTTGTCGCAACGCCTCTCCTGGCTCAGGATCCCAACCCGCCTTCCATCCGGGGAGGAGGCGCCTGGCCCATCCGTCGGCAGTGGACACCGGCCGAAACAAAACACTATGCCCGTTGGGTGGAGAATCTCTTTGATAAAAAGACCACGGGCACTGTGGAGCAACGCACAGCCAAACTGGAATACCTCCTCAAAGATCCGGAGATGAACCTTCTGCAGGATCCCGCCTTTCTCGGAGAAGGAGGCAACCCCCAGATGCCCGCCGGGCTCATGCGCTCCATGCACCATCTCATGGATTGCGGCAAGTTCACAGCTTTTATCCCCGCGTACTATGCCTACAGACGCGCCCTGCCCTGGATGACCGCCACAGTCAGTACCGGTCAACGGGGCGTGGATGTGCGCATTGCTGATTTCAATATCCCCTATGGCGGAACGAGCAGCCACACCAGCCCTTCCCTCAGCCACTTTTTCAATAATGCCGTGGGACATTTCATTTCCGGAAACTTCCGGATCAATCTCAACGGGAAAAATGCCGAACTTTCCGATACACTCCCCGTTGCCTTGAACCGCGACCAACTCCTGCCGGGATGCATGAACTATCTCGATGGGCACTGTCTGGTTCTTGCCAAAGTGACTGAGTATGGCGAACTGTACTTTCTCAACTGCAGCACCACCACGTCCCGGGATATATTCACTTACAACGGCATGAATGTTGTCGGAGGCGCAACGCCCCGGGGCAGTGATCCTGATGACGAATGGGCCGGCTGCTACCAGGGGCTTCGCGTGCTCCGTTATCCTATCGCTGAAACGGACAGCCGGGGCAATGTGACCCGTGTCCGCCGCCGAACAGATCAGGAAATGGTGGAATTCGGATTCAGTACGGAGCAATACGATCTGACCCGGGAAATGTATGACAACCACTTTATCGAAGAAGGTGACCTGCGTCCCTCCAGCATCCACGATCTCATCAGATTGCGTATGAAAACACTCGACAGGATCGCGCCGGCACCCTTCATCCGCCAGTATTGCGATGAACTCCTGCAGGCTTATATTGAGCGGGAACGTTTCATCCAGGATGCCTGGAAGGACGTTCTGCGCAACGGCCCCATCGTTTATCCCGAAGATCATGAAAAGGATAATATCTTTCAGGCAACAGGACGCTGGGAAACCTGGAGCTCCCCTTCCTCTGACGTGGACAGACGCAATAAATATTTTTATCTGGCCGACTGGATGGAATATGCCATACGCATGTTTGAGATGAAGCCCGATTTCATTGATATGACCGGGCTGGAATCCTATGGCATACGCAGCCAGGCGGATCTCGCCGCGGCCATGATCGCTGAAAAGAACAAACACTTCGAAAAACTTTCTCTGGACTATGTCAATTCGAAAGGACAGAAGGTCACCCTCACCCTGAAACAAGTTGAGGAGCGCCTGTATGATCTTTCCTTTGATCCCAACCACCCGCCGGAATTGCGCTGGGGTGCTCCCTTTGACAGCGACGAGTTCGCCGGAGCACCTTCCCGGCCCACACCCTTGCCCGGAGGCCATAAAATGCCCATGGACGAAGCCTTCAAACTTCAGGCTTTTTATCGCAGCCTCTGTCAGCGCGAAACTTCAACAAGCTATCTGCGCGGCATGTTTACCGCAGGATATCCCATCCGTGATAAACTGGATGCGCAGGTAGGAAAATGGTCCTATGCCACAGATGCCCTGCTCTGAGTCCCTATGTTTTTTCACGGAACAAATCAACCCTGCGACGATACACTGATCCCATGCCTCAACTCCTGCAAGCGATGCGGGAGGATCAGCCATCACGGGAAAGGATATGCAATGCTCCGTTTTTCTGGAATCCTTACAGCCCTCGCCCTGCTCTTTGTTGTTTCTCTAACGGCGACGGCAAGCGATCCCAACCCCGCAACCATCCATTCCACCCGCGGTGCCTGGCCACTCCACAGGCAATGGACACCAGCGGAAACGCGACACTTCGCCGCCTGGGTCTCCAATATTTATGACCGGAAAGTGAATGGCAGCAAAGAGCAGCGCCTGGCAAAACTGGAACATGTTCTCACCGATCCTGAAATGAACCTCCTGCTGGATCCTGAATTTATCGGAGAACCCTCCAATCCGCAACTGGAACAGGCGACTATCCGCGCACTCCACCATATTGTGGATTGCCACAAACTGCTCATGTCTCTGGGCGGTTATTACGCCTGTCGCCGGGGATTGCCCTTCATGTACAGCTCCGTGCGCTCTTCAGACGGGACGGATATACGGACGGCGCCCTCCACGCAGCCGGCTGGAACAGCCAGTTCCTTTGAATACCTTTCGGCGCACCAGTTTTTCGTGGATCTCGTAACAGGGACCTGCACAGGCAATCTGCGCGTGGAGCCGCACAGCAGAAACTCTGAGTTGAGCGATACCTGCCCTGTTGCCATCACTCCTGAATTCCTTATACCGGGATGCTCTTTTTATCTCGATGGTCACGTCCTGGTTCTCGCCGAGATCGAATCCGGCGGAGGCGTGCGCTTTCTCGATGCGACCACATCACCGACAAGAGACCTCTATACCTTCAACGGAATGAATGCCGTCACAGGAATCACTCCCAAGGATTCAACCAGGGAAGAGAATCCCTATGCAGGATGCTTCCGCGGATTCCGGGTGCTTCGCTATCCTCTGGCCGAAACGGACAAAGAGGGAAAGGTTACCCGTGTCCGCCGGCGAAGCGATGAGGAAATGCTGGAATTCGGCTATAATCTGGAACAATATGACCGTATGGAAGAATTGACGACCAGGGGAAGTATCACCGAAAAGGGCTTCACTCTGGGAAGCATGCACCAATACATCCGCTTTCGCCTCAGAGAAGACAAGCCCATCGCACTGATGGCGATCATGGAGCGCTTTCTCCGTGATTTCGAAAACACCCTGCTCATCCGCGAAGAAAAAGTTCAGAAAGCCTGGGAAAATCGCTGTGCTGAAGGAGCCATCGAATTTCCGGGAGGAACGGCCTCACGCAATATCCATCATACAGGCGGACGGTGGGGGATTTATGCCACAGCCCTGGAAGATGCCGAAATGCGGGGACGGTATTTCGCATTCCTGGAAGAAATGGACGCAGCCATCCAATGGTTTGAAGTGGCTCCCTCCTTTCTCGACCTCAAAGGCCTCAATCTTCATGCCGTCTGGAGCGCCTCCGATCTCGCTGTTGCCGCCCTCCACGCGAAAAATATGCTCTTTGAAAAACAATTCCTGAATATCAGGGACAGTGAAGGACAAATACAACGCCTCTCTTTTCTTGATCTGGAAAAGCGTATCTATGACCTCTCCTTCAATCCCAACCATCCGCCTGAAGTCCGCTGGGGAAGTGCTCCGGACGCCCTGTCCCCGGAATTGATCCAAAAATGCGCTACACCTGTGAGCAATAGAAAAGAAGTGTCTCTGGCGGATGCATATAGAATGGAGCGCCCTTACAGGAGCCTCACACGCAGAGAAATTGAAGACACACCCATGAGCGAAGTCGCTGATGGTGATCATTTTTTCAGAGAGGTACTGGACAGTTATCTGTGGCCGAAATGGCAGGGACATTTCTCGCCACCCCTCGTACCTCACGGCGGAAAAGTTGCCTATGAGCGTCAGCTGGCATCCCGCCGATAGTTTTCGGGGACACTGTCAGGCCAGGCCTGCAAGCTGGTCACAAACAGTGGGGTCTTATTTCACAAGGCCTGTCCCTGATTTAAAGAAAAGGAGTCTGCTATGTCTTGGAATGTGTTTAAACCGGCGCCGCATATACCGCGATTGCCTGATGACGAGGTAAAGCGGCTTTACCCCCGTTTCCGATGGCGGATCATGGAATCCACCTTCATGGGTTATGCCGCTTTCTATCTGGTTCGCAACAACCTCTCTGTTGTCGCACCCGAGTTGATGGAAACCCTCAACTACAGCAAATCCGATATCGGCAGCCTTCTCGCTGTTACAGCCATTGCCTACGGCATAGGCAAATTTGTCATGGGTGCTGTTTCTGATCGCAGCAATCCGCGCTATTTCATGGCCTTCGGTCTGCTGCTCACCGCCCTGTGCAACTTCGCCTTTGGCTGGATTAATACCTTCTCCGTTCACTTCATCCTCTGGGCTCTGAACGGCTTCTTCCAGGCCATGGGCTGGCCTCCCTGCGGACGCTCTCAGGGACACTGGTTCAGCGAGCGGGAACGGGGGCTCATGTTCAGCATCTGGAATACGTCACATAATCTGGGTGGCGGTGTCGCCGGCTATGTGGCCGCCTGGGCAACGAGTTATTACGGCGGCTGGCAATATGCTTTCTACGTGCCGGGCTTCCTGGCGCTCATCGGCTCCGTGTATCTCCTCCTTCGCCTCCGGGATACCCCTCAGTCTGTGGGTTTGCCACCCATTGAAGAATACAATGACGATTATCCTCAGGGCCGGGAAGACTGTGAAGAGCGCGAACGTGAGCTCACCATGAACGAACTGCTTTTCAAATATGTATTGACCAACAAATTCGTATGGCTTCTGGCCTTCGCCAATTTCTTCACTTATATCGCCCGATACAGCATGCTGGACTGGGGACCCATGTATCTGCGCGAGATGAAAGGCGCCTCCCTGCAGAGCGGCGGGCTGGCTGTTCTCGCCATTGAATTCGGCGGCATCCCCTCCACCATTCTCATGGGCTGGTTTTCCGATCTGGCCGGAGGACGGCGGGGCATGCTTTCTGTTCTCTGTCTCATACCGGTCGTCGGCGCCTTTACAATCATGCTCTTCACACCGGCAACCCTCATCTCCCTGGATATGATTCTGCTGGCGATCATCGGGCTTTTCGTTTATCCCGTCATTAATTTCATTGTCATTATCGCCCTCGACATTATCGGTAAGAAAGCCATCGGCACTGCTGCGGGCTTTATCGGTCTTTTCGGTTATCTGGGCAAAACGGTGCAGGCGAAAGGATTCGGCTGGATTCTGGATTACTCCACGCCACTGTGGGGCCCGGAGACAGCCTGGAACCTGGTCATTATCTCCATCGTGGGTTGTACCGTTCTCGCTGCAGCACTTCTCGCATTCACCTGGAACCTGAAACCGCGCTCATAGCTCGTTTCAAGATGAAATTGGGCATTGCAAAGAGGCTTTGCTATACTTTTCTGATTGCCGGGAAGAACCCGCTCTTGCCGGCACTCTGTATTTTATTTCAATGAGGATCAAACCATCATGTCCCACCAGACTCTTTACGTGAGTGCGGAAGGCCTCAACAAAATGAAAGCCGATCTGGCCGCCCTTTTTAAAAGAAGGACCGTCGTTGCTGAAGCCATTGAACATGCCCGCAGCCTGGGCGACTTGAGTGAAAATGCCGAATACCATTCAGCCAAAGAAGAGCAGGCTTTGATTCATGCGCACATACGGGACCTGGAAGATAAAATAGGTCGGGCCGCCCTCCTTCCCACGGCAAACCGCGATACGAGCAAAGCCTTTCTGGGGGCGACCATCCGTGTCAAAAACCTCAAACTCCAGCAGGAATCCCTTTATATTCTCGTGGACCCGGCCGAAGCGGATATCATGACCGGAAAAATTTCAGCCCAATCCCCTGTAGGAAAAGCTCTCCTGGGAAAAGCTGTGGGAGAAGAGGTAACGGCACAAACTCCCGCCGGCCCCATGGCTCTCGCCATCCTCGAAATTACCTACTGATTACCTGAAGCTCCGGTTCTCTTCGCTCCGGACTCTGCATCACAACATCTCCGTCATCCTTCTGCGCATAAAGCATACAAGCCTCTTTTCTCCTGGAAAAGGGGCTTTTTCGCCTTCTTTTTATGGAATATGGCTTTGAGATTGACTATCCTCCATGTTTCCTTATAAAATCCTTTTAACCCCCCCTTGCAACTGGAGATAGAGATGTTACCATCCGGCCCGGCCTTTGATGCGAAAAAATATCTGGAAGAGCAGACCCGAGAAATCCTTTCGCGAATGGAACACTTCAATAATAAACTGTATCTGGAATTCGGTGGAAAACTGCTTTTTGATTACCACGCCTCACGTGTGTTGCCCGGTTACGATCCCAATGTCAAAATGCAACTGCTCCATCAGTTTCGCGACAAGATCGATCTGATCCTCTGTATCCATGCGGGAGATATCGCCCGGAAAAAAATACGGGCCGATTTCGGTATCACCTATGATATTGATGCTCTGAAACTCATTGATGACCTCCGTATCGATTGGGGACTTGAAGTGACTGCTGTTGTCATCACCCGCTTCGATGATCAGGTCAGTGCACAGACCTTCAAGAACAAACTGGAACGACGCAATGTCCGGGTCTATACGCACCGGGCCACAAAAGGCTATCCCACCGATGTGGACACCATTGTCAGTGATGAAGGCTATGGCTGCAACAGCTATATTGAAACGACTCATCCTCTTGTGGTTGTTGCGGGACCCGGTCCGGGCAGCGGAAAAATGGGTACCTGCCTCTCGCAGTTGTATCACGAATACAAGCGGGGGCGACAGGCGGGCTATGCCAAATTCGAAACCTTTCCCATATGGAATCTGCCCCTGAAACATCCCGTGAACCTGGCCTATGAAGCAGCCACGGCCGACATGAAAGACGTCAACGTCATTGACCCCTTCCATCTCGAAGCCTACGGAACCACAACGGTCAATTACAACCGCGATGTGGAAGCTTTTCCCCTCCTCAACCGCATTTTCCACAAGATTACCGGAAAAGAAAGCTTTTACAGTTCCCCTACGGACATGGGCGTGAACCGCATCGCTTTCGGTATCATTGACCACGAGGCCGTTGAGGAAGCAGCGCGCCAGGAAGTGATCCGACGGGTTCTGCAGACACGCTGTGATTATATTCTGGGACAAAGCGACAAAGAAGAGGTGGAACGCGTGGAGCTGCTCATGAACGAGCTGGATGTTCAGGTGGAAGGCCGTCCTGTGGTGCTTCCCGCCCGTGATGCCGCCGAAAAAGCGCGCCAAAAAAACAAAGGCAACCAGGGTGTTTTCTGCGGAGCCGCCCTCCAACTCAAAGACGGTGAGATCATCACAGGTAAAAACTCACCTCTCATGCACGCTTCCACCAGCGCCATTCTCAATGCCATCAAACATATGGCCGGTATCCCCGGTCAGATCCATCTCATCACTCCGGGAATCATTGATGCCATCGGCACCATGAAATGGGAGGTGAAAGGTGCGGAGAGTGTGAGTCTGGATTTGGAGGAAGCTCTCATTGCCGTGGGCGCCTCTGCACAGGGCAGCGATGCAACCAAGAAGGCCATAAAACAACTCAAGCATCTCAGAGGATGCAGCATGCACCTGACCCATATCCCCTCTCCCGGCGATGAGGCCGGCCTGCGAACCCTGGGAATCGATGTGACCAGCGACCCCCATTTCGCTACAGAATGCCTTTATATCACTTGAGTCACAGGGTATGTCATAAGCACTACTGACCGATCTGACCGACCTTCAGGGATACCAGTGATCCCCCCAGGTCTCTTATACCCGACCCTAACTTCCGCCGTCTTCTCGTTTTATGGTACCGAGGACGGTCTGTACCAACAGACGAAGCATCTCCAAAAATAAATCCTGTTCACCACTTTCTTGTATTTGATCAAAAACTTCTATACTCTTTACTGGTCATCCCTTGCTTGCCTTTTGATTAGCCCAATAGGCCGGTTTTTGTATTCACCAAGAGTGTGCCAACGATCACCCCCTTTATCCAATCAATTTACAGAAACTTCTTGACATAACCGATACGTTATCTTTCCGCCAATATCTACCTTTATGCATGCTCATATGTTTCTCCTGTCTTTTCCTTTTTATAATACGAAAACAGTATCGCTTCCTTACATATGGACTTCTACAGGCATTATCTATTTGGAAAACAGCGTATTTATCCTGTAGTCTTATGATGGATTGGTGTGTTGTTGTGGTTACTAAGGAAGGATCTGTTGCTATGCCAGTCAAAACAGCTGTAATAAATCGTGCGGTGCCGGGATCGGGAAAAACCACTATTTCCAACTGTATTGAGTCATACTTGAGTAAAAAAGGACTATCTGTCACCCTGCATTCGACAGATAGATATTTTATGACTGCTGAAGGGCGCTATGCCTTTGATATCAGTCAACTCTACGATAATCATTTGAAAAACCTGATGGATTTTACTGAAAGCATCAAAGAGGAAACGGACGTTGTTATCTGTGACAATATCAATCTCAGTCCGTGGCAGACAGAATCCTATACCCGTGTCTGCAGGAAGTTTGGATATCAGATTGTCATGGTGTCTTTTTCACCAAGAAACTTGCAAGACCATGTACGATCTCAGCAGGTTACACCGGAGAAGCCCGATGCCCATGGTGTACCGGAAGAGGTATTGATCCGCTTTATCGAGGAATGGAAAATTTATACGCCTCTTTTGAAGAAAAGTACACCTATCGATCCGACAGTACACAAACATTATTTTTGGAATGAGCTTACCCATGAGAAAGAAGAAAGTAAAGAATCATGCCGACATTTTGACTTGGATCATCTGATCGAAATCCAACCAGACACTTATCACTTCATGAAGCGCTCAATAGGCTCACTGGTATACGATTATGTTATGAACCGCCATCCCATATCATAACTTATGAGGGGATACCGACTTTTAATTGGGCTCAAAAGACAGATACTATTCAAAACACCTCTTATTTCAAACGCAATATTGTCTCCAGGTCATTATAAAACTCTTTATCTTCGCGATAAAAGCGAATACCTCTTTTCTTACGAGACTTCGGCCTAAGATCGTTATCCAATTTTACAATAGCATTCATTCTGTTTCTGATCTCAGCGGGTCTTGTTTCTGGGTTCCCTGGCTCTGGTGGAAGATCTTCTTTTATCCAGGGATATAAATAATACAGTTCTGCGAAGTGCCCCCCTGCTTGTGTCACACTGGACCGCTGAGCGCGATAGTTTCTTCTTCCTGCTGATTTAAAATCTATGGCAATAAATCGTCCCCGAGGAGTAATCATGAGACAGTCGAATTCGGCAGCCGATTCAGGGGGACGCGTTCCGTATTCCGCCTGATAGTTTATACCCTCCACCATCACTTCAAAAGCCAGGGATGAAACCAAGTGTTTGCCTCTGGATAAATACCAATTCATAATACGTTTTCGAGCATATTGTTCAAAGAGTTTACCCGAAGGCTGCTCTTCAAAAATAATCTTCTTTTTCTTACGTAATTTTTGGGAGTTCATTGCCTGTGCAAAAAGACATTTGCAGAGTTTTTCTCCTTTCGCCACCTTCAAGGCTTTCAAAAAGTCTCGTACCTCTGGCTGCGGATAGCTTCCTTTTTCAATGATTCTCTCAAATGCCTGTTCGGTATGTGTAAGAATGTTGTTGGAAAGCGGATCGGAAACAAGTTTGAGTATATCATCTTGGGCAAAAGCAGGTTCAGCTTGAAGATTTTTAAATTGAGTTACAAAATCCGGAGGCTGCCATTCCCTCCTTCTTATATTCTGATCGGTCAAAAAACCCTTCAATTCTGCTTCATTACTCAATTCAGGAGCTTTTCTGTTTTCTTTTACGGTTAGTCCATGGATTGTCAAAATATCTTTGGCATCCAAAGGAGCAGAAAGAGAGGTTGCTTCTTCAATTCCATCGATATAAAAACGATCTTGATTGCCATCAGTGTAAACAATTTCATGTTTTTCCGGATCAGTATTTTTGTATTCTTTCGCCAACAGATATAAGGCTGTACTGTGTGGTTTCTGACCACCAGCCCAGGCCCAGATACATTTACCCTCACTGCTCTGTATTTTGACTTTCAGCAGCTGGTGAAAAATATCTTTAAATTTATCCACGTCCATAATCGGTGCGGACTGAAAAATAAGTTCTTCAAATTTTTTTCCAAGCAATTCACGAAAACCGTAACACCAGTTATTCGACCTGGCGAGCTCACTGCTCAGGGCAATAGTCTTTTGGGGAGAGTAATGCAGATAGACCTTGTAATTGGCAATTTGCGCCTGAGTAGAAATCATGATCATCAAGTCAGCATGTGTTGCATAAGATTGCATAATAAGATTATCCTCCTATTTCAACCAGATACCAGTGAATCCTTGCTCCATCAGGCAGCTGACGGGCTCCCTCTTCCAAACGTGGTCCACGATATTGGCCCAGCACAGCTCTGTCGCCCGGATGCAGTTCTATCGTAATACGTTGCACGGGAATGGTTGTTTGCAAAACTCTTGAAAATATTTCGGCCGTTTGTCCGTGGCCCACAGCCGAGCAATATCCTTCGGCCAGAACTTCCTGCACCTCTGACACTGTCTGTTCTGTAAATTTAACTGCAGCTGGGAACGACCCCAACTGATTTACAGAGAAGGCATTTAATAAATATAATGGATTGGTCTGAATGGAACTCATCTATGAAAACTTTCCAGACTTATGTCTTATCAGTGGAAATTACCAAGGTTTGGCATCCTTTGGAAGCGGCAGCGGATAGTCACTGTTCTGCCAAGGTTGATAATCTGACCAGTTTTTCCAATAGTCCATATCTGTGAGCCCAGTGGGTATAGAGGTCAGCACTCCCATCTCCTCCCAAACAGTGTCCTTCCAAGACCGACAATAATAATTAAAGGCTTTACGTGCCGCAGAAATCTGCTGCTCTTTTATTGTTTCAATTTTCCAGAGATCTTTTCCAGAATACAGTTTTGTTATAGCCAGTGTAGTATCCCACAACTTGATGTCTTTGATTGTCAACAAAACGCTGCCAAAACCCAGTGGCTTTGCCCGCCCCAGACGATGGCAATGGGCTGGAGTTTCTCCAGGCTTATTTGCAAGTTCGATGGCTTTGAGAAGCGCACCTAATTCAATGTCTGTAAGATTTTCAAAGCGTATGGAAAAACGGAAGCGTGAGCCGGGTAGAAGGGGCTTGACCCAGGACTTGGTATCAGGCTGTGAGTTCCTGTGCCCTTTCACCCGATCTCTGAAGCACCGAATTGCCTGCTGCACTGTCTGATCATTCCAAAGAGCGTCCTGAGACGGAGCAGCGGCTATTTTGTCGCGCATCCAGGCTAGGCTTTGAGCTCCTTTCCTTCCTGGTTCACCCAGACTGTGGGACCAGTACATTTTTCTGCCCCGGGCTTCAGAATTTGGATTATCGTATTTATCGACTTTCCCGTTTTTTGGTCGAAGATACAGTGCTTCACATTTGGCCTTGGCACCCGAGGGACGGGTAAGTGTTTTTAAAAACCAATATTCATCGGCTGAGCGAACGGTAGACTCACCATCTTCGTTCCAGCCGCTGGCTTCGGAAATCCGGACACGTCCACGTAATGCAGGAATAGCACTGTCATTTCGTGCCTGCGGACTGTCTTCCTTGAATACACGTCCAAAAAGACAATCGGCCAAACTCAAAGTCCGAAGATTTTCTTCCGGATTTACATGGCTCAGTTTGTCCCAAGGAGTAAAGCCCCGTGTCACCCAGCGCTTCCAATTGCCTGCAGGGCCTTTCCCTGTCCAATGATAGGTATACAAAGTCACGTTTAATGGACTGATACCTCTCGCAGCGCAACGATGATTGGTTCGGGAATGCATCCTTGCATTCCCTTCGTCTTTATCTCCTTTGAGGCTGGCGGAAAGAGAACCCATCAGACTGAGACTGTATGCTTCTAAATAAGATCGCAACATTCCCTTTAGTGAGGTTGCCGGCAAAGCATATTTGCCGGGTGCAATTTGCCAGGATGGTCTAAAGCGAGACAGCAGCCTTTCTTTTTTTGCGTCGTCTTCTTCCTTTGGAGTATTCCCCTTTTTCTTTTTGATTTTCTCTATGGTCCCATAGATTTTTTTATTCACTGCATCGTTATAAACGTTATTCAGTGAGGCAATTTCTTCTCGCGACAGTACAGCGTCTCTGCCAGGTGGATGAGATACCAGTAAAGGTGATAAGGCTGTGAGTTCCAATTCTATAATACCGCTGTGGGTTCCTGCCGCAAAGTGCCCGTGATCCAGATGTGGGTAATTATTAAAGAATCGTAAAATTCTCTCTGCTTGCGCAGTCTTGTTTTGTTGCACTTGGGGCACTTGCAGATAGGGCCTGTCCTTTAATCTTGGTGCTGAAACAAAATTAAAAGGATAGCATTGTGGATTTTCGCTGTAATAATCAGTACGCCTAAGCTTATTGTTAACAATTTCAACCCGAGCTTCTTCAGCAGTATCAAATTCACAAATAACAGTGTCTTTCTTGACAAAAGTTCTATTGTCTGTGAGCAATGCCTTATTTTCTCTAATCTGTCTGATTCGAAGATTGCTTGTCTGTCTGGTGGGAGAGCTGTGTGGTGTTGTTTGTCTGGCTGGTTTCCGTTTTCGACCAGGTTTTTCCCAAGGAATACCTGGCTCAGATACTCGTCTTATTGCGCCTTTGCCGCCTTTCTCGAACTGTACTTCTTTTCTGTTCAATTCTTCCGGATTCTTCAGATAAATATCCAACAAAGCTTGGCTCAATTCTTCTTCGACCTTGAAATCCTGAGCATGATTACCTGCTTTGAGACGCAGCTTCAGTTTTGTACCGACTTTCTCGTACAAAAGAATACCTTTCAGTGCCATGATATCACCTCTTTATCTCTACCAAAATTAACCCTGTTTTTTAGTGAACAAGTCCAGTCCGCATAAACGCTCAGCAACCACAGAGCAATTGCCGTGCTTATCGGTTACAGCAATGTATTCCTTGACTGTTAATCCCGCTTTTCTTCCTGACTGTGGGGCTTCCCGTGAAAGCAAAGATTTTGGAATGGTCAGATCGCCGACTCTGTGTTCAAAGAAAACATAGTCGTTATCTTCAGCTCTCTCGTATTCACCCCATAAAGCGTAACAATCACCTCGGGTACACACACACTTATCTTCACTCTTCTCCCAGTTCTCCAGCGCATCAATTTTTTCTTTTTCTGTCAGATAAACAGCACTTCCCGGATTTTTTGTTCAGTTGTTCGCATCAAAACTTTTTGTGTCAGCAAGCCAGCGTAATTCTCCATTGGAATTGAAAATACGAAGCTCAAAAGGAGCAGCGTTGTTAAACGTATAGTCTTTGAGTTCCTCGAAAGTCATTACCGTGCAGCTCATAGCACTGTAGCAGAGCACGGCAGCTCCGGAGAGTTCGGCGTCCCAAGCTGTGTAAGCTTCTGCCAGTGTAATTGAAGTGTTTCCATATGAATAAAGTGTAGTAGAGTTCATTTGTATACCTCATTATCCTTGATGAATGTGTTCCAGGCTGTTTGTAAATCAGCATCCCGCAGGACTTCCTTAAGAGAGCCTTTATAGAGTCCTTCAAGCGTAATATTTTGAATCTTATAATCTCCCAGCCCGCGTGTGCTTCCAAAACCAAGGGGCACCCAGCCCGCTTCCATATCTCGAAGTACTAAAAGTAACAGGGCAATCATCTGTTGTTTGCTTAAGGTAGACAGCTCTTCAGGTTCTTTGTCTTCGTCTAAATCTATTTCAGTTCGGGGTCGAGAAAAATCTATATGAAGCGTGATATTATCCCACTTTTTTTCTCGTTTAGGAGTGCGCATATTAAATAAGGCAGAATCAGAAGCTCCACCGGTAAAACGATCGATGGCCACATGGTCATGATGGTCTGTAGTCCTATTCATAATATCCTGGTCTTCATCATACCAAGCACCAAAGTCGATCTTATTCTCCGATTGATACACGTCATGAACCGTCAGTCGTCCCGCAGATTTTGTAGAACCGAAAAGTTCATATAAGATGTAGTCCGGCTCCTTATCCACCTCGGGAAGCTCGGCCTTTGTCACACTTCGAAGAATTTTGGCGGCTCTGGAACGGAGAATGCCTTTAATACTGCTTCCAGGAATTACCGGTGTCACTTCCCCCGATGCGTAGCCACTTACCAATGGCAGCATATCCGCAATTTCCCCTTCGGTACCGCTTTTCACCATGACAGGTGATAAAGGCTGCCATTGAATGGTTGTTTTTAAGGTTTCTTTTTCGTGAGACCAGGGATATATCACTTCGTCACAGGGAAGAACTTTTTTGTAATCTTGCAACGGCCTTGTATTATCCAGCCAGAGATCCATATCATTTGGAAATTTATACCAGACTGCATTGATTTTTAGTGCTTTCACGTCGCCTAGTCCGCGTGTTTTCGCAGCACCAAGTTGCAATCCATCTTGCGATATGCCATCCAGAAGCCACTTCAGGGCTTTGACAAAATTGTTTGAGTCAATTGATGATTCGTCTTTAGATTGATCTTCAGGCTGTTTTGGCAAGTCTAATTCCAAAAGTAGCGAAAAACTTGTTCCTCGCGGTAAGACGGCTCGTGTATACTTCATGCCATCGTCAGTTGCTCCAGTTTGTGGATTTATGCCAATGCCATCGCGAATCTCTCGATCCAATCCAGCAGGAACTGTAAGTTCGGCATCATCAACTATGAGATAACTCGCATGTCCCGTATTGTTTTTTTCATTTTGAAAACCGAACATGCTATCTGCGAGAGACTCCAATTCGGAGCAGGCACCAAAGCGGGCGCGGAGCGCACCCATAAGTCCTGTTCCCGGGATAAACCAATTGTCTCGCCCATTTCTGGCGAGTTCTAAATCAACTGCATCCCCGGGGCCGATCCCTCCAACACTGATGGGGGTCTGGGCTTCCATCTTTGCTTCAACAACAATTTTTCCAGAAATTTTTCTAGCCATGATACAACCCTTTATTATCTTTTACCAGCATTCTTTTTCATCTCATCAAAAAAAGCCTCACACATATAATCAAGAAGATGGCGAACTGCAAAACCCCAGAGAGCGGATTTAACCTGATCGTCAAACTTAACATTGTCATTTTCTTCGTAATATTGCCAAATTGCTGTCTCTTTAGATGCAAGGCAATAGAACTGTTCTCGTAAAGTTCCCCAGGCTTTCTGGCGTCTATCTGGCCAGGGATCTTTGGGAGTTTTCTTTTTCGTATTGGAATCCTCTTGAGAATTATCATGTGTCTTGGGGGGCTCCTCAGGTGCATCTTCAGGCACCTCTTTTTTGCCAAGCCAGGCAATAAAGACGGAAGAGCCTGACTCAAAATCATTAGGTAATTGGGAAATAGTGCGCCGCAGCTTACCCCACTGGGTGGTTGTCCTGGGGTAATCGCTGGTTCCCAGGAACTCCCTTTTTTTAACCATATCGTAGGCCTGATGGCGTGCAATACGACGGATATCTCTTTTAGCAGCCTCTACCTTGAGATGGTGTATCAACTGTCGTCTTCCTTCTGCTGGGAAACAGTGATTTCTGCACTAAAAAGCCAGGGTGGATTAAACTGCACACGTCCAAAGCCTTCTGCTCGACGCTGCCCAACCCCTGCTATAGCAATTTTTTTCAGGATCTTTTTGTCAATCTCTTTATCAGATTCAAAAACATAGACACTGCCAGCCTGTATCGCAGGTAAAGATGGCTTGGGCAGATTCCACTTTGTCTGCCAGCCTTCATGACGTCTGCCACGGCCTATGGCATTGATCAAGTGCTTGTCTCTGAATACCAAGTTAGCTTGACACTCGTGTTGTATCAAGAGTTTTTCCAGTTCCGTCTTTAAATCGTTTGGGTTGGCTGAATAGCTAAGAAAACGATCTCGAACCAACACATCGGATTCCAAATATACTACGAGGGTCTTTGCATCCTTGGTAGCAATGTCCGAGTATTGGAAGACCTCAGCTTTGCCACCGCTGATACGAACCCTTCCATAATCATCTTTTTTGGAAGTACCAAGACGAAATTCTTCAGAAAACGACTTGTTTTTCAAGATCTCGTATACCTCAGCTGTGCAGCGGATCTCACCCTGGAACTTTGTTCCACGTTGTATCGCTCCATAACTGAAAACGCCACCCACATCTTCATCCGGACGTTGTGTTTTATCTTGTACGGTATTATGCATGCGCAGAGTGAGTGCAGATTCGGTGCTGATTCGAATTGTGGAGCTCGTTTCATCCTGTTTCGCAATGTAAAAATAGCCCGATCGCAGTCCTTTTAATTGCTGTGTTTTGTCTGAAGGCGGAGTTATTAATCGGTTTATAATTGTGTTTTCATCCCCTTTGGGTTGAAAGAAAACCTGTGGAATCGGCAGAACGGATGATTCATCAATCTCCGGAAGAAAATCAGATATTTGCAGGCTTCCTTTGGCGATGGCATTACGAAGATCGCTACGCGATACTTTGGCAATGTAAGGAAGAATCAGATATCCTGGGATAAAATCCCTTGTTTCTACTGTATTCCCCAGTGTTTCCTTATGAATCTGGAGCATTTCAAGTGCCTCCAGAGTGAGCGGGATTCGGAACCAACCCGTTGTGGGTTCTGAATCTTCAACAGAGAAATTAAATGACTCATTATCTATTGCTTTCCAGTCTTCGCCTGATTTCCAAGCCAAGGTACAACGTCCCGCTCCGCGACGACGTTTGCCTCCTATGCGACGAACGGCCTTAAGTGTTTTATCAAGAAATTCACGCAGCTCTTTATCGTCACCCGTAGAATCAAGAAACACATCTGCCTCTAAAACAACAGTCGAGCGCACCTGTTCAATGGAAAAGAGGTGATCATCCTTGGCCCGACCTGTATTGGGTTCGATCTTAACATGAGGTTGAACAATAAAAAGCGCATTTTTGTCTTGAGGAGTGTTCAGAGTTTTTCGTCTGTCTGCCTCGCTGATTCGTGCGGGCCGGACAGACAAGTGCGCTTTTTGAGTAGTTTTCTTTTTGCAGCCCCCATGATCAGGAATCTGCCTTCCGAAAAGAATCTCTTGATGTTGTTGATTTGTTTCCTGATGATGTTGATCCATGCTGCCATTTTCGACAAGCCATTCTGCAGCATCACGGAGGATACCTGTCAACGTTTTAGCGGGGACATAGGGCAACCCATCAACATCACGAACAACTTGACGATCTACGGAACCGGGAATTCCGGCACCGCTGCCAATCTGCCAATCAGAATGAAATGTAATCTGCAGGGTTCGTTTTTGCATTACTGTGCCTCCCTTTGGGTTTCAATAGCATTGTTATTTTTAGGGCTGACATAGAAATCTTGGGCTTCCAGAACATCGAGGAAAAGCGTATACAACGGCTTCGCTCCTCCCTCTTTGCAATCTGCTGAGTCGCATGAAGTCAATGGGCGATAGAGATCTTTACATTCATCAATGGACCATGCTGCTCCAAATTTGGGATAGCGGTCGCATAGAAATTTCCATTCTTCTTCTTGCGTACTTGTTGTTTGTTCAAAAAGATTTTCGCGGACAGCATAGGCCTGACTGGAAGGCAGACACGGTTTTTTGTCCCTCTTTTCATCTTTTTTCTGCAATGCCTCTGCAGCTTGTTTGAATTTTTGCCAGTCATGTTCATTACACCAGCTGCTATGCTTAGGGTCTCCGACACTTTCAACCAAGAATGGTTTGGCAGTCAAAACTGTATTACGTATAATGAGTTTTTCTCGTATAGACTTCAGATCGACAGCGGTAGAATCATAGAGGATATGAAAGTCCAGAGAAGCCGAGGCAAAGTTTGCTTTATCTTTGGCTTTCTTTGCTGATTGACACAGATCTTCAGCCAGGTTATAAGCGGTTGAAAAAGGGAAGTGAGGTTTGCAAATACAAATTCCGGCAGCCATGCCCAGACGGGCAGCTCCCAAAATACCGGCGGCCTTCTCACAGATGGGGCTGATAATGTCACTGACTGAAGTGAGCTGACAAAATTCCTGAATAAATGTTTCAGCAAAGCGGATGGCTTTCTTACCGTCTATGACAACAGTAAGATCGTCACCAGCTACAACAATAGGCAATATGGGTAAACCGTCAGATTCCTTCTTTACTGTCTCATCTTTTTTATCTGCGATTCTTTTGATTCCAAATACTTTACAAACGGTTTCCCGGTAAGCTTCTGTGGAAATTGAATCAAGTTCTTTGGAAAAAGCTCCATATTCTTCTGCATATTTGGCTCCATTTGCTTCTATATAGCGATGAAAATTTATAAACAGTTGCCCCAGTCCGTTTCCATCGGCATGAATGACTGCAAGCCAATCACAGTTATCCAGTCTGGAAACATCTGGGTGTGGAACATCACTGAGACCAGCATGCAACTTCTCGTTCAAGTGTTTTTTTGCCTCTTTTTCAGTCTCTTTGGCTCGTTTTGCTGCGACTGGGCGCGATATCAAGGTGTCCTTGGATCCCTCCTTTTCCCATTCACTGGCACCGAGACTGGAAACCTGACAGGGAGCAACTATGGGTAAGCGTTGGAAGCGTGCCAGAGGTGACGGCCGCAGACTTCGTGCTTCTTCAAATTGCTGATGCGCCTTTTCAATGGCAACAGCAATACCGTGATCCTTATTTTTGCAATCGACTGAGGGGTCATAGGGATCATCTACGATCACAGCGGTGGCGTCAAGACCGGGAGTCTTTGTGAGAACAAGCCGACTCCAGGCCGTAACAAATTTCCTGGCCTTATCTTTGTCATCAAAGGCAAGCATTGCCTTTCCGGAAGTTTGCAGGATGATGCGCTCATCGCTAATCGGTTCACCCCTTTTAATCAAATCCCGAGAATATCCTAAAGCTTCCCATACAAAATCCAAGCCTGCCTGACGGATACACTGCGATGCACCCAGGATATCCCGCCGTTTGTTGGTGGCAAATACATAGGCCTGGTTTCCCGAGGTCTCAAGTAAAACAAGATATTTCTTATTATCTGACATCAGATTATCTCCTGATTATGGTTGTTTGGGCAAAGGATTAATATTCGCAGCATTGGGCAAAACATACCCCGGTACCTGTCGCTGCACCGATTTTTCGTTTGAAACGAACCATTTAAAGCTGAGTGTCTCATTATTGTTCGGATCTCTATCATCTGTACCCCGTGGATAATGTACGGGATAGTTATCCTCAGGTCCTTTTGCAATCGCTGTGAATGCTCGTACAAAAGGCAAGTCAGTCCAGTTCTTTTTATTGAAAGCTGTTGCCATTTCTTGCTGGAAGCTTTGTTGAAAGGTATTCATCTCTTCCGATGTTGTTATGTCGCTATAGGAAATGGCAGACAAATTCTTATAAAAGTTCTGCCACTTATCAGCGGTGACAATTCTAGGTGCTTCTCCAAGGGAAATCTGCAGACACCCAAGTCCAAAAGGTTTTCCCATTCCCAACCGCAACACAGCTTCTTTACCGGCCCAACTTGAAAAGTTAATGAGGGTCAGAAGCGCACCTACTTCTTCTTTTCGAAGGTTTTCAACTCGCAACGAAAAATGGATTTCTGTGCCCTGACGAATCCATCCGGTAATAGAGCGATTTTGATTACTTTCACAATTATTGCCGTTCGGCTGTCTATATTCCTGATGATAACCTTCGACACTGCGTTGGGTTCTGTCCTCCCAAGGTTGTGTCCAATAGGGAGCTTGTTCCGGGCTCGTTAAGAGTCGTGGCGTAAGATACATCTTTCTCCCACGTATGCGCTTATCCCTTGTATAGCCTACCTGTTTTTTATCTAATCCGTGAGGTTGTGCATCCCCATTTCGATTGCCCACATAAAAACGTCCTTGTGATGGCTTTGGAGCGCCTAAAATAGTTAAAGGCATGGACCGTTGGAATCTTGCAACAGCAGATATTTGATCGGGATGAGAGGTAGAGAGAGAAGTAATTCTTACTTTACCCCGCCAAGCTCCTTGGCCATCAGCGTTAACCCAGCCAAAAAGCCTTTCTGCAGGCGATAAAGTATCCAAAGATGTGGGTGGGCGCAGACTTGAATCCAAGCAATCCCAAGGACTGGCATCATGAAGATCTCGGGAAATTTGTACAGGAAATATTTTACGCACTGTTCGTGAAGTTTCGTGTGGATTATTAAAAGAAACATAAACAAAATCACCAACACTCAAATTATGCTCATCGGTTATGTGTGATCCTTGCACCACACCCGGGCCGGAGGCAGGGCAAGCCCCGTGTTCATGGACTTTTCTATAATCTGCAAGTAGATTGTTATAATCATCTTGAACCGAGTGTGGGATTGGCACATTAGGCTGAACTCTCGCTGAATTAATATTAAAGAACAAACGCTCATCATGTTTAAATCTAATAAGCCTTCGTGATTTAACAACATATCCTTCGACTTCTTTGAATACGATTTCCCTATCGTATCCCCATCGGCCTCTAAGATCGGGCAAATCTCTTTCTGAGACGTGTGGAAGCGGTTGATTAACAGGTGCGGCCGCCACTACACGCCAAAAAGTCCATTGGCGTTGGTGTTTGCAAAAAACAAGCTTGGCTTTAACACGCTCTCCATGTACACAATATTCGTGGCCTGGAAAATGCCTTTCTCTAACGCCATAAGCAGGAATCCAAGCAGCGAACTGGGAGCCGTCTGGTTTTCCTGCTGAATTAATACGTGATGTGCCACAGAACAACTTAAGTGCAAGTCCCCCGTTGTCTCCTGCAATTACTCGAGCTGGCACGACATCTGTTTGTGCCTGAAGACGCAAGCCTAATTTTTTCTTATGCTCATCGTTAAAGACACCGTACCTGCTATTTGTGATTGCTTCATAGGCACTTCGAAGCATCCCTTTGATAGATGTGGCGGGGACTTCGTCGACACAATCGTAGGTCTTATGCCCGTTATTATTTTCTGCGACCTCTGGTGTTTTAGCAATGAAGAGCGGTGTTTTTACGGTAAGTTTTACTGGGATCTCGCCTGTATACAGATCAGGCCATAGTCGCGAGTGATCCTCTTCGTGATTCACCGGATTATAATCTCCGGCAAAACAGTTATCCGGCAGGCTTGATCGTGTCGGGGTGGGAACGAAGTTGTATGGGTTATGAAAGTGCGTTGTCTGTGGGGGAGGCCCTTGCTGGCCTCTATGATGCTGGTTCCCCGGCCTTCCTCTATTTTGTCTCCGGCCACCACTATGTCTTTGGCCTCCTCCTGGTCTGTTTCCGCCAGGTCGATTTCTCTGTCCGTTTGGCATAAGACTATACCTCCTTAAGTTTCTATGGACTGGTTTTCAGACTTGTAGTTTACACCTATGACATGTCCGCTATTTCCAGGTGGGACACCAACTATGAGCCTGCTCTTTAGTCCACGGTTTCGCAATTCTATTGTTCTTTTGTTTTCATAAAAACTTTGGATCTCTTTTTCAGAAAATTCACTCTCCTGAGAGATGTAAATTTTTTTATTGGCTGAGCCACAGAGCCCTTTCCCTGTATTCATGGCTGAGATATAGGGTCCTCCAAGAAAAGCGTCTGCAGCCTGCAACAATCTCTTTTGCGGTGTATTTTTGTGTTGTAAAATTTCTTCCGGATAAAAGCCGGAAAAGATAAGCAAAGTCCATTCAGGCCGGGATTTTTTTATTTCTTCCCAAAGAGTGAGAAGCCCTGAGGCTTGAAGCATGGGCTCTCCCCCGCTAAGAGTCAATCCCCGGTCTTTCCCATTGGCCGCCAGAATATGAGCGAGGGAAACAGGGTCGATAAGTGTGGCTGCTGTTATTTCCTGCCACTCTGGAGACCCACATCCCGGGCATCCTTTCAAGCAACCCTGAGTCCAGATCACACTTCGGCTCCCAGGGCCGAGATTGGTTATACCGGCTGCCCACTCTGCAATATTCAACATTTTATTCACGAGTCTTCTTTTCCCGAACCTCAGTCAGATCAAATACTGATTCAGGTGCGTTTTTAGTCCACACTTCCCCTGGCATAGGTGTAAAGGAGGTCTGGATATCATAAACAGACGAAAGCATTTCGCTGATATTCTGTATTTTTTCCCGACGCCGGACTTCACTGGGCGATTTTTCTGAAAAATTGATTTCCATCTGGTAACCTACCTGTCCATCAGGCTCCACGACAGGGCGGATAACAACGGCTATTTTTTCATCCGTAAAAGCACTTTTCATAACAAGATGATTGCTTTCTCGCTCATCATTTCCTTCCCAGGCATTATCGACAAGTACGAATCCGGATTCTTTCAGCTTGTCATAAAAACTCAACTGCATATCCTCGCGCAGCACAGAAGCATATGCAGCTCTTTGTGCGTTTCTGATAGTGTTTTCCAACTCCTCGAGCAATACCGAAGTGTTCTCCGAAGCCTCTTCAATCTGTTCCAGACTCAGAGGGTTGTTTGTATCTTCCAGTCGAAGCTTCAAGGCATCCAGTTGTTCTTTAACCTCCGTCCAAGCCCCACCGCTCCAGAAATCGACAGGAAGCATCAGATGCTCATCAGTAAAATCAGCCTGATATTCTTTGCTGTCTTCCGTAACTGTCAAGGCGGCTTTCACCGTTGTCAGAGCCAGACCTTGGGCGGCTTCCCATTGTTGCTGGTAATTTTCGAGGTGCAAATGCATGTCTTCCGCCTCCAGCAACGTTTCTTGCGCCAGCGATAAAGCCGCTGCGCCCTGACCAAGCTGAATATTTTCCTCCACCCGCCGTAAACGCTCTTCCATCAGATTCAGGCTTCCTGAAGAGATGCTGCTATGCATGGAATATGTTTTACGCAAATAGTTGACAAGAAAGGAGGCTGCGCCGGCTGTATTTTTTGCCAGCGTAATTGCATCGCCTGCTATCTTCTCCAGTTTATTGAT
The DNA here is from genome assembly GCA_012522755.1 of Candidatus Hydrogenedens sp. GTDB lineage: Bacteria > Hydrogenedentota > Hydrogenedentia > Hydrogenedentales > CAITNO01 > JAAYJV01. The sequence continues at coordinate 23,256 of JAAYJV010000114.1, forward strand.
TCTTTTGCGTTCTTTTTGCAGGGCGGCTCTCTGTTTATCAAATTCTTCATTAAAGTCTGAACGCAATTCTTTCACCTCGCGGCGAAAGCTTTTTTCCAGAGCATCATGGCGTTTCTTGGCTCTTTTTTCAGATTTAGCCAATTGATTTTTAAAAGAGCGTCGCATGTCCTCCTGACGGGCACGGGTATCCTGAATATAATATTGATACTCATTGTGCAGAGAATTGATCTGATCCTCCAGATCGCGGGCCCTTCTTTCCGCTTGATATTCTACATCCTCCAACTCCGAATAATAGCTATTCATTCTTTGATTGACCATCTGCTCAGCCTGTTGTCGAATATACTGCCTCTGACTCACAGGGTGATGCGGACGTGTGTAACTTTGTTTTCTTCCACTCATGAATAAACCCTCCCAAAAATAAAAGTCTCTGGTACCTGATAGGTAAAGTGGTATTCACTTTCATGCCATCTGCAAAAGAAAAAACCGGCTGAGCAACGTGAAGTTGGTGACAACTTGCACAGGACTTGTCCGCCGGTGTGGTCCCCCGCGTTGAACATTGCATTCTTTTGTGATCGATGCATCTCAACAATCCCCTCCAATATTTTTATTGGCAAATAAGGCAGCGTATTTTATTACACTTTTACAAGTATGCCTATGAGCACGATTAAAATCAAATGTACAAACCTTCTACTTGTTACTCCTCTTCAAAACAGAAACTTACACAACTTTTACGATTGTTGTTACTGTAATTGCGACCATAGAAAGCTCGACACGAAAATCACATCCGTTTCATTAATAGCTGTGCCCGCGACCATGTGCCCTGAGACACGCTTCTTTTGACACTTGGGTTCTCAAAAATCCAAGCACAGCTCTTTTCAAGACTGTGCTTATTTATTATCAAAATAACGATGAATGAGTTCAAAGATACCTTTTAAAAAACTGATCATTTGGGAACGATTTTCCATAATCCTTTGGATTGATCTATTAGGACTCTGTTGGCTGTGAGCCAAACCATTTCGCAGCCATCTCAATTGATTTAATTGCTGTCGTTCCGCCTTGGTTAGATATTTTATGGTCCACACCTTTGTTTTTGCTTTTATCTGCTTTGTTTCCTCCTCCGTTTTTCCTGCTTGATATGCTCCATAGACCTTCTTCTGTGTATACAGATAGAAGGCTTCCTGAAGCATGATAATACTCTTGTAAAATTCATCACGACGAAAGAGATTTTCCGCCAGGGCAAGCATACGTTGATGAAGTTCTATGCTGTGACTCCACTTCCATTCTTGAGTGAGTTTTCTGGCGGCTGCAGTTAGCCAGGCATCATCTATTGTTTCTTCCATCTGTGAAAAATTCTGATACAGTTTCTGGGCATGTGGTTGGGCTGCATGGATTTGGCCTATATTTTCATAATAATCCGTCAACAAAATTTTTTCGTTTTGTTTCGGAAAAAATTGAGCCAGCGCACCATATCGACCCGTTATTTCAAAAGTGGCGTAGGCTGCTCCCTGTTCAAACAGGGTGGCGGCGTAGCCTAAATTTACGACCGGTACAGAAGGAATACCATCAGGTGACGCTTTCTTCATCTCCCAAGCACCATAAAACACATCGTGAACTGTCACATTAAGCAGCCACCTTAAAGACGTAACTAAAAAGGACGCCAGTACCGGCAGATGGCGATAGCCATGGGTAACATCAAGAATCACCTCATCGCCCGGTTCCAGATGAGATAAGAGGATGCGGCAAAAGCTCTTTATATCTTCGCTGTTACGACAATCAGGGATGATATCCATCTTCAAATAAGAAGCAAAGGGCAGGAAAGAGAAGGGTTCTTTTCGAACATCCAAATCTTTCATTGTCGTCTGTTCCCCTACACATATTTCATGCAGACTTGTTTTCCAACTACTGACTTCTTCAGATGCCTTAACAGCATCCGGTAGCACCTCCCACAAAGCATCCCACATGGAGCCTGTTGTCCCCAGTAAAACCAAAGCGTCGGGCTCACGCAAATCATTTTTCAACCACTTCCATAGGCTGTGGGTAAAAAAGGTACTTTCCTGTTCATACCCGTCTTCAAAACAATATTTGGCACGGGAATACCCTGTGCCGTCTTTTTCTTCCCGACCACGTCCCAGGATGCTTACTAAGACTTTCCTTCCCATAGACTTTGCTCCTCTATTCTTTTCATGTTAACCTGTCATATATCGCTCAATTCCATAATAAGCCGCACTCTTCAAAAGAAACAATCTATCCGAATTTCCATCTCGAGACTTTGTGAAAAACCAGGCTAATGATAATTAAAAGGGCAAGTGGCCAAGGCCTGTGCAATGGAAGATTCAGTGGGTGCGGCAAGTATTTGGTGCAAGGAAGAAATTGCTGAAGCCGCATGGGGCATAAATGGTGACACTTGTGTCAGCATTGTTTCGGCTTGTGTCTTGTATTTCTTGTCACTCAAGGCACAATAAGCCACAACTGCAATCATGGCCCCAATCAATTTCAGTGTATTGCCGTGTTCGTCGAAACAACATATATCCAAGGCATGATCGAACCATCGTTTGGCTTCATCACGACTTGTATGACGTAAAAATAAAGCGCGATACATGCATATCAACTCCCATGGATGCTGTTTATAGTACCTCCACTGATTTCTCTGTTTGATATAGCATTGCTGCAAAGAGGTTATTGATGGATTATCCAGCAACCATAAAGATCTTACCAGCAAATGATGCAGATATTGTTTTTGATAGGTACCATCCACTGACATTGTGCCAACACTATTTTCTGTCAAGGAAATGGTCTGCTCTACCAGTGAGCGGGCGTTTTGAAATTTCCCGTTCACGGCATTGATTGCACGATAAATTCTTGTCTGCTCCATCTCTTTTTTGCGAAGATCATTGCTGTGATGCATCCTTGCGAAATATTTCAGGGCAGTCTCAAAGGAATATTCCGCTTTCTCCTGCTCTCCCGACATGGAGAGGTATTGACCCTGAGCGCTATACGCCCGCCCTTTTTCCTGCGATGAAAGCGCTGCAAAACCTGGATTCTCTAAAATCTCCCGGATCAACAGCAAAGATTGTCGATAATTGAATGCATCTGCGAAACTGACGGCCAGGTTAAGATCTGTATAGGTTGTAAGGGTAAACTCTTCTTCTTTCAATTGTTTTCGAAACCTCAGATAGCTGTTTATTAACGGTTGTATTCTTTCAGAGGCTCCGTGATGGTTAGCTTGCTGAAATTTAATGAGTGTGTGCATTAAGGCTGTTCGAGGAGAAATTTCGGCAGAGGCCGCCCCAATGAGTTCAAAAGTAATATCTGTCAACAAGCGCAGCCGTGCCAGATTCCGTTCTTTTTTTTGAAATTCTTCCTGCAGGATGGTTAAAAACTTTTCCCGCCATTCAGGGTATTTGCTGATGTTCTGTTTTAAATTATCTGTAACTATCTTCGAAAAGTGTGTGCCCCACTGGTCATATAAAAATTCCAGAATAGAAATGCCTGTATTCGATTCAGACAGTGTCAGCTCATTCAGTTGCCGTGATAGTCGAGTGGTTAAATGCAGGTAACCTGGAAATTCCTTTAATCGTGTCACTTTCATAAGTTCGTGTGTATCAGGATTTTTTTCCAGAGCTATGTATGCCAGAAGATCGCCATAGGGCACATACCCGAAGTCTTTCACCGTATGCTCAACTCTGGATATTTCCCACGCTTCAAAACGGTCACGGTCATAATTTTTAAAGGCACTAAAATACCCTTTGATTTGATCTGTAATATCGGATCCTTCTACATAAGTCCCTATACGTTCAAGATAGATTTCTACGGAATGTTTTCCCCGATTTGACCGTGGCAAAAGCCAACCTAAAAGAAGTTTTATGGAAGTCTCCCGTAACAGATCATAATGAGAACTTGCTGTCCCTTGTTCATCAGACAGTTGTATTGGCAGGATAAAGGGGAAAACACCCGGAGTTTGAAAGAGCGCTGTCAATGCTTGTCTGGCTTGATTCAGTGTACATTGAGAGCGACTTCCTCCTTGCAACAGATGGGTTTTCATTGCGGGCAAGTGAGGTATAGCACTACCGCGAGAGATTATAGCTACCCCGGCAATAATACCAGTTGTTGAAGACTTCCAGGATTCATCGATGTATATCCGATATAACGCATTGGAAGGTACGGTATGTTTGGAGCTGCGGGCATCACTGGCTGCCTGTCTCAAACTCTCAAGTGAAGAAGGGAATGACTCCAGCTGAACGGTATCGACACTTACTTCTGGCTGGTCTGTTTCGACTTTATGTTTTGCAGGTTGTTTTACAGTTGTTTTTTTCTGCGGACTGTTCGCTGCTGCTTTATCTCTGTCAGTTTTCTTAGCTGAGACTCTGCGTACGGTTCCGAGCATCTCATCGGAGAAGATAGTGTGGAATCGTAATGTTTTGCGCCCGGGAGCTATATTCACACCAATCCGAGCATGAAAAGAATCTCCTACGTCTAAAGGTACTAAGGTGAAAAGGTTCTTAGAAATTAATATTTTGCCGGAAAAATGAGGGGACGACCCAAAGCCTCGTTCTCCTTCAAAGCTGCATACTGTTACTTTGAATTTCTTTTTTTTTAATTGTGCCCGAAGTCTGGCAATAGCGGCATGATCATTAATGGATGGAAGTCTGTACAACATAAAAAACCTCGAAATTAAAGAAGATAAGGCACGATGGACAAGCAGAGCAAATGCCTTTAAGTCCATTAAATCAAATTTCTATGCATTTCTTATATTCGCATCCCTAAACTCTATTCTTTCAGATCTGTCAAAGCTACTGCTATTGTAATACCTGTGATGTATGTTGTCAAAGCAGTCTTTCATCAGGTCCATCAGTGGGAGTTTATTCAAGTCTGTATTGCGCTCCGACTATCAAAACGGCCTGAACTGAAAACGAAAATCTATCACTCTTATGGCAATCCTTCCTCTTAAATCCTCTGGTTGATTTTTTTGTTATCTTGTTGCTCACCGTGTTTTTATCAGGTTTTTCCTCTGGACTCAAATGTCTTGCTATACTATAATTGATTGTGATCGCATAGACAGTAGAGATTATTTGTGGAAGGGTTCTTCATTTATGGATCTGACAAAAGAGAATTTAGAATCGACTTTAATTGATATTAAAGCCGCCATACGAAATACTCCAGGCCGTCCGGCAACTTTTGCTACAGATGCTACAGATTCCTCAGCCTCTGAAAAAGTTCTACAGATTCTGACTTGGCATGAAGCGATTCTTGTTTCCTCTGTGCGAAAAGACCTTCCACAGGAAGACAAGAGAAACATTATCAACTCCGCTTATATGTATGCCGTACAGCCTCCTATTGTAAAAGATCCTTTAAAGTCAAAGCGTAAAGAATTTCTGCGCCTTCAGCCGTGGATAGATTGGTTACTGGAAGAGAATCCTACTCTGGATAGCTTTCAAATATGTTTCCGCACCTGGTCGGGGATTTTTGCTCAAGAATTCAAGAAGATGCAAAATCGGCAGAATACGGACACCGTTATAATGGCTTTTACGCCCCAAGAAAAAACTCGTACTCTCAAAAAACAGGAAAATCTGGTTCGTTTTGAAATGGAGCCCAGTCCTGAACCTGACGAAGAGTCTATGGTTCCGCGATATTCCACAGAGCAATTCTCGCATACTGCAAAGCAGCTTCTCGACGATCTGAACAATGAAAAAAAGAGCAAAGTGGCCGCCTTGATGTTCTTGCTCCATTATTTGCAGTGGAAAGAGATACCCTCTTTTCCTAATCTGTGTGAACAAGTGTTGGAAAAATGCGTCATCTGGAGCGGTCGATCATTTGAAGATCTGGGCAATGACCTTAAAGAACAAGCTCAGGAATTGGACGTAAAAAAAGAAGTCTTGGCCGCCAGACGGATCAACAAAGATTATCCGCTTCTGTCTTATGCCAAATTATTGCCTCTTCTGGACATAAAGGACACAGACTGTAACCGATACTATGTGGCTATCAGCCGATATCGTCGATCATTGAGCAAACTTGCAGGAACACCTGAGTTCATCAATATAAAAGATCTTCAAGAGTAAGGGAGGGCCTCTATTATGTCACTGGTATTTCACACCTCAGAACATCACTTTCACCAGCCCCAAACCCTTCATATTAAAATGTTCAACTCGAAATCAACTCTGATCAGGCATTTGTGTGATCATATCTGGAATGAAAATGAACCTTGGGATCGGCTTCTCAATAAACGAATGCTTTCTCAGGCCCGTAAGAAATGGGAAGAACAAGGAGTAATAGAGCAAGGGTTCTATGATGATCTGGTCAAGATGCTTGATGAAAATCTGATCTCTTCCGCTCAAAAACCTCTGTATGTGTGGGCGCTTCAACAGCGGGACGGTGCCATTTGTAAAAGTTTATTTGCCCTGGGTCGTAAAGGGCTTATCATGGTGGTTTCTGGCAATGTATTAAGAACAGCCTATTTTACGGGAAGTCAAAGCAAAAATAGTGCCTCAGGGCAAAGATCAAATTACGATCTTTTCGAGAAGGCCTGGTTTGACATAAAACGAAAATTGTCCTGGAGAGAATATGACGACAGCAAGGGAGATATCAGAGTTGTCAACCTGAAGAATCACTGGTTTTCAGAAGAGAATTGGGATAAATGTCCCAACCCTTACAAGCCTCCGAAGAAAAGAACACAAATGCGGGAAAAATCTCCGGAAGAATTAGTTTTTGAGTGGTATTCTGATAAAGAAGAGTGGTAGATTTATGGAACAAAAAAATAATTTCATTGAAATTCATAAAAGTGCCTTGGCTGACTATATTACTTTCTACAGGGATGAGGAGGCACGCCAGGAAGCCCAAATGTCCAAGGGCGAAGCGGCCGCCGGTTTGTTGTTGCATACCGGAATGCTTTATCGCTACACAGGCAGTGAAGAGCTGATCAGCAACTTTCTCCAAGCATCACAGGAGAAAAGAAAAGAGTTGGCTTTGAATGCGACAGCCTATCTGCTCGATCTGGACTTGCTCACTCTGGCAGAAAATCTCTACTCTGCTGATATTCTGGAAGATGATCTGTTTGACCAGGCTGAATCTCTGTTTTTCCGGAGAGACGAACTCGCTGTCATGATCGATCTGGTGCGCTCTTTGGCCTTTGAGGCTATTCAGCAGGAAGATGCTGCAATTTATCCGTCTTTTCGCGAATTAATCAAAAAAGAAATAGCACTGGACAGGCTTTTACGGTCGGATCCCGCCCTGGCGGAACTGGCGAGTATTCCGCTGCGTGCCCTCATGCCTTTGTATGCCCCTTCGGCCATAGAACCACATCACTGGTGGTTGAGCAGCTGGGCTTCTGATGCTGTAGAAGCAGAGGCCGCCGCCTTTGGAAAATCGATCACAGATTCCGTAACTGATTCTTTATCCGCTGCAAAAGCAATGTTCGAAAAACATGTGACGGGCTCTTTTGAATCAGAATTTGAAGTGAATCCCGATGTGCTTGATATTCTGTCGGACTCCCATTCCCCTTATCCCCACGCTCTGGTCTTTGCAGATGGCGGGCATCGTTTGCATGCCACATTGGCTGAGAACAAAGAAGTGATGATTCTCTTCAGGTGGGAAGATGAACAAATCAAGTTATCCATCCATGTGGCCGACAACTCAGATGACTATAACATTTGTCAGGTATACTGTATGTTTCGGGATGAGGATGGAGATCATTCCGAGAGAATCCAGATCAACAATGCGACTGGTATATTCCCTGCAGAATGGATGCATAAGGAAGGGTGCTATTTCGCACTGGAAGATAACAGCGGGAAATCCGATCTGATCATTTTTGAGAAAGAGGAAGACGTAGAATAGCTTTTCAGAAAAAAGGCACCGCTTCCGCCAGCTTTTCTATATCATCGACGTTGATTCTTGAACAAGGCAAATGTGTGGCAAAAAGCGTGTGCCACCCGGGGAAATCGTTTCGTTTCAATAAGACGCTTGTCCTGAGAAGACCCTTCCTCCATCTCGCCAGCTCTTCTTGATCGTCCTGTAGCGCATGATAATATAATCTGGTAATCCCTCTCAGAAAAGTCACATGATTGATTTGATCTGCTTTACCAACAACCCGGCTGCTACGGGGATGTCGGATCCGTTCGCAATATGCCAGTCGTGTTTCCAAAGGATGAGCTTTGTTGCGGGCACAATTGAAATACAAATAAATCAGGACCTGTTGATAAGGAGAGCTTTCTGCGACCGTTGGTTCGTATGCTTCTCGCCGGAGCCAGGCAATTTGAGTGTGCAGGCGTTCGCAGAAAAGAGCGTGGCTCTTGAAAGCAATTTCCGTTGTGCGAGGTGCAAAACTCCTTTCTGACTCTGTCAATAAACGCTCCGCCTCTTCCAGAAAAGTATCCTTTTCCACACCGTAGGCTGTCTCTGCTTTTCTCAACCAGGTATGAACCAGGTAATTTCTGTATTGCCCGGAATAATCCGTATTCCCAAAATCAGCTGTAGCTATGGCCTGTTTGTAAAAATACTGAGCTTCATCCACCTTCCCAAGGAAATAAAGGCTTCGGCCATAAGTGGCTTGAAAATGTGCGCGCAGTGCAGGAGCCACATCATTCAGGTGTTTCAGATGCTCATCAAGAAAAGAAATTGCTTCTTCAGCGTCAAGACGGGCAAGAGCATTGTTTGCTTGTTCTGTCTGAAACTGTAGACAACTCTCTCGCCCCAAAGACAGCCCCTTTTCAGATCGGGATATGTTGAATCTTTTTGTTATCTGTGTTGCCACTTTCGCCGCTGATAAAACATACCCCTGGCTGTTCAGCAGCTGCATTTCCGCCAGGTGTATCTGAACTCTGTGATAATCGCTGATCCCGGAGTTTCCCGGAAACCCCTTCAACCAGTTCTGGAACAATGCAGCATCACCAAAATTCAACGCTGTCCGACGCCTTTGCATCTCTTGAATAAGACGATTCATTTCTGTGATATGTGGCAAAGCGAGAAGACTCGTTTTTAAGCCGGGTATTTTTTCCACTAGCTCACTCACCGAAGCTATATAAATAATGGAGGAGAAAAACTTGTCAACTCCTGCTTTTTCCATATCAGTTTGATGACACCGGGGTAATATGGCTGAACGCCTTGGACCATACTCTCGCACAAACCCCTGCGCCTTTTGAATGATTTTATTCACTGGCAAAAGACTCCCGGGGCACACGCTTCGCTCACAGAGTTCGCCACTGGAAAAAACGGGTCCTTTGAGAAAGCCTGATCCTTCCTGGCTTTGCTCTGCTATTTCCCTGCACAAAGCGACTATCAATGGAAGCTGCAAACTTCTCCCACCAATTGTTTCCAAATGCACAGGAACCGAAAGAGAAATATCAAAGGCATATCGGAAAAGAATAGGCGCAATGGGCTGAGTTTCGCCAAGCGTCTTGGAAAACTCCTTTTGGATAAGACCTATCAGGCATGTAAATGACTCCCAGACAGAGGAGTCCTTGTTCTTTCCTGCAAAGCGACCGAAAGCATCGGAAATATGCCAGGTGATAGCGCGCTTTATTGTAAAGGGCACCATGAGACCAGAATCGCTTTCCGAGTCAACTACAGGAAAGACATGTTTTGGCTTGGATCTGATCTCTGCAAGAACAGAGCCTCTTTCTTCAATAAACCTGGGATTATAAGGGGCTATGTCCTGATAAAATTTTTCCAGGTAGGACAGATTTATAACGCTTTTGTTCTCTTCTTTGCGTCCCATAAGCAACTCAGCCATATCGAAAACTGTATGCACTTTCACGAAAAAGCCACAATGAGCCTGTCTGCAACAATTCACTGCGGCCGTCCGGGCTTATTCTGTACAATTTCATGAGAGGAACAAGTATTTATCGATATCTTTGTCGCTGTAGCTTGCGAACCATGCCCCAAGGATTCATGCTCTTGAGGTTCCTGTGGCGTTGTGAGCCCGGAACAGTATGACGAAGCAACTTCGCAGCTGTCACCAGCATTCTGTCTGTGGACACAAGAAAACAAGTCGTCTCGGGATTCTGCTCCGCCACAAGAATGGCCTCTTCAAAAATTGCCCCATCCATCCCATCAAGAAATTTCGGATCACTGGGATGAACAAAACTCGTACGGGCTCCTTTTCTCGGAATTTCTCGCAAATACAAATTATGGATGGGCTCAAGAACCCGGTTGGGAATACGCGATCCTCTTGGAATTTCCTTTTGCAGCGTAATATTGGATGCCGACAAAATAGGATGGAGCAATCGTGCTTTAAAAATAAACTTCCTGCTTTGATACCAGCGCTCATAGTTTTCATGATCAATGTTTGTTTGAAAAAACTGGGCGCTGAATTCCAGAAAGGCATGAAAAGGTATGACTACTCGATAGTCTCCGTTAAGCAGATATTGACAAAAATTCTGAACCTGCTTATGAATATCATCTTCCTCAGAACCAATGGGCTTAAAGCCAGCCTCACCGCGTAAGGCCGAATAGAGTACGCTCGTATCCGTAATATAGATGTCTTCTTTCCGAAGCATAAAAGTATTCCTCGTAAGTTAAGTTCAAAAACAGATGAACTGCCAATTTACATAAGGCCCTTCAACTAATCTCATGAAAGAATACCTTCAATCAGTCGGCTCTTCCAGATCTTCATCATCACCTTCATCGTCTGTATAGGCACAACGGTCATATTCTTCAGCCAAAGCAGAATAATCCACATATTTTTCAGCCTCATGAATATATTCGATGGCTGCTTTAAAGGTTTCCCAGCCATCGTACCAGTGAAAAGCCTGCTTCAAAGCATCTGTCACAGCACCCTCAGCATTGACTGCTCCGAGATTCACCAATTTGAAAGGACGGAGATTCACCAGATCGATAAGGACTCCTTTGGCACTCTCATCGTCTGAAATATCACAGGCAATAACCAGATGTGGGCGGGGCTGAAAAACGGCCAATTTTCGCAAATAAGGAATGTGGTGTACACTGAATTGTTTTTCAGCCACTACCACAGCATGATAATCTTCAGTGCTCATACGTTCGGGCGCATCTTTGATCGAAACAAAGTCGACACTGGCCAGATCGCCTACAACTGATTTCCACTGGGTGCGATCAAAGGGCATGCCTCCGGTTTCTACCACCAAGATTTTTCCTCCTTGGCGAGGAGAAGGGAGACGCAAATCATGAGTTACCGCTTCTTGCGCTTTACTCACCATATTTAACAGATTGTCAATCCCGCGGTCTCCTTTGGCAACATACCCGAAGGAATGATAATTGGCAAGTTTCAGCATGTCCTGACTGGTTCCTGCGCCACTATATACAATGATGACACAGCCATTATCCAGTGATTTGTAGACTTGTGCCAGATCACTGCCACGATAGGCCTCCTGAATAGCCCGCGGACTGCCGTCCTCACCCTTTTGAAAGGCATCCGCCGTAATGACCTTATGCATATCCAGATCCATGATGAACAGGTCAAATATGGTGGATTGAAAACGATCCAACGCATCCTGAAGAGTGGTCGTCACCGTTACTTCATGACCTTTCTCACGCAATTGCTCGACTGCATCAGCCAGATGCGCCGGTGCATTGTCGCTCAGCTCATCATCCATAAACAGAATGGACAGGCTTCGTTTTTCCATGACTCAACTTCCTTTCTCGGTTTCCTGTTTCTTGCAAAACTTATAGATTAACTGTGAAGTCCATGATAAATTCAGCACCATGATCAGGCTGATTGTCCGGATCATAAATCAGCTTGTAGCCCTGCATAAGCATGGCTCGCGATGCCTGAGGCAAACCCAGGCCCCGATCGCTTTGAACCCCTTTTTCTGAAACATAGGCCTCAAAAATATTTCCAGCAATTTTTACGCCACCAGCAAAATCACGGTAAATCACCCTGGAATTCATATAGTCTACAATAAATTCACAGGGAGGATCGGGTATCGTTAACTCGCGGCGCACATAGGCCTCATCGCTGTTGGCAACCAGATTCTGAAGCACGATCCCCATTTGGCCTCGCCCGAAACGCCATTTGTCAGGCGCACCTTGTCGTTTGATGGGCGCCCGGGCGAATAACGGCCTTAATACGGAAACATGTTCTTCAATAAAGGGAGCAATATCTTCTTCAACAGAAGAGTCGATACTTAACGAACCCACAATATTACCCGAAATCTCATGCAAATCGATCAAAGCCTGCAGCACTTCGACCTCTGAACGAATGGCGGCGATATTCTGCTGAACTGCCTCGCCTTCCAGATGTTTGAAGCGATCCAGATACCCGCTGATCTTTCCAATGCGAGATCGTGTATCATGACGGAATCCCCGAATCTGAAGGGTGGTTGTCTCTAAACGGCGGATATTGTTTTCCATCGTTTTGGCAAACTGACTCGTCGGATCATTTTCCAGAGATTTCTCAAGATATTTTCCTACAAGCGAAAAGCGCTCCTGATCTGTTGTATCCTGCTCTGAAAAAAAATAGGCCGTATCCGCCAGAAGATTATAAACGCTGCTTCGCAGATGGGCAAAGTCTTTATCCTCTCCCAGTACGGACAAGAAGCTTTCGGCCAGAAAGAACACCATCTTATGAAAATTGCCACGACCGACATTACGTCGTACTTTTTCCAGAACTTGCATCCAACGGTCGCAAAGGTCTCGCTTTAACACCCGGCCCTGTGTCTTTTCCAAAAATTCCGCCAACATTGTCTGCAGCTGGGTTGCTACCCTGTTCAATGTATCAGGATCTGTTTCCTCCCAGGGAAGAAGAAATGACAAACGATTGCTAAAGAGAGTTAAAATAACGTCAGGAACAATCTCTGTCTGAGGAACAGACTGAATCACTTCCATATAACGCTCATAGTAGCTCTGTTCTTCTTTAATTTGATCTTTGCTGTGAGACCCTTCCATATCCTTATAAAGTGAATGGATACTGGTCAAGATGCGCCACAAACAAACCAGACGATCTTTAGGAGTGATTTCCGAGGGGTCCGCCTCTTCATACTTGACCAGAAGTTGTTTATTAATAGCCATTGCTTCTGAATAGTTGTGTGCTTTAAAATATGACAGTGCTTTCTGGCCTAATGTTGCAAATGGATCTTCCTTCATTTCTTCTGTACTCATCCTTAAAATGACCTCCGGCTGGTTGTATAATTACTCTTTTTATTCTTTTGGGAATGATGTTTTTGAAAGGGCCTTTTCTTAATCTCCCGGCCGGTCAGCAAGGTAAGAAATTCATCAGGCGTTTGAGTACGCTTTTTCGGGTCAGACAGCAACGCAAACTTGAGCGTTCGTATTAAATCCGTGGACAACTTGACCTTTCTTTTTTTCTCAATGGCAACCAGATGTTCAATAACCTGACGCTCATTCTGGATAGGCTCTGTAATCTCTGCTCCCATCAGCCGCAATAGCAGAATACCCAGAGCAAAAACATCCGTTGCCGGAGTAAGTATATCTGTTGAAAAACACTCCGGTGCGCAATATTGTTTTTCCAATACAAGATGGCCTTTATGGGGATCGAACTGATTACCGTGTTTGCCAAATCGACACAGCGAAAAAAACTCTGCAAGGATAAAAGTTCTTGTAGTCCGTTGAAGACGGAGGTTTTCAGGCAAGACCTGACGAACGGCGATACCATGGTCGTGTAAGGCACGCATTGTAAATGCAACACTGTAAGAAACTCTCTTCAGGTAAGCCTGAATAGCCCCTATATTTGCATCCTTCCAAAGATGTACGAGAGCTGTATCGCTATAGTGGTAGACACAAAAGGGCATTGTTTTGCGCAGGTCTTCGGGTATGTTACCGTCGGTATTGTGAAAGAAGAAGCTATCAATACATTCCGGCAAGCCGGCTACATTTTTGGAGGCACACAGCCAAGCCTCTTCCAGTTGACTCTTGAGGCTCAGCATATGGAGCGGATCATCCATACGATAGAAGTCCGGTGTGGCACCATAGACAATCCGACTTAATGGTTCTTGTAAACGAGTGTCCTCCAATTCAAAACAAGTAAGCTTATCTCTTCCCTCCCACTTTTTTAACTTCCAGTCGGTGTCAATAACATTGCGCCCCTGTTCAAGCGACTTGATTATCATGTTGGACTTGTAGTACATAATTCCTCCTGCATTGAATTATTTCACCTTGGAGAGATCCTTCCATAACTCATCAAGAGTCTGAAAGCGATCCTTTGGCTTGTCCTCTGTACACTTGTCAAGGATATCAGTCAAGGTCTTCGAAACCTTGACTTTTGACAATTTAATACAGTGCTTCAAGGTCATTCCTATGGTATAAATGTCCCAAGTAGGTGCAACAGCTTTTTCCTGATTCAACGGCACTGCTTTGGCTTCGGGCGGTGCAAATTCTTCTGTAAAGACTCCGCCATTCAAAATCCGGTCGTCTGAAGAGCGGGCCGCCACCCCGCCGAAATCTATGAGACAGTATCGCTTTTCTTTGGGCGAAATCATGATATTGGCTGGTTTCAAATCCTGGTAAATAAAATGAAGTTGTTTGTTATCTTGCTTTGTTTCTCGATGAAAGGCTTGAAGGGTCTTAACCAAATATCGGGCAACAAAACTGAAATATTCTGTCGGTTTATTGGTAATTTGATGGGGTGTAAGTTTTCTGCCACAAAATTCATCCAACTGAACCCCATCAAAGAAGCTCAACACAAGATACACCATTTCCTGCCAGCAAGCCGGGTCTTCATGGTAAAACTCCTGGCCTTGAGCCTGGTGAGGTCCTCGAATGGTCGGGTTGATATCCTTGAGCCAATCAATGAGAATAGGAATTCCACTGATCTTCCGCATTTGGCCATGAAGAAGAAGATTGCGTTCCATGCCATAACGTACATTCACTTTTGCAACAAGATCCGGCAGTGCCGCATTGTTACGCACAAGTAAATCTTTGTCTTCCAGAAAACCTGTCTTGACTAAAACCCGGCGATTAAAAATCTTTCGGTCTTGAGCGGTAAGCAATACGCCGAAGCCACTGACAGTCAAAATGGATTTGATCTCAAAACGTTCCGCGAGCACATGTGGGAAACGCCAGACTCTTCCTTTGAAATGAAACTCGATGATTTTCCGTTGAAAAAAATTGTCTGAGTAAACGCGACCATTACTCATTTATGTATCCTCCTCAGTTGCAACGACAAGCCTCCAGGTAATTGCAAGAGAACAGCCGGATCCCAGGCTATCCAGTTTCCCGGAGAAATCCGTGTACTGTTTTCATCGGCAAAATAGACGCTGTTTCGGCCTGTGTTTTTTACACAAACAGCATCATCCATCCAATAAATATCCAATTGCTGTCTGGAGCACTTCTTTTCCTCATCACGGGAGAAAAACTGGTCAGATAGTGACAAGTCGCAACGCACATCCCGACCCACTGTCGTTGTTCGGTCTCGTGCCAACTGCGCCTCAAGGCCTGAAACCAGGACATTGTTACGCAAAAGAATCACTTCGAAATCTCCGTCTAAAACAGGAAGCACTTGGGTGTTCTGAGGCGAAACTGGCACTGGAGCCGGTTGCAAATCCGGTGCTTGCGGAATATTATGAGCAGGAAAGTCTGGAGTTTTTATCTCTTGGAAATCTTTTCCAACCTGAAAATTCTCTTGTACTGGAGGTGCCTGAACGGACTGAATCGGATCTGGTGCAGGGCTTACCACGGGTCCTGGCTGAATAGGATCCGGCACAGGCACCGGCTTTGACTGAAGCGAATCTGCAGCTATTCTCTCCGTTTGCATGATATCCGGGTGGTTCAACGCTTCCCAAAGTTCCATGGGCGGTTCCTTCATGGAATTCTCCCACCCTTCCGCCGCTGTCTGCGGTACGTCCGTGATCAGCTGAGATGCCGCCGTATCGCCTTGTGTCTGGGGCTCAAGAGTACGATTCTCAGAAAACGCCTCCGTCCCAGCCCTATGACCCTCAGCATCACCACCATTCTTTTGCGAAGCGACAATATCAAAAGGTCTTTCCTCCGGCTTTTCAACTTGTGTTGCTTTCTCTTGAAATACAGCAGACGCAACAGCTGCTTCAGCATGTGCCTTTGAAGGTACAGATCCACCCGGTTGATCTTTTGATGGTGTTGATGAAACGGATACTTCAGTTTTTACACGCACCAGATATCTTTCCGATTTCACTTCCTGGCCCGTATCACGCCTTATTATCTGTACATTCAACACGTAAAAACCAGATCGTAAGCTTGCACTGGCCGGATAGAAAATCCGAAGAGCCTCTTCTTCAGTCTTCTCGACATAAGGCTCCAGCTCTTTCTGACTTTGCCAGACCATCTCGCAACCATCCGGTATATCCAACTTCAAGACGAAGGGACTGTCAGCACTGAGACTTATTTTGTGTTCCTTCATGATCTCTCCTAAAAATCCGCCCCCAACATGGAACTGCTGGGTTGCTTGCGAGCCATTTGTGACTGCGCCTGCGAGGTGCTCTGACTCAATTTATTTAAGTCGGCCTGAGTCAGAAGACCATTTTGCTGAAGCTGCCGCAATTGCGTCTCATAGCCAGCCACCAGATCCAGACGATTCAAACTCTTCGCCCGTTTACACATGGAATCCAGGATAGCCCCTGTCCGTTTCCAATCGTTGGCCTGGGCCGCCGCCTGCATTTCTCCTTCCAACTTCATCAACGTTGCCGTCAGATACATATCATCAACATCGCTGCGCCGCACCTCATCATCAGGATTATTGGAAAAACTCAGAAACAGAGCATGTTTCGCTTCTTGAGAACGCAATTGACGAACAGGAACATCATAGGTCAGCCGTACACGGGCGAACAGGGAGTTGGATGCACTGCCTGAAGGAATATCCACGCCGGCATGGAGAACAAAATTATAAATATCCTGCTGGGCCAAAGCAGACAAATGCACTCTGAAGATTTTCATTTTCTGCACAGTACCCTCAGGAACACTTAAGTTGTGCTGCTGCGGGGTAGCCTGATAAAATTCCACGTCTCGAAAATGACTGGGCACCTCCAAGGTAAGGACTGCATTGGAAATCAATGATTGTTGCGCTGTTCGCAGTGATTCTTCAAACAAGCCCGCTGCTTCATCAGGACTGGGCAGGTGATAGGCCAGACCACCGGAGGCTTGTGTAAAGCTCAGCATCAGATGGTGATCATAATCGCTGCCCACTCCAAAGCAATCCACCGTAACCCCTGCTTGTGCCAACTCACGATTGATTCGATGGGCAACATCTATCTTTCCACTCGTAGCATTACCGTCTGTTAAAAAAACAACTCGCTTGCTCGGTTGTTTCAGATTCCGTATCACCTGTTGTGTCTGCTTGAAGGCTTTTTCAAAATTCGTCATTCCCCCATGGTCCCGGATTTTATCCAAACCAGAATTGATTCCATCCAAATCCGATGCGGGAACATCCTCCAGTTCAGTATAGGCCTTCGTATCAAAGCAAATCAGACTGATGCGATCTCCCCGATTGCAATGACGAACCATTTCTTTGGCCGCTTGAATGACACCCTCTCTTTTGGAAATGGACAGTCCGTCAGTAAAAGGATCATCCATGGAACCACTTGTATCTACTACGAGCACCACATCACAAAGTGAAACCGGGTGCTGTTGCACAAAGGATTCAGATGTTTCTATACGAAAGCGGGCATTGACAGGCTCATTACTGCTGCCGCGCATCAGATTGTCCCGACTTAAAAAAGCATCTACCAGGATTTCTTCACTCATGCTGGGTCCCTTTCTCCTCATTCTGGTCATGTCGCACATGTACAATATTTACAGTGATGTTATCATTGGAACGCCTGCTGTCCGCCAGCTCAACAAGGGCGCAGGTCATTTCCCGAACAGTTTTTGACTCTTGAAGATGATCCGTTATCACCCTTTCAAGTTCATCCAGAGCCTTTATTTCATCGTAAGCATCAATACTGCGGATCAATCCGTCTGTTGCAAGAAGAAGGACATCACCATCTGACAGTTGCACAGTCAATTCAAAAGCCTCGTTATTGCGTGGCTTATAGCTCTCACCATCAAAAAATGCACCGCACACACGGGTCAAAGCATCGGGCTTATTCTCTTTGCCATCACTGTCTGCTCCTGGACTTGTCCCACTTTCCATCGCTACTGTGTGATCTACACTGAGCTTCATCAACCGGCATGTCGCCGCGTGATACAGAAGAGCAGGTGAATCACCCACAGATTGAACATACGCCCGGTTCCCCACAACCAGTGCTACGGTGAATGTGGAACACATGGGATTGGATACAGCCTGTTCCGGGGGATGTGATTTTGCCAGATCATTGAGTGCATCGGCTATCTCCAGATCCGCCTCTTTAAACAGAGCCCGTAAGGTGTTATGGGCTATCTCCCCCATTTGAGCTTCGTTATGCTGCATCTCTTTCATTTTCTCGTGCAACATGGAACGGTTCGCACGACGAACCACATGTGCTATACACTCTGAAGCTTCCTGACCTGATCCCAGATCAGCCGTGGAAACACCATCAGCAACAAAAATAAAGTGTCCACCACGGAGCAGGCTGGTGCCAACATGATCCTCATTATCCGGATTCGCCTTATATTTGCCTGGCGTCGAATAGTGATGCTGTTCTCTTGAATACCCGGGCGAAAAGACCTCGGAGAGATGCAAGGGATTAGCTTTAAAGCTTTGCATCAGAAGCAATGAAAAGTCCCGGCAACAGTTCTTTTTTGAATACTTGGAAGGATCAGAGAGCATCCCCTTGAACAAGTCCACCGTTCCCGGCGAAATGTGCGGCTTGTAAAAGCGAAGCCTTTCCAGCTGATCCAATAATGACCGTTGTGTTCCAGAACGGATGCCCAACCAGGCATCAGCGAGAAAAAGAATCCATCCATAAAAAACACAGGCTTCCGGGGAAAGACCTGAAAGCGGTTCATCGCGCTGCAAGGAAGGATGTAGGTAGATTCTTGCAATATCCCGCTGGAAGCTGCTCAGTTTTTTGCTGTGAGTGCCCGCTGCCAGAAGGGACAAGAAACATTTTGATACCATGAGTTTCAGATCAGGAGAAACGAAAAAACCTTCTGGAAAAAATACGACAAGCATTTCTTCCTGCCCCGATTGAGCCTGCTTATCCAGAAAATCGGCAAGTCCCAATACAGGACGCATGGAATCCCCTTCTATTTTTGCAGGATTCAACGATTGGACATACTCCTGCAGTGGGGTCCCTTCACAAAACAGATCTGTGGAAAAGTGCTCCTCTTTCAGACCCGGCCAGCCCTGAGGTAAAAGAACATTCAGCAATCCGGCATGCAATTCACGCTGGCAGCACTCACGGGTCTCTTCACTCAACCCACGCCCGAAAAGCGCTGGAAGACTCTCCAGAGCTTTTGAAAGCCATTCATCCTGGTCAGAATGTACGCCCTTTAAAGAGCTTTTTGTCTTGCCGATTCCCATTGTTTCTCCTCATCTTCAAGTTTCTGTTTCAAACACGCCTCTATCTTGTCTATTCTTTCTACGCATTCTTTTTCCAATTCTTTCAAGTGCGCAGCATCCGAAGAGGCCCGCTTCGACATGCTTCCCAGAACTTTGAGATAAGGCCGTGTCTCAGAGGCAAAAGCGGCCACAGAGTCTCGCAGCGCTGAAAAACGATTGAGCACCTCCAGCTTTTTAATCTCTTCACTGACAGAATCAATATCCCTTTGCAGCAGTTGTAACTGATGCTGATAGTCACTTCGCTTTTCGAGCGCCAACTTCAATGTCTCATTCTTTTCATATACAAGCCGGGAAAACAATTCAAGTTGTTTGTTCACCTGCTCATCCCCATCGGAAAGAAAAGAAATGCCTCGGAGAAGTTTAACCAAAGCTGACAAAAGCAATATCAAATCTTCTGATGAGAAGCTGCCGTCCAGCTGTGCCAGAGAAGATACACACTGTTCGAAGTACTCCGCCAACTGTCGGGCCGCAAGGGAAGCTGCAGCTACATTCGCACTGTCGCTATTACCAGTCACCATGAAACAAGCCTGCTCTTTCTACTACATCCGTTTAGCATAACTGTAATCCCAGATCTTCGGCCGACAAAAAATCAAGATGCTCATCAGACAAGCCCTTGAGACGACTGGCATGACGATCCAGACATTCCTCATAGAAGTTCCTTACCGTACGCGCATTGGCAAAGGATGCCCTGTTATGAATTTTCATCTCTGAAAAGATCCGCTGCAATGGTTCTGTCAAAGAATCGCCGGGCCAGTGCATGGAATCCTCTGTCACAAAAAAATCAAAGATTTCTATCATTTCTGCCGCAGTGTAATCCTCAAAGAGAATCCGATTGCGAAAACGACTTTCCAGACCGGGATCGGCTTGTAACATCTGATTCATCTCCTTTTCATAGCCAGCAAGAATAATGATACACTTTTGGCGATTGTTTTCTGAAAAGGGAACCAGAACCTCAAGAACATCTCTGCGAAAATCGCTGCCCACACCAGCTGGATTCAGTTGATGGGCTTCATCAATAAAAATAAGCTTGCCCAAGCCCGCCTCCAGAAATGCTGTGGTATTTTCACGCGTCTGCCCTACAAAACCTTTCACAAATGAAGCCGCTGATTGCTCGTGAATATCCGGACTCGCCAGTAATCCCATGGAAAAAAACTGACGGGCTAGGATCCTCGCAACCGTGGTTTTCCCTGTACCTGGATTACCCGAAAAAATAAAATGACCCGAAAGAGAACAATTGGGACTTTCCGTCTCTTTCATACGGCGCTGTTTCACTTCTATACGATCCATCAGCGTAGCTATCTTTTCTTTTACCTGACCCAATCCGATCAACGCATCAAGAGCCTCCACAATACCAAGATCACTGGTCTCTATGCTCTCAACATATCGCACATATTCCTTGGGAAGATGACCCTTGTTTACTGATGCCGCCCCTTCGGCTACAGCTTTTTCAACCATTTCCCGCGCAATATTCTCCAGACTGCGGGCATTGGCATATTCATCATTCCTATTGCCATAAATACTGTTGCACAACTGCGGCAACAGACTGTCCAATTCTTCCTCCAAAGGCAAGTTTTCCGAAAGACGCAACAGCGCATTGCGCAGGATCTGCTCCATCTCATCCGGCTTGTAATCTTCTATTTCAAGAATCTGATCAAAGCGATCCCGCAATCCCGCATTGGCCGTCAGAAGGCGATCCATGTCACCAGGATAGCCAGCCATCACTACAGCCAGCCGCCCAGTCAGATCCGTCATGGCCTCAACCAATGTATCCAATGCCTCCTGACCGAAACTGTCGCTTTCATGCTTATATAAAGCATAGGCATCATCGATAAACAGAATCCCGCCCAGAGCCCGTTCTATGCAGGCACGTGTTTTTGGAGCAGTAGTGCCCACATATTGCCCCACAAGATCCTGACGGGTGACCTTCACAACATGACCTAAAGGAAGCAACCCGCATTCTCTATACAAGGCACCCAAAAGCCGACACACTGTTGTCTTCCCGGTTCCCGGATTTCCCGTCAGGATCAGATGAAGATTCAATTCCCGAATGCGGGGATCAACAGCTGGCGGAACCAGACGTAAAAGATCCTGACGCCCTTGCTCAGCAACAACGCCCTCGGGTAAACGCCTGAGAAAACTGTTTTGCTTTCGGGCGATATATTCTTTGACCACATCCAAACCCACCAATGATTTCAAAAGTTCGCTAGCATTACGCCCCATGTCATCTCCCACAACAGATTGGACTGTATCTGTCGAAAGCTCTTTTTCATCTAGAAGCTGCCCCAAGGCATTCAAGCTGTGATTATGGCGCTTGAGACTCGAAGTAAGTTCACGAACACATAAATCCCAATCCTCCCAGACAATCTCCAATGCTCCACGTAAATACTGGGAGAACAGCCAGTGCTCAACTTCATCTACATCTGGAGGGCCGATAAAACGCGCTTGAGCCAGACCAGGCCCATCATTGCACTGCAATAAATCTGACCAGCCCAACCGCTCCAGATGGCGGCCTGGATCCCCCGGAATATTCAACAAAAGAATATTTTTGTTGTCTGTAGGCAACTGACCCAGTTCATTCATGACCAGTGCATTAAAATCCAGACGCAACTGAGAATTGTGTTCTAAAAGACTGGATAGATGCAGATCGGAAAAAACAACCGCCGTACGCACTTGATTAGCAAGTATCTCTCTAACCGTATCTACCAATTGACCTATCTGAGTCATATCTGGAAAACACCATCGCGTACCAGCAGGATCAGGCATTGAGACTCGTGGACGCGTCAAGCGGATACCCAGTGAATGACCTACTAATCCTGCTCCTTGGTTATCAAGAGCCTGTGGCGCACAATGTCTCAGAGACTGTTCATCAAAAAAATAGCATCCCCGATGCCCGAAAAAGGCGATGCATTCAAAACCATGACGACGCAAATGATCAAAGATAATCTCATCAAAGCGCAATTCCACACCAGTGAAATGCATAAAGCGATCACTCGTGTTACCATGAGTAACATGCAACCGCGCACGGTTGGAAGAGAATGGAAAGTTCTCACTCATCATCAGGCAACCCTAACCATCTCATGAACACCTGCATTCATATCTCCCAAAAAACTCCTCTCTTTCCTCCAGTATACACAAAGCCCTGGAAACAGACAAATCTATCCTTTTCATAAATGATACACACCAGGTATACGCATGTTCTTTCCCCTTTCTTACAGCAGCTGCTCATCATAATATAAAATAAGGCTGACAACACATCTTATGGTATACTGACATATAAAGTCATTCAAAAAAAACACTGAAAGCAGTACCTTGCACTTGCAGCCGATACGATAACATCGATCGACGGGCGTTGAAAGGAATTGCCGTCATGTTCACTCGAAGCGAAATTGAACTCTCGTGGGAACAGGTTAGCCAGGGAGGGCCTGCACCAGGCGTTGATGGCATTGATATGCCGGCTTTTACAGCGGATCTGGACGCACAACTCGATGCCCTCACCGCAGACCTTCAGGCACAGCGATACCAGCCACAACCTTATCGCGTCATAGAAGTACGGAAAGCTTCCGGAGGCATCAGACGTATCGCCATTGCTACCCTCAGAGACCGTGTCGTACAAACCGCAGCACTCCAACAAATCACCCCCATCCTGGAACCTCATCTCACCTCAGCATGTTACTCCTACAGAACCGGTATAGGAGTCCATGATGCCTTGCAGGCCGTGGCCTCCATACGCGACAATGGATGGCAATGGGGAATCTGTGCCGATATAGCACGCTTTTTTGAATCAGTTCCTCATGCTCCGCTCCTCCATATGTTGACCCGTTACGGCATCGACGCCACTGTCATACAAATGATTCATCGGTGGCTTATCACGCCCTTTGCCATCGGAGCCGTCCAGGAGATCAATACTATTGGACTTCCCCAAGGACTGCCCCTCTCTCCCCTCCTGTCAAACATCTATCTGACTCCTTTTGACAAAGAAATGATACAAAATCAGTGGGCGCTCATCCGATATGCCGACGATATGGCTATATTCTTTCCCCATCCAGCCTGGGCCGATGAATGCGAAAAAGAAATGGAAGAAAGCCTCGATGCCCTGAGATTGTCACTGGCACGTGAAAAAACAAAACGCGTTTCCTTTGAAGAAGGGTTTGAGTTTTTAGGTGCACGATTTCATAAAGAAGAACTCATCCCCGCACTGCCACACCCCTACGAAAAAGACCAGACACCACCGCCAAGAAAAGAAAGACCCGCACCCATTCAAACCATTCCCCATGTGGAAATGCGCACGCTATATCTTCAGGAACAGGGAAGCACACTCAGCGTCAACAATGGCCGCTTTGTCATCTTTCGAAAAGATGAGAAACTCATGGAGGTACATACACATAACATAGAACAGATCTTTATATTCGGAAGAGTACAAATGTCCACAGGAGCCAGAGCATATTGCCTTACCATGCGCATCCCCGTTTGTCTTTTTTCGTCCTATGGAAAATACTTCGGTATTCTTCGACCCGCCGACGACATCCCTGTCGCTCTACGGCGTGCACAATTCACACTCGGTGATGATCCTGAAGCAAGGCTGAACTTTGCAAAAGCGGTCGTCGCAAACAGAATCCGTGGGGAACAGAAACTGCTGCAACAACATGCCAATCACTATCCGGACAGCTCTTTGGATGAAATGATTGGAAGACTGTATCAAGCCCGAGAAAGAATAAAAGAGGCCCAATCCGTAGACCAGTTGCGCGGAATGGAAGGAGCTGCCGCTGCTGCATTTTTCCATGGCTACGGAATTTGCCAGCGAGGCGCACTCTCCTTTACCCAAAGACTCCGAAGACCGCCCACAGATCCCATCAACAGCATGCTCAGCTTCGCCTATACACTCACTTTTTATAATATACTCTCCTATCTCCACGCCAGAAGGCTCGACCCGGGCCTTGGCATGTATCACGAACCACGAACAGGACACCCCGCCCTCGCAAGCGACCTGGCCGAGGAGTTTCGCGCGCCAATCACTGAAAAACTCGTCCTGTCTCTTGCAAACAGAAATCAATTCGGATCCGAAGACTTTACCTATGATATAGACTATGCCCATGAGGCAAATCCAAACAATCCCCCCTGCAGACTCACCGATGATGCCAGAAAAAGATTTTTAGCAGCCTATGAAGAACATCTATTGAAAAAAGTGCCACACCCGGACACCGTCGCAACGGTCACCTGGAGGCGCGTTATGGATCTGCAGGTTTTGCGATTGCGCAGATGGATAGAAGGGGCCGTTGACAGCTATCAACCCTATGAAGGAAAATGAAATACCATGGAAAAATTCTGGGTCATCGCCTATGACATAGCAAATCCAAAAAGGCTACGAAGAGTCGCCTCGCTCATGACTCAATTTGGGACGCGCGTTCAAAAAAGCGTATTCGAATGCTGGCTCACAGAAGGAAACTTCAGGGAACTGCGACGAAGACTCGATGTCATTCTGGATACAAAACATGATTCTGTAAGGTATTACCCTCTATGCGCTGACTGTAGAAAAATCGCAAAACAAACCGGAGAAGACCTCATTGAATCGCCACAAACTTTTTATATCACTTGAAAAACAAAACACTGATTGATAAATGAAGCCTTTTCAGACTGAAAATTTTCAAAATAGAAAAAGAAAAAATAAATCCAAAAATAAACGCTAAACCTCTTGACTTTTCGCCACTGATAGGCTATAGTAAGACAGTAAAGACGAACACAAAAGTTGAATCCCTAAATTCAAAAGAAATGCTGTTAATGCATGCTAATAATGCTGATAGTGATCCCGAGGTACGAAGCTATTGAAATCAAAGGACTTACGCTATTTCTAACTGCAAAAAACAATTAATCCAATGCACGTTTTTAATTGTTGACAAGAGGTTTAATTTTCACACCGCTTTCGACCAATGTTTATGCACCTCCCAGACAGGGTAAGGTGAATGAAGATGCCCCGACACGAGGGGATTGAAACATAGCTTCAAGGTCGGCATCAGTTACTTTCGGGGTGAATGAAGATGCCCCGACACGAGGGGATTGAAACTTTTCATTCTCGCCCGATGTTCGGGGGAACTATTACGGTGAATGAAGATGCCCCGACACGAGGGGATTGAAACTGCCGGGGGTATTTGGTGAGTTCGTGTGTCATTGGAGGTGAATGAAGA